>CAYNNG010000018.1:0-13398 GCA_964398655.1 uncultured Oscillospiraceae bacterium
TGCGGGTACTACGCAAACCGGGAAGTTACTTTATAGACGATGCGGGGATCACCCCCGCGTGTGCGGGTACTACAGGTCTAAATTGAGCCGTAGCGGCTGTGGCTTGGGATCACCCCCGCGTGTGCGGGTACTACCAGATGATAACGTCACCGCCTTTTACCTTGTGAGGATCACCCCCGCGTGTGCGGGTACTACTTCGTCATTTCTGGGTCTCCGCCTCCTCCTTTGGGATCACCCCCGCGTGTGCGGGTACTACCAAAAGGCCGAGATTGCACGCCGGGAAGCGGAGGGATCACCCCCGCGTGTGCGGGTACTACTATGTGGGAAGCTTACCAAAAAGCGTTGGAGGAGGATCACCCCCGCGTGTGCGGGTACTACTATACAAGGAAATGGAGATTAAAGTCGACAACGGGATCACCCCCGCGTGTGCGGGTACTACACTAAAAGATCCCTTATTTATCGGCCTTGATTTTTAGGTAATCGTAAAATTTATTTACTTTTACTGCAAGCTCGTTCGTAACCATAGCATCTTCTAGGGCACGATGCCTTACAGAAGATGCGATGCCATAAGCACTTAATGCAGTTCCCAATTTATAATTTGCCAGGAACATCTTCTCACGCTTAACTAATTGCAAGACATCTATACATTTGTTATTGAGTCCTGGCAAGCCTCCACGTCTCAGATAGGCATTTATAAAATTGAGATCAAAATCTACTCCATAGCCAACAATCGGAAGATCATTGATAAAAGCTAATAATTCTGCCATAGCTTGCTCAATGTTTACACCATCGACTCGCAGTAGTTCATCCGTAATGTTAGTGAGGCTCACAATGGCTTCCGGGAGTGGTGTGTCATGCAAAATTAAGCGATGGAATATTTCCGGCTCACTCAAGCCAAATTTAAGCGCGCCAATCTCAATGATGTGATCGTGAAATGGATCTAAGCCATCAGTCTCTAAGTCTAAGACAACATAGGGAATTCCCTGATCCGTATTAACTGTTACACCCACTGAAACGCAAGACTCAGCATCCTTTTGGGAGTCCCCGCCCTCGCGCTCCATATGTTTGCTATGGCTAAATTTGCGCGTTTTACGAAAGTTTGAGGCTTTACTAAATCCAGGCTGTAACTCATCTGAAAGGTCATCTGTTGAGGGAAACATCACAAGATGCAAGCCATCATAGTCAACGGGAAATCTCTGAGTGTTGAAGGTGGCAAAATCATATCCCAGTTCATTCTGTGCCTGGTAGCTCAAGGTCGCTTGACCTTGACCAATATTGCTGGTTACGCGCTGCCATAGGTGCTCTCGCACGCGACTATTAAAATTGCCAATATAAACGCCCGTATCGATTTCCTGCATCCACTTGCTAAGATCGCCCCGCAAAGAAGCCGGCACTTTAGATAGGGTAATTACAGTAAAAGGCATTAATCTGTTCTCTCACTATAGTTGATGCCATACTTCACATGGTCAGCTTTATCGTCCCATAAACTAATAGAATCTATTTCAACTTGTTCATCCTCACTGTCAGACATTTCTAAAAGAAATTTAAGATCTCTAACAATAGCTTTGATAATATCTCCATTAACAAACTCATCGCGGACACGCTGCCTAGCCATGGTTCCAATATCATCTCCTTCTGCGGCTTCTGCAGCCAATTGGAAAGATATAGGCACCGTTATGTGAGTCTTGTACAGATCTGCGATGTCATAGACAAAAGATAAGTCATGTCCCGTATGGACGAAGCCGAGTCCGGGAGACAAGCCCAAGGCTACAATAATGCTGTACACCAAGCCATATAGGCAGACGTGGCTAGCCGACAGGGCCTGGTTGATGACGCTGCTTCCTTCAAAATTATCCGGATCATATACACGTCCGGTCCAAGGCACATTGTAGGTGCGGGAAAGTTGGCGGTAAACATTTCTCACCCTGGCACCTTCCCGGCCACGTAGTTGTTGCATGGTCAGCTTAGATACGTCTTCGCCAGGAAAGCGTAGCTGGTACATTTTTCGTGATACTGCAAGCCTGGATCTCGTGTTAGAGACCAATTTTGCTTGTTGTACAACGAATCTACTGGAACGAGATAAGCTGCGACCATGGGCATAGTGGCGCACACCCCTTTCTCCGACCCAGACCATAGCTGTTCCTGTATCTCCAATCAATTCGATTGCACGGTGACTGATCTCTGTACCGGGCCCCAAGAGCAGGACACTAAGCAAAGCGGCTGGTATTTTTACCAGCCCTCGCTTGTCAGATACGGTGATGGCGCTATCTTGACGGTTTATTTTTGCATGTTCTATGTAGATAAAGGTAACTCTATCTGCGATCTTAGGTAATTCTTGCAGCTCAGTCTTCTTGGCTCCAAACTTTTTATTTGTCATTGCTTATAGGGATTACTGTGAGTAAACCACAGCCATAGGCTTTCTCTCTGCCAATGCCTAGAGTCATGGCTGATCTAAGTTTTTCAGCATCTGTAATTTTCAGGATCCCCTGGTAGGTTACCTTGCTAATATTTACCGGCCTGGCACCTCCACGGTACTTGAGGGGCACAAATGCCCGATCAACTACTTCATATTGATTTTCCAGCAATTCAAATCCGTGGTTTAAAGCTTTTTGCTCTAGAAAATTCAATTGTTGAGCAACTGTAATATGAGGGTATCTGCGTCCTCGCTTTCCTGATTGCTTCCCTGTGCTTTTAGAGATTACGGGATTTAAGGTAACCCGGAATTTCGCTAACATACCGTTATTTAGTGAATTCAGAAAATTATCATAAGATATCGTCTGACCTGTACCCTCCACACCGTATCTTTCCAATTTACGCAAGTCAGGCGGCATATCACTAACCACAATTAAATAAAGCTTGCCTCGCAGAGGATCAATCCGCCATAGCTTCCTGCTCCGCTCATGCCTTTGCAGTTCTGAAGGGAAGCATTGCTCAACCCAGCTATGGTAAGCCCCCAAGTGAGTTAGGTCTTTGAGTTTTTGGCGGTTAGCTACATCAATTTCTACGCGGGAAAGATACATCTCTAGCCTCCAATCGCAGAAAAAGCATCGTGCTCAGCGGTAAAAGAGTCATGCTCTTCCTTGTAATATGGATTGACTTTTTCAACAAACGTTCTGCCTATGGGGCGATAAGAGAACTTACGTTCTTTCTGGGAGAAAGATATGACTCTCTCCTTCTCCATACGCCTGTACTGTGAATCTACCAAATCTGCATCGGCATAGATTTCAAGTTTAACCTTATGTTGCTTGAGTTCGCGCTGGTACCAAGACACAGCTTCCCAACGCCAGTTTTTCAGAGCCTCAATAGGGGTTAGATCAAAACTGCCAATTACAAAATCCGCCGTTACCGGTACGGACCGTCGTCCCAAAAAAGGCTGAAAATAAGGGGCAGAGAGGGCTCCTTCAATCTTATCCATTAAGTCCTCGTCCTCGCTGCCTATAGCAACGATAAAAACCGCATCCTGCAGATAATCACGCTGAGTAATATATACTGCTTGCTCACTCTTTTTTAGACTCTCCTTGCGGACCATATGATAGTCACGCAGAATACTGCCTGACTGATCAACACGTACCGCAAAGTCCAAACTATTGAGGGCTTGAATCCGCTCGTCCTCATCCCGCCTGTATCCCAAGGCAGCCGCTAAAAGTCCTACAATCGCACTCTTAGTAGGTATATGTGCTGTGCGCCGGGTATCATAATTAGAATCGTTGCCCCAAGATTGTAGGGGGCCAGCACATTTAAGCAAGAGGGTTTTCATAACAACCCCCTACAGTGCCTGCAGCAAGGGGGAAATTTTATCCGAAAATTCCTGCAATAACTGAGCAAAATCGTCAGCTTCCAACCCTACCCCAGGCATGCCCAAACTTAGTGCTGCTGCAGGCTGACCCACAAACTTACTGGTACGCTCCAGTTCAGCGCCTAGACAGTTAATAGATTCTTGTATATAGCCAGCATGCGACTTTATAGGATTTTCGAAGGCCGTAACTAGGTTAACCGGTCTGTCAGTCCGCAAAGTTACTAAAATCGCACTGGGCAAGGTTTGGTTCGCATAAGATGTAACCTTACCTGTAGGTAAAGACATAGCAAAGGCTTCAATAAAAAGCTTTAAAGCATTTAAAGTCAAATCCGCATCATTTAACTGTTGCAAAAATTCGTGGACCGCAACATTTGCATAGCGATAGAGCGTGGAAGAATTGAATTCTAGAGTTCCCAACATGCCGGCTCCGGCATTGTCTTCAGGAGCTAAATCATCTACGGCCGTATAAAAATCGTACTCTGTTTGCACAGCATGCGTGGAAATAGCGTGGGCAACCTGAGAAGAGGCATCCTCATTCAAGGAAGGGTCGTCTGCGACCATGCGGCCAAATAAGGCGATATCTACCGCAGGATCAGCTTGCAAAATTTTCTGCAGAGTGGCCTTATCAGTTACACCATCCAAAGCGGCTTGGGCAAACTTCTTAGCTTGGACGGAGCTAATGAAGAATAGGGCCTTAGCCTTTTGGTCCTTGGTCGAAACCTTTGCGTTGTTAAAAGTCTTCTCAGCCATCTGCAAAGCAGTTTCTCGCTCTACCGCGGGATCTAACTTCTGAATCTCATCAGCCACATATTGCACGATCTCTAGAGTTCGCGTACCCACATTCCTCAGCTCACCAACCTCGTTGAAATATTGCCGCATGGCTCTTTTCCAGGCCTGGGAACTGACCCTAGCTCGAGTTACTCCACCATACTGGGCAGTTTTTGGGCTGCCGGTATCATCCCGATTAATGTTTGACGGTGGAATGTTCTGTAGTACGTGGACGTCAACAAATAAACGTTTATTCATTTTTATTCTCCTCTTTTTTATCTACGTGGTAGTAGCTTTGCGCCCATCTCAAACGCACTTGCTCTTGTCTGCCTAATTGAAACCAAAATAGATCATCACTCATCAAGGCATAATCGGCCTTGGCTGATTCCTCTCGGCGCAGAAGGCGTATCATATGCCCCAGATGGTAGACCAATTCCTCATAAGTACTTGAAGTAATCATCACATTAAAGCGACGATCTAGGGCTTCTTTATTTTCTGCGGTGCGTAAAATTTTTAAAGAGCTACCAATATTTTGATATTTGTTGTCCTCCGTATTATCGAGCTGGACACTAGTTTTTTTACCCTGCTGATGTAGGGCATAAAACTGCAAAGCATGTACAATAGCATTCTCTTCATAAGTCGGAATACCATTGTGACTGAGAAAACTTTCGGGCACTCGCTCAAAGATCAAAGGCCAAATTGCCGCAGACTCACTTAAATCTTTGCCTATTGAGCTGCGTAGGTTGGCCAAGTCTTTCTTAGAACTGCTAGCCTCCAAATTTTCCTCAAGCCGGCTAATAATTTGGCTCACCACGCTAGATACTTTTAGCTGTTGGCTCATTACCCTGTCACTCCCTTCTTTAGCTGATAAATGAATGCACTATATGCTGTGGCTATATTCATTTCGCGTCCTGGATCATTTTCGTTCTTTTTTATGACTCTGCCGAGGTAGTCTCTCTTGCCAGCATTAGAAACTAATTCATCTGCTTGTCGTTTAATAATCTTGAACAGTTTCTTGCGCCATTCGCGAATCTTTTCTTCTTGGCTATCAGATGGATCTATGCTTATAAGCCAATCTCTGAAAGGCTGATCTACTTCGAAATATGCCTTTTGTACGACGCTATCCACAAATCCCGTATTTTTTGAATTACGGATGTTATTCAAATCATTTGAGAAAGTTTTGAGATTCCAGCCAATTAGCTTCTTAATTAACTGAACTTCTGCATCAATTCGTGTAGTCCATCTTTCTGCGTCTTCATCAAAAAGCAACTGGTTCTTGAGCTGTAGATAATCGGATACATCATCCGTGGGCACCCAAGAAGTGGCATTTCCATCATCCTGCAGACTAATAGACCTCAAAGTAACAATTGGAGAGCCAAGAGCATCCTCTATATCGTTAAGCCATTTAATAACACCAGGCTTGTGGTACTTATCACCTGTGATTGCAATCACGTTAAAGGCTTGCCATAAAGCTTCGTTCGCCATATGTTTCTTAGGAGTGTATTTCCCTTTATTAGGTCCTTGTTCGTTCCAACGCCACAGGGTCATTGGCTCAATATCGGCTTCGAGGTGATTAAGTTCTGGCAACTTAATAATGCCCATGTTGAAGGGCTTCGAACTATCGGTCTTAGGGTCGATATAAACTGCACGTCCCCAGACTGTATAGAGCTCAGCCAAGTTATCAACGATGTCAGAGGCAAAGCGGCGTTGGACAAAAGCCGCGCCCACATGTTCCCAGCTCGGTTCTTGTGTAGGGATGTAATCCAGGCCTAAGTTTTCCTCGTGTGTGAGGATAAAGTTGAGCATGAGTGTTTCAAACAAATTATGGCCTTCAATATATATACCGCCTATGTCAAAAAGCCAGCCCTTTGAGGATTTATATTTTTCTCCGGTATCAAAAGAGGCCTTATCAGCAAGACCTATATATCCCTGAAACGCTACGAGCCAACGTGCCATCTCAGCTTCTGAAAGTAATTCTTTATTGTTATCACGCGAGTATTTAGGAGAAAACAAAGCTAGCTTATTGCCACTTTCTGATATCGTACGATTCAGGTTTTTCCCAGAAAAATTGCTAGGGTTAAAGCGCACCAAATTAAACTTAAGCAAATCATCACTGGTTACCTGGGAAAAAGGAAATTCTTCATCAAAGAGAAAGAAATGATCGGTCCACTTTTGTAAGTAGTCACCAACAATTTCAGGGAAGCTACCCGCCTTCCATAATTCATGCCAGGTATTTTCCAGGTCTGCATAGTAGTCTTCCGCATCATCAGGATCAACCTCACCAATTGGCCTATATCGTTCATCTAATTCAACATAGCCATAAGGTCGTCCATTCACATCCAGGCGGGAGAAAACGGTGTGCAGTACGGCCAAGAGCAAACGGAGCATAGCAAAATTTTGAGCCTCAGTCTCTCCTGCCAAACGCAAATAATTTTGAGCATTTTGGAAGAGCTCCAGCATGGACACTTCTTGCACCTGACCTTTGTCATCAGTAATCACTCTGATCCAAGGTTCGGATAACAAATTAAATCTCCCCATAACTCGCGCCTCCTTATAGCTCAACTAAGTTGTTGCTATTATGTCATAAATTTTCTATATCATCTACGATTTTTTTGTAAATTATTACCAATCAATTAAAATGGTAGCGCTAAGCGTTCAGCTTCTGATAAGACAGCCCCTGACTCGAGCTATACTTGAGGCAAAATTGGCCCAGAGGGAAATTCCCCTGGTCATTAAGTATTATGCCCAAGCAGCCTTTCAACCAAGGCTGCCTCTGCCAAGCCGCTAGATACTTACGGTTATATTCTTCTAGCTCTTTGATAGCCTTATCAATGTTATAGGTCACAGCTCTAGGGAGTGTGATAGTTTGTCTAGCTAGCTTTTGGGCAATGGCTGGATCGTTCAATTCTCCTGAAATATCGGCCTTTTCTCCCACGAAACTATAGCCCGTACCACAGGCCTGTACCAAAATTACTTCAACTGTTTCATCTGCATCCCTTACCTGGGCATGCCCACATTCTTCAGCATATAAGTTAACATTCTGCAACCAGCCAACCAAAGATTTTTGCAGGCGGCTGTGAGGCTTATTTATGCGATAGGTCTTAGCTGCGTGTTCCTTTTGTTGGATCTTATACTCATGTTGCGATTTCGCCTTTTGGTAGGTCTCAGCACTAGCTTCATCTAATGCAAGCTCCGCATCCCCGTACACCTTTTGCACCAGCGGAGAAATATCCGTGGGCAGAAAAACTCTATCTGGCAAATAATATTGTGTCCGCATTAAGAGATATTGACCATATACAAACTCCGATCCTGGTTCGAAGTTGTAAGCGGGATCTGTGCCTAAAACATATACTTGAGGATTTGTCAGCTTGGCTGGGCGATTATCCAGCTTATGGCGATGCAAGCGTCCCATGCGTTGCAAGAGCAGGTCCATGGGGGCTAGATCGCTGATGAGCACATCAAAATCTATATCTAATGATTGCTCAATCACCTGAGTACCAATAATAATCTTTTTACTTGGTCTGACTTTGCCCTTACCAATCATGTCTAGGAGTTTTTTCTCTTTAGCAATGCGGTTCGTGGCTATAAACTGTGAGTGCAATAACTCCACTGTATCAGGACCAAATACCTCAGAAAATAAGTCAGCCATAGCTTGTGCACGCTTAACAGTATTAACCATTAAGCCCAGCACGCCTCCGTCCTCAAGAAGTTCTGCCACCTTGGCGACCAGGTCTTCCTCAGATAGTCGTATTATTAGAAATTCCTTGTCCTCTTGAGGAGAGAAATCTTGGGCCTGCTTTATTTCAGCTCCATCTGTATAGGTAACCAGAGGATAAGCTGAGATAGTATTAAGATCATCTGGACACTTCATCTCACGGGATTTATAACCCTGGCCTCGCAAGTAACTACGTACAAAGGCTTCGCGCTGCTGACCGGGTAAGGTAGCAGACAGCATAATAACAGGCACGTGGTAGGCTCCCATCCACTCGAGGGCCATCTGCAAATATTGACTCATGTAGGCATCGTAGGCATGAACTTCATCAATAATTACAACCTTATTACTAAAGCCTAGGTGGCGCAAGGCCAAGTGCTTTTGTTTTAATGCGGTCATCAAAAAATGATCCACCGTACCCACGACAAAATCATCCAAGGTAGCAGTCTTTCTACCTACAAACCACTCATCCGCACTAACAGAGCCATTCTCTTCAGCATCTGAGTTACTTGTTTTGCGTTTGAGGCGTTGGTACTCCTCATTGAGTGCAGACTTCCCGTGTACTAATTGAATTGACTTATGTCCTGGCAGCCCTTCATTGCCAAGTCTGCCAACCCAGTCTTCAATGCGCTCAAATATCCCATCTGAGGTAGCTTGCGTGGGCAAGCCAAAATAAATTCCATACTGCCCAAGCTTGCTGCCTAGCTGTTCTGCCGCTGCCAGCGCCATTTCAGTTTTGCCAATCCCCATGGGAGCTTCGAGGATAATTATCCCTGGGTCTCCAATTGTACTAATAAGCTGGGCAAATTCCTCTTGTACAGGTCTTGGCAAAAATTTAAAGCTGTCTTTATATAACTTGTGTATATCTGGCTTGTAAGTAAACACATCTGCCTTTTCATGGAACCAGTGTGTCCAGCCTTCATACATTCTAGAATATTGGTCAGATATCTCATTTGCTCCTAAATTAATCAGAGGGAAATATAGTTCATTGCTGGCAATCCAGTCGGCCATAATCAGCAAGCCACAAAGCAGGACCTGACCCGTCAAAGATACGCTGGGAAGTTCATCCGTATGCTTGTAGCCCGCTTCACTTAGTGCCCATTCATAGATGGCTTTTTGTGTGTTAAACCAATGCTTTACACACTCCTCCCCCGAAAGGTCGGATTGATAATAGTTGGCTGTATAGCTTAATGTTTGTTCTTTAAAGAAGTTAGGGGCATCCACTGGCTTACCGTGGTGGGCACCCACTATACAAGCCACATCTTCCTTCACCCCAAACTTCTGCAAGATAACCTGACTAGCCAGAGCATGAGGAGATTTAGAGGGTGAGGTTAACTGTAAATCTTCTAAATCTGAAAACCCGTCGAGGGCTAAATTTTCCAGCAAGCGACGGTCCAGATCAGACCAGACCTTGCCTTTCCTTTTGGCTTGGAAGGCAGGCGTGGCTTTACCAAGATCATGTGTCAAACTCAAGAAGCTAATCAGCTTGAGAGCCGCATCTTCATTATTTTCACTAAGGGCTGAAATAATTTGTCTTTTGCTTCCAGCACTCAGCCAATGCTGCCATAAGGCATTTATCACATTGCGTGTGTCAAGCAAATGCTGTTCTAAAGGTAGCCATTTATAAACGCTGGCAGAATCGGACTTTTTAGCCCATAGTGCCTTTGAAGGGAAATGAAGACTAGCCATAAAACACCCCCCATGTAAAAATTTTATCAGAAAAGTCTATCAAGGACCTCCCCAATACTTATTCTTTGAGCAGGCGCAAAAATGAAAACCTTAAAACTACCCACCTTTCCTATCTCCTCCAAACCCTCTAGAATGAACAGCAGACACAGCAGACACAGAAAAGACTAGGAGGCTAATTCAGCATGCACAAAATTAAGATGGGTTTGATCGGTTTAGGACTTCGAGGCCTGAGCATCTACGACACGGTAATCGCGCCGCGGGAAGCTGTAGAGGTTGTCGGGGTCTGTGACCGCTACGAGGACCGAGCCAAGATCGCCCAGGACCATGTGGTCCAGCACCAAGAAACCGAGCCCCGGGCTACCACCAACTATCGCGATATTTTGTCTATCGAGGGGATTGACTGTGTGTTTATCGCCACGGACTGGAACCAGCACCTCAATGTGGCCAAGGAGGCCATGCAGGCCAAGATTGCCGTGGCCTGCGAGGTAGTCGGCGCAATGCCGACAACTACCCCACCCACGAGTTGGGACCTATCGCGAAAATATTAAGTATCAATAGGGGCAACCGTATGCTGACCGTGTCCAGCCACAGTTCTCGTCCGGGGACCGGCTTGGAATACTATGTTAAGCATAAACTGCCTCAGGACCATCACTTGCAGGGTCAGCATTTTAGTCAAGCTGATATTGTGATCACCAATATCACCTGCGCGGATGGCAGGACCACTGGGGCAATGTGGAGTCTTATCGCGACCAGTACGAACACCCCATCTGGCAAAAGTATTTGGCCGAAGGCATTAAGGGTGGCCATGACGGCATGGATTGGCTGGAATTCTCCGCTTTCTTTGAAGCGCTAGACAAGGGAGAGCCCATGCCCATTGATGTCTACGACGCCGCCAGCTGGATGAGTGTAACCCTGCTGTCCGAAAACTCCCTGGCCCAGGGCGGTCTGCCCCAATCTATGCCGGACTTTACCCGCGGCTTATGGATCAATCGTCGGTAGGCTCAACTGGCGCACAGCACCTGTAAGCCTGTAAGTAAGGCAGATAGCTTGCCTGATACGCGCGGTATAGGGTATAGCAACTTGACATTGGCCCCATGCCCCATGCGCAAGCGGACCTAGAGAGCGAGGAAAACATGCATCTTGGATTTATAGGTTTTGGTAATATGGCCCAGGCCATTGCAGATGGCTTGCTGAGGGGTAAGGCCGTCCAAAAGTCTGAAAGTCAGCTGGCCACAAATCAAGCAACTCCGGCCCAGGCAGAAGCTACACCCGACCCAAGCGCAGACCGCAGCGTAAGCCTCAGCCTAGCTGCTACCGCCCTGCACCTGGATAAGCTGGAGAGAAACTGCCAGGCCCGGGGTATGCTGGCCTTGGACACGGTAGAAGAAGTGGTGAACTTTTCCGACCTGGTCGTCCTGGCCGTCAAGCCCTGGCAGCTGGCCGACCTGCTTCCCCCGGTCGCCGCAAGCCTGCAGGGCAAGATCGTGGTTAGTATCGCGGCCGGCAAAACTTTTGACGACCTGGAAGCCTTGATTCCTGGCACCGCCCATATTACCGCCCTGCCCAACCTGCCCATCGCCGTAGGCCAAGGCCTGCTGATCTGCGAGGAAAAGCACAGCCTTCAGGACCATCACCTGGCCTGTTTTGAAGAGGTCTTTGGCCAGATCGCGGAGATCTTCTATCTGCCGCCCGACCAGTTCTCGGCCGGAGCTACCATCAGCGGCTGCGGTCCCGCCTTTACAGCCATGTATGTAGAAGCCCTGGCAGATGTCGGGGTTAAACATGGGCTCAAACGCGATTTAGCCCTCAGCCTGGCCGCCAAGATGACCTCCGGGGCTGGCAGCCTCCTGGCTACTGGCCGGCACCCCGCCGTGCTGAAAGACCAGGTCTGCTCGCCCGGCGGCACCACCATTCGCGGGGTCATCGCCCTGGAAAGGCACGGCTTTAGAGCCGCTGTCACCGAAGCCATAGATGCCATAGAAGGACAATAGGCATGGCCGGTCTGACCGTTCTCCACTGCCTGGCCCAGCTGCCTACCCGCACGGGGTCAGGCATTTATTACCGGAACCTCCTGGCAGAATTCCAACGGCTCCTGCCCGGCCGCCAGTTGGCCCTCTATGCCCAGCCCGCTGGTCTTGAAGTAGACTGGTTGGCTGCAGACCAAGAGTTCCCCCTCACCTTCAGCAACCCTGACCGAGAGGACCTGCCAGCCGACCTGCCCTTCCCCATCTGCGGCATGTCCGACGAGATGCCCTACCCTTCAAGCATTTTCAGCCAGATGTCGGAAAGGCAAATAGACCTTTATCAAGAGGCCTTCCGGCGTAAACTGCAAGCAATCCGCGCGCAAGCTAAGCCGGACCTGATTATTTGCCACCATCTCTGGATTCTGGCCCGCCTAGTCTTGGAAGTCTTTCCTGAAGTTCCCGTACTGGGCATCTGTCACGGAACTGACCTCCGCCAAGCCCAACAGCATCCTGAGTTCAAAGACCGCTATGTGGGGAATTTGCCGGGTCTAGCTGGAGTAACCGCCCTCTCTAGCTTCCAAGTCCAGGATATAGAGGAAACCTACCAGCTCGAGCCTGCCAAAATCCGGGTCACGGGCGGGGCCTACGACCACCGGATTTTTTACCCGGCGCCCGCCGTACCGCCCTCCCGGGAAGGCGCGATAAATTATCTCTATGCCGGCAAAATTTCGCATGCCAAGGGGGTTTACGAATTGGCCGAGGCCTTCGACCTGGTCCGCCAAGAAGTCCCGGAGGCCCACCTGGATATCGTGGGCGGCCCCACGCCGGAGGCTGCCCGTGAGCTAAGGGCGCGCAGTAAGCACAATCCCAAGATCAAGTTTTGGGAGGCGGAGGAGCAAAAAGTCCTGGCCCAGCATATGCGGCGGTCGGATATTTTTGTCCTCCCTTCCTACTATGAAGGCCTGGGCCTCATTGCCTTGGAAGCCCTCGCTTCCGGCCTCCGCCTAGTCGTCACCGACCTCCCCGCCCTGCGCGAGCAGATGGGACCGGAACTTGCCCACCACTCCGCCATTTCCTGGGTGCCCATGCCTCCCCTGCAAAACCTGGATGAGCCCCTGCCTTCCGCCCTTCCCCAGCACGTCCATAATCTGCGGGCTGCCCTGCAAGACCAGGCCTGCAAGTACCAGGCCGAGGGACGGCCGTCCGCGACAACTCAGCTGGTCACCCAGCATTCCTGGACCAGCCTGGCCCATAAATTATTCAGCTTTATCTCAGAAGTCAGCGACCTGGACTGCAAATTACCTCCCCGTAACCCCTGCTAAATACCAAGCGAAAAAATTTTGTAATTATGTAAGTACACTACATATGCATGCATGCGTGGTCTGCCGAAGCGTCTCAAGCGCCAGCTAACTGCGCAGCAGACCATCAACAACTGCCTCATGTTCACGGTCCAAGCGGGCCAAACCTTC
>CAYNNG010000018.1:13498-28559 GCA_964398655.1 uncultured Oscillospiraceae bacterium
GCAGCAGACCATCAACAACTGCCTCATGTTCACGGTCCAAGCGGGCCAAACCTTCAAGGTCGTAAAATAGTCCAAGAGAAGCCTAAAAAAGCAGGCTAAAAGCTTAACAAGCACCTGCAGAATTTTGCCGGGCCGGCTGGCCCGGCTTTTTTATTACCCCTTGGCCAAAAAGCCCATAAGGTTTATGATAAGGGATGTTTTGTTTTTAGTGGCCTGGGCTCCTTGGGGCTCCCCCCACAAACTGGCAGAGCCCCCAAGCGGCAGCTTGCACTTGTGATATGCCCCAGGCCAGAAAAGGTATGAGGTAGTATACATGCAACTAATGAAAGAAAGTCCTATTAAGGACTATCCCCTCCTTACCCGCGGCAAGGTGCGTGACATGTACGACTTGGGAGACAATCTCCTCATCGTCGTAACCGACCGCGTTTCGGCTTTTGACGTCGTCTTAGATGGTCTCATCCCTGACAAGGGCGGTATCCTGAACTCCCTGTCCGCCTTCTGGTTCAATAAGCTCGAGCACATCGTTCCCAGCCACATGATCTCCACAGATCCCGCCGACTATCCCGAGCCCTTCTGCAATTATCAGGAAGAGCTGGCCAAGCGTTCCATGCTGGTCAAGAAGCTCGAGATGGTCCCCGCGGAGTGTATCGTAAGAGCCTATTTGGAGGGTTCCGCCCTCAAGTCCTACCGGGCCACCGGAGAGATCAACGGCATTAAAATGCCCGCAGGCCTCCGCCAGGGCGACCGCCTGCCCCAGCCTATTTTCACCCCCTCCACCAAGGGAGAAGTGGGCGAGCACGACGAAAATATCTCCGTAGAAGAATTAGGCAACCGGATCGGCCACGACCTGGCCAAACAGCTGGAAGAGACCTCTCTCAAGCTCTTTGAGGCCGCCTCTGCCCATGCCGAAGCTCAGGGTATTATCCTGGCAGACACCAAGTTTGAATTTGGCTTCTTAGACGGCCAGCTCACCCTGGGTGATGAAGCCTTTACCCCTGACTCCTCCCGTTTCTGGGATAAGAACGCTTGGGAGCCCGGCCACGAGCAAGTTTCCTTCGACAAGCAGTTCCTCCGGGAATGGCTGTCCAGCCTGGACTGGAACAAGGAGCCGCCCGCACCCCACCTGCCCCAAGATATCATTGATAAAACTGCCGACCGCTACAGGGAGGCATGGTTAAGACTAACCGGAGAGCCCTGGCAAGCCTAAGCTGCCAGGCTCTCTTACTTAAAGGAGAAAACAATGCCCCAAGTTTCTGTAATTATGGGTTCCCGCTCTGACCTCGACGCCATGAAGGAAGCCTGCCAAGTTCTGGAAAAGTTCGGCCTGGATTTTGAAGTCCGGGTTATGTCCGCCCACCGCACCCCCGAAGCCGTCGCTGAATACGTCGAAGGCCTGGAAGGCCGGGGCGTGAAAGCAGTCATCTGCGGCGCAGGCGGCGCGGCCCACCTGGCTGGCGTAGTCGCTTCTCACACCATCCTGCCGGTGATCGGTGCCCCCATGAAGTCCACCTTAAACGGTCTGGACTCCCTCCTGGCCACAGTTCAAATGCCCCGAGGCATCCCCGTAGCCACCACCGCCATTGGCGGATCTGGAGCCTATAACGCTGCCCTATTAGCCGTGCAGATGCTGAGCCTTTCAGACCCCGCATTGCGCGAAGCCTTCCGCAACTTCCGTCAAGCCCAAACCACCAAGGTAGAAAAAGCTGCCGAAGTTGAACCCCAGGAATGGGCCTAGGTTCAAAGCAAGGAGAATAAACTCGTGAACCATGAATGCGGAGTCCTGGGACTCTATAATGTGCAAAAACCTGCGAATAAAGCCTACAACGCCCTTTACGCCCTCCAGCACCGCGGTCAGGAATCCGCGGGGATCTTCGTAACTAACGGAGAAAGCTTTCAGGGCTACAAAAACTTTGGCCTGGTTCGCCAGGTCTTTGATGAAGAAACCATAGATAAGCTGGACCAAAATGAGCCCCGGCACGCCGTGGGCCACGTTCGCTACTCAGGGGCCAAGGACAACATTGTGTCCAATATTCAACCCATGTTTTTCCGTCACCTGCGGGCCGAATTCGCAATTTGCTCAAATGGCTCTATCCTGAATTACAACAAGCTAAACCACGACCTGCAAAATAAGGGTTCTATCTTCCAGTCCACCTCTAACTGTGAAATATTAGCCCACCTCTTGGTCCGCAATTCCGGCACCTTCCTGCCGGCCCTCCAAGAGTCCCTTAACCAGCTGGTGGGTTCTTACTGCTTTGTCATCATGCGCAAAAACCGCCTCTACGCCGTGCGCGACCCCAAGGGCTTTATGCCCCTCTGCTACGGCAAGCTGGGCGACGGCTACGTCGTAGCCTCGGAATCCTGTGCCCTGGATATGCTGGGGGCAGAATTTGTCCGCGATGTCGAACCAGGAGAAATCGTGGAGTTTAATAAAGACGGAGTGCTATCGCACCGCTTCGCACCCAAGCAAGATGGGGCCATTTGCCTCATGGAATACATATATTTTGCCCGGCCCGACTCCACCATTGACGGACTCAATGTTCATCGCGCCCGCTACCAAACAGGTATGGAACTTGCCCGTGAATCCGGGGTGGACTGCGACTGGGTAATCGGGGTACCCGACTCCGCCCTGGCCGCAGCCCAAGGCTACGCACAAGCTGCCGGCCTGCCCCTACAATCCGGCCTGATCAAGAATAAATACTCAGGCCGGTCCTTCATTGAGCCTACCAATCAGAAGCGCCGTCTGGCAGTACAGATGAAGCTGTCCCCCATCCGCTACCTAATTGAAGGCAAGTCTGTCACCCTGGTGGACGACTCCATTGTCCGGGGCACTACCGTCCGTCAGCTGATCAAGATGGTGCGGGAATTTGGTGCCAAAGAGGTCCATGTCCGCATTGCCTCCCCCAAGATGATCGGGCCCTGCTTTTACGGGGTAGACTCTTCTGACTATAATGATCTTATCGGTGCTAAGAAATCCATTGAAGGTATCCGGGAGGAAATCGGGGCAGACAGCCTGGCCTTCCTCTCCCTGCCTGGCCTGTGCAAGGCTTTGGGCCTGTCCCAAGACCAAGTCTGCACAGCCTGCTACACCGAGAAATACCCCACCGAGCTGAACGACTTTGAGGACTTTGTGCAAAGTCTGGAAGTTAAAAAAGTGCCCGAACGCTGGTATTAATATAGGATAAATAAGTAACTTATAAAGATAATTTAGGAGAACGAGGAGAAGAGGAAAGATGACCACCAATAAGTTCCCCCACGACCACCTGCCCCAAGCCAAGGCTGCTGAACAATATAAGGCGGCCGGCGTAGACCTGGAAGCTGGTTACGAAGTCCAGCGCCGTATTAAGGATGATTTAGCCTCCACTTCCCGGCCCGGAGCCATGTCCAGCTTGGGGCGGTTCGGAGGCTTGTTTGACCTGGGTGCCCTTGGCCACTATGAGGAACCTGTGCTGGTCTCCGGCACGGATGGCGTGGGCACCAAGCTCTTCCTGGCCTTTACCATGGATAAGCACGACACCATCGGCCAAGACGCCGTGGCCATGTGCGTAAACGACGTCCTGGTCCAAGGAGCTGAGCCTCTGTTCTTCCTTGACTACCTGGCCCTGCACCAGGCAGAGCCCAGCCTGGTGCAAGCCATTGTCGCTGGGGTGGCCCGGGCCTGTAAAGAATCCGGCTGCGCCCTCATCGGGGGCGAAACCGCCGATATGAATGACCTCTACGCGCCCGGTCACTACGACATCGCGGGCTTTGCCGTCGGGATCGTGGATAAAAAGAACCTGATCACGGGCGATGACCTGGCCGCAGGCGATGTCCTCTTGGGCCTGCCTTCTTCCGGCGTCCATTCCAACGGTTTTTCCCTCCTGCGCAAGATTTTCTTCAAGGACCATGATTATCAAGTAGATGCGGTACCCGAAGGCTGGACTAAAACCCTGGGCGAGGAACTCCTGACTCCTACCCGGCTCTATGTGGCCCCAGTTTTACCTCTCCTGAAAGAACTTCGCCCCCACGGCATGTGCCACGTTACAGGCGGCGGTTTCTACGAGAACCTGCCCCGCATGACCGACCGCGACCTGGCCTATGTAATTAAGAAGGGCTCCTGGCCCAGTCTGCCCATCTTCGACCTGACTGCTCAGACAGGCGGCCTCAGCGAAGACGAGATGTTCAACGTCTTTAACATGGGTATTGGCTTTGTGATCGCCCTGGCGCCTCAAGATGTAGCAAGAGCCCAGGAAATTCTCAAGGCTCAAGGCCAAGACTCCTATGTTATTGGAGAAGTCGCCGCCGGCCAGGGTGTGCAGTTCGTATAAGGAGAGGCCATGTCGCAGCAAAATTTTAGGCTGGCCCTCTTTGCCTCAGGCAATGGGACCAACGCCCAGGCTATCTATAAGGCCTGGCAGGATGGCCAATTAGGCCGGGTCACCCCGGCAGTGCTTATTGCGGATAAGGACTGCCCCGCCCTGCATTGGGCCCAGGAATCCGGACTGGCCGCCTTCTTGGTCAAGCCCCGGGATTATGCGAACCGGACCGCTCATGAAGAAGCCATTCTCCGCATCCTTCACGACCAAAATATTGATTTAATCGCCCTCGCGGGCTATATGCGGCTCCTGACCCCCCTCTTAGTGGGCAGTTATAGGGGTCGCCTACTCAACATCCACCCCGCCCTCCTGCCCGAGTTCCCTGGCACCCACGCCATTGAACGGGCATACGAGGCGGGTGTGCCTTTTTCTGGGGTCACCGTCCACCTGGTGGATGAGGGTATGGACACCGGCCAAATCCTGGCTCAAGAAAAGGTTGAACTTTTTCCGAGCCAAAGCCTAGAGGACTTTGAAGCTGCTATCCACCGGGTTGAGCATCAGCTCTATCCAGCGACCATAGCGGCCTACGCACAAAATTTGGAGGAAACTATGCAGAAAACCGCCCTACTATCCGTTTATGACAAGACTGGTCTCACCGCCTTTGCCCAAGGCCTGACCAACCTCGGTTACCGGCTTATCTCTTCCGGTGGCACCTGCCGTCACCTGCAGGAAGCCGGTCTGGAAGTGACTGAGGTTTCCAGCCTCACTAAATTCCCCGAAATGCTGGGTGGCCGGGTCAAGACTCTTCACCCTGTAGTCCACGGCGGCATCCTGGCCCGCAGAGAAAATCCCGAGGACCTCGCCAGCCTGGAAGCCCAGGGCATTCAAACCATTGACCTGGTCTGCGTCAACCTCTACCCCTTCGCCCAAGTCTTAGCCAAGGGCGGAGAAGAAGCGGAACTGATTGAAAACATCGACATTGGTGGCCCTACTCTCCTGCGGGCCGCGGCTAAAAACTTCCGCGACGTTTGGGTGGTAACCGATCCTAGTGATTATGAAAATGTCCTGTACCAGGTCCAGAAGGCCCAAGGCCAAGAGCCCTATACCCCTGAAGTGCTGGCCCAGCGCCGGCTCCTGGCTGCTAAAGTCTTCCAGTCTACCTTCCACTATGACCAGCTGATTTCCTCTTATTTCCAAAAGGCCACAGCCATGACCGACACCGACCTGACCACCGCGGAAATGTCTGACGACCAGCTTTTCCCTGACCGTATCGACATTGAAGGTCACCGTCTGCAGGTCCTGCGCTACGGGGAAAACCCCCACCAGAGAGCGGCCTTCTACCGCTGGGCTGAAGTTTCCGACTCTGGCTTGCCCGCCGCCAAGCAGCTGCATGGCAAAGAATTGTCTTACAACAATATTCAGGATGCCAACGCCGCCCTGGAGCTACTCTACGAGTTCGACCAGCCCTGCGTCGTAGCCCTCAAGCACATGAACCCCTGCGGTCTAGCGGTGGGAAACGACATTTACCAGGCCTGGCAGGCTGCCTATAAGGCTGACCCCGTCTCCATTTTCGGCGGCATTGTGGCGGCCAACCGGGAAATTGACCTACAAACTGCCCAGGAACTCCACGAAATTTTCCTGGAAATTGTCATCGCGCCTTCCTTCAGCCCGGAGGCTTTTGAGGTCTTGTCCAAGAAGAAAAACATCCGGCTCTTAACCCTGCCCATGGAGACCAAGCGGTCCTTAGACAGCCTCAAGGTCGTATCTGTCATGGATGGGGTCCTCATGCAGGAAAGAGACCTGCGCAAGGTCCAGCGGGAAGACTGCAGCCTGATGACCAAAGCTGCCCCTACCGATGACGAGTGGGACGACCTGATTAATGGCTTCTCTGTGGTCAAACACTGCAAGTCCAACGCTATTGTGGTCTTTAAGGACGGGGTCACCCTGGGTATCGGGGTAGGCCAGTCCAACCGGGTGGGCGCAGCTAAGCTGGCTCTGGAACAGGCTGGTGACCGGGCTAAGGGAGCAATCCTGGCTTCTGACGCCTTCTTCCCCATGCCAGACACCGTGGAAATGGCCGCCCAGTTCGGCATTAGCGCCATCATTCAGCCCGGCGGCTCCATCCGAGATGAAGATTCCATTCAAGTCTGCAACGAAAAAAACATTGCCATGGTGGCCACCGGCATTCGCCACTTCAAGCACTAAGCCTCAAGGCTAACTAGCGGGGGGCTTGTCCTGCAAGCCCCCGCTCCCCATATTCTCTTAGACCCCACATATCCCCCATACTGCAGGCTTGGTCCCCAAGTCTGCAGCAATTAGACCAAGGCATATACATATGAAAATTTTGCTAATCGGCAGCGGAGGCCGAGAAATGGCACTCCTGCTCGCCCTCCGGAAATCTCCCTTGCAGCCCCAAATCCTTGTCGCCCCAGGTTCCGACGCTATGGCCGAGCTGGCCCGCTGCTATCCCCAGCTTAAGGTGGAAGACCTGGATGGTCTGGTTCAGCTGGCCCGCGCAGAAGCTGTAGACTTCTGCCTGGTGGGTCCCGAAGTTCCTCTGGCCCTGGGCCTAGTGGATGCCCTGGAAGCCGCTGGTATCCCCTCCTTTGGACCCCGGCAGGCCGCCGCCCGCATTGAGTCCTCCAAGGCGTACGCCAAAAATCTCATGGTGCAGGCCGGAGTTCCCACCGCCCGCTACCAGACCTATACCAGCACCACTGCGGCCCTGGCTGCCCTAGATGAGTGGGATTTCCCCCTCGTCCTCAAGGAAAACGGGCTCAAGGCCGGCAAGGGTGTAGCAATTTGCCAGACTAAGGCCGAGGCCCAGGACCATATCTCAGGCCTGGAGCTCTCTGATACTAACCCCCTGCTCTTTGAGGAATTCCTCCAGGGCTTTGAGTTCAGCCTGATCTGCCTGGCCTCCGGGGAAAAATTCCTCCCCCTGCCTGTGGCCCAAGACTACAAGGCCATCTACGATGGGCAGAAGGGCCCCAACACAGGCGGCATGGGTGCCGTTTCTCCCCTGCCCCGCCTGTCAGAAGAAATTTACCAGGCAGCCCTAGACCAAGTGATCAAGCCTACCTTAAAGGCCTTAGCCGCTGACCACAGCAGCTTCACCGGCTTCCTCTACGCCGGTCTCATGGCTACAGACTCTGGCGTTAAAGTCATTGAATTTAATGCCCGCATGGGCGACCCCGAGGCCGAGGTTATCCTCCCCCGTCTCCAGGGTGATCTCTTGACCGCGATCTGCCAGCTCTTAGGCTTGGCTACTGACCAGGCTGTCAGCACAGATAATCCGGACATCTCAGCCCAGGCTGACCTGCAGTCCCCTGCCGCCCCCCAGTCTGCAGCCGAGTCCGAGCAAGGAGAAGCCCTCATCTTCCCCGTCACCTCCGACACCTGCCTGGGTGTAGTCCTAAGTTCACCGGGCTATCCGGGCAAGGTGACCGCTAAACCTGTCATTCCCCAGGCCTTCTTTGAGGCCGCCCAGGCCGAGGGCCTGGAGGTCATCCACATGGGAACAAAGAAGGTGCCCGAGGGCTACCAAGCCGCCGGCGGCCGGGTCCTCATGATCACCTGCCAAGGTCCAGACCTCGCAGCCTGCCGGGACAAGATATACGGCTTTTTACAAAGCCACCGGGACTGGATTAAGGACTTCCATTACCGGACCGACATCGGCCTGGCAGCTTTAGCAAATTAGGGCCTATAAGCCAGCGGACAGGAAGCGGTCTCGTCAGCAAGAAAATTTCACGAGCCGGCACCCGCCGCACCGTAGAAAAATAAAGGAGCGTATCATGTTAAACCGTTATTCCCACCCTGAAATGCGGGCCATCTGGTCCGACGAAAACATCTTCCACGCCTGGTTGGAGGTAGAAATCCTCTCCTGCGAAGCCTGGTCTGAACTGGGCGTGATCCCTAAGGAAGATGTCCAAGCCATCCGCGACAAGGCGACCTTCACCGTCCCCCGTATCCGTGAAATTGAGCAAGAAACCCGCCACGACGTGGTGGCCTTCACCCGCACGGTTTCCGAGAGTCTGGGTGAGGAGAAAAAGTGGGTTCACTACGGTCTGACCTCCACCGACGTGGTAGATACCGCTTACGGCTACCTCTATAAACAGGCCAACACCCTGCTCCTGGAAGAGCTGGATAAGTTGATTGAGGTGGTCAAGCAAAAGGCCCTACTCTACAAGGACACCCCTAAAATGGGCCGAACCCATGGCATCCATGCAGAAATCACCAGCTTTGGCCTGACCATGGCCCTCTGGTATGCCGAGCTACAGCGCCAGCGCGACCGCTTCTTGCGGGCAGCCCAGGGTGTAGAATGCGGCAAGATCTCTGGCGCGGTAGGCACCTTTGCCAACACCCCACCCTTTGTGCAGGACTATGTTTGCGAAAAGCTGGGCATTGACTCGGCGGCTATCTCTACCCAAATCCTCCAGCGTGACCGCCATGCTGCCTATTACGGCACTCTGGCCCTGATCGCCGCTTCTCTGGAAAAATTCTCCACCGAGATCCGGCACCTCCAGCGCACCGAAGTCCGGGAGGCTGAGGAATATTTCTCCAAGGGCCAAAAGGGCTCTTCCGCTATGCCCCACAAGCGCAATCCCATCGGCTCAGAAAATATCTGTGGCTGCGCCCGGCTCATGCGGGGTTACATGCTCACCTCCTACGAGGACATCTGCCTCTGGCATGAACGGGATATCTCCCACTCCTCCGCCGAGCGTGTGCTCTCCTCCGACGCCACGGAGCTCCTCCACTACATGCTCCGCCGCTTCCGTACGATCCTCGACAAGCTCGTGGTTTATCCTGAAAATATGTTGAAGAATATCGGCCTGACCCACGGGGTGATCTTCTCTCAGCACATTCTCCTCTCCCTGATTAACAAGGGCATGTCCCGCGAGGAGGCCTACGACCTGGTCCAGCCTTTAGCCATGCAAGCCTGGGAAAACCAGATTGAGTTCCGGCCCCTGGTTGAGGCCAACGCCAAAATCACAGCTGCCCTCAGCAAGGAAGAAATTGACCAGGCCTTCGACCCCCACTACCACTTGAAAAACGTCGACACGATTTTCCAGCGTGTGGGTCTGCTCTAATTTTTGCTTTATGAGCTTAATGCGTTTTGCTTCATGCACTTAACGCGTTTTGCTTAACGCACTTGATTTAATGCTTGATACTTAATGCGATATTTTCTCAGTCCCAGCCACGATGCCGCCTATAACCAGGCCTTGGAAGAACGGCTTTACCTGGCCTATCCCGGAGAAGCTTTTCTCCTGCTCTGGCGCAACCGGCCGGCAGTGGTCTGTGGTAAATTTCAGAATATCTATCAGGAGGTAAACCTCCTTGAGGCCCAGGACCAAGGCGTTGCCTTGGTCCGCCGTATTTCTGGCGGTGGCACGGTTTACCACGACCTGGGCAACATTAACTACAGCCTGATCGGCCGCAAGGAGGGCCTAGGAGCCAATTACCAGCCCATCCTGGAAAAGATCTGTGCCTCCCTCGCCCTCTTAGGAGCAGAGGTGGAAATTTTAGATGAAATCTCCTTGGGCGTCGCAGGCGGCACAGCAGGCTTAAAAATTTCCGGCTCTGCCCAGGCGACCAGCCAAGACCGTCTGGTCCATCATGGGACCCTGCTCTACGACTCCGACTTGTCGGCTCTCCAGCGCCTGGCCAACGGCCATAACCAAAACTTCTCCACCCGCGGCACCCGGTCCGTACCCTGGCCCGTGGCCAACCTCCGCGACCATCTCCACCCAGACCTGGGCGACAGTCAGGCCTTCCTTGAGGCTTGGCTGGCAGCCTTGCAGCAGGTCCTGGGAGCACAGGAGGAATTTCACTTAACCGAGGAAGACCGCCAGGCCATCGACCAGCTCTACCACGAAAAATACACCAGCTGGACCTGGACCTTTGCCCAGGGACCTGCCTTTGGCTTCAGCCGCGACCTGCCCAGTCAAAACTTTGCTCATCTGGACCGCACTTGCCCCAGCCTGCCCTCAAGCCACAAAGTTGACCAACATAAGGCTACACAAGCCAACCCGGTTAGGCCACAGAAGGCTACACAAGCCAACCTGCCCTCACCGGTTTTTCCCACACAAATTTCTTATACGGTCAAAAAGGGAATCATCCAAGACTTCGTCTGCCAGCCCGCCTGTCCCGACCTCAGCGCGTCCTTAGTAGGCCTGCAGCTTGAACCCCAGCTGGTACAAAGCAAACTTGACCAGCTAGGTTACTCTGGCCTCCTGCCCTATCTTTTCAGCTAAATATTGCTCAGGGAATTTTTCAGGGATAACAGGCTTACTGTGAACTTGCTTAACCCAGAAGCTTACTGTCTCCCACTATAGCTAGAAGTTTACTGACACCCTGCTTAAGTAAACAGGGTGTCCAGAATGTCTTTCGCCGAAATACCGCGAATAACCTGGTCCCAGGCTCTTATCTCGTCCTGGTCTGCCTCCAGGGGTCTGGTCTTCGGCTGCTCGGTCTCTTCATGCCCCTCGAGCCTACCGGTCTGCACTATTCCCTTCAGTTCCTCGGGTAACTCTTCGGAAATATCAGTCCTAACGCCCGCTGCTTTTGCCAGCGCGGCGGTCAATTCCTCTCGGTCTAGGGCCTGGCCGATAAAAACCTTTTCCAGGTCGGGCAAACGGTCTGTGGCGAAAAAATCTCCGGCAAATTGTATGTCCTGAATCAAACCCTGCTTTACCCGGTAACGGATGGTCAGGCGACCACCAGGAAGGCGTCGGCTCTTCTCCGCGGTAAATTGCGGGTTCAGGCCATAAATGGCTGACCTATCCTGGAACTTCTCCCGGCCCAGGTCTCTGGCCCGGTCGGCTTCGGCCTTACTCAGCTCATAACGCGAGCCCTCTCCCAGAATAGCCTGGACCATAAGTTCTTTGAAGCTTTCCGGAGAGATGGCTTCTTCTAAGTAGTCCTGGATATTAGTCACCCGTTCACGCACCGACTTGATGCCTTTGGACTCAATCTTATAAGGGTCAGGACTGGTGGCTTTAACCATTTCCTCAATGTCCGTGGAGAAAAGCAAGGATCCGTGATGAACCGTGCGGTCGCCTAGCTTGTACTGGGCCGTTCCCGAGATTTTCTTCCCGTCCAAGAGCAGGTCATTCCGACCGGAAAAGCCCACTTCCAGGCCCAAGCCGCGCAGGGCAGTAACCACGGGCTGAATAAAGTGAGCAAATTCTATCTCCTGGCTGGAGGATTCCTGGATAAAGGTATACTGCCAGCCGCCTAGATCGGTATAGATGCAGCCTCCGCCGGAATAGCGGCGGACTAGCTTGATCTCGTGGGCCTCAATATAAGGCAGGTTTACTTCCTCATAGATATTTTGGTAGCGGCCCAACATCACTGTAGGGCTGGTCCGCCAAAACAGGAAAACCGGCTCCTCCAGCTTGTGCTCTGTGGCCAAAAAATATTCCAGGCCAAAATTGTCATAGACATTGGTCGAGTTTAGGTCGGTATACAGCATAGTAATTTTTCAGCCGCAGGCCAAAAGGCTACAGTTCTTCACCCTAGTCCTGGCACTCTATTCCTGATGCGTCGCTTCAAAAGCCTCGCGGGCCCGGTAGGAAGACCGGACTAAAGGAGCAGAGGCACAGTACTTAAAGCCCTTGGCCAGGGCCTTTTCCCGCCACAGTTCAAATTCTGCCGGAGTCACATAGCGGTCCAGAGGCCAGTGGTCCTTGCTGGGCTGGAGGTACTGGCTGATCGTTACAATATCACAGCCAGTCGCCAAAATATCGTCCAGCAGCTGGTCCACCTCATCATCCCTTTCGCCCAAACCCAGCATGAAGCCCGTCTTGGTCAGAATATCCGGGGCCAATTCCTTGGACTTGCGCAAAACCTCCAGCGACCGTTGGTAACTACCTTGCGGGCGGATCTTCTCCTGGAGGCGCTCAACCATTTCCACATTGTGGTTCATTACATCGGGTCGGGCCTCCAGCACTGTTTGCAGAGCCTCGCTCGACCCCTTGAGGTCAGAAATTAAGACCTCTACACTGGTTTCAGGGCAGCGGTCTTTGACCGCCCGCACGCAGGCCGCCATGTGGGCAGCCCCGCCATCTGGTAAGTCATCTCGAGTAACCTGGGTAATCACCACATGACGCAGGCCCAAGTCTTCTACCACTTCTGCGATATGTTGAGGTTCCTCAGGATCCAGGGGCGTGGGCCGCTGGCAGGTCACATTGCAAAAACGGCAATTCCGGGTACAGTTTTCCCCCATAGCCATAAAGGTAGCGGTATGCCGGGCATAGCACTCTCCCATATTGGGACAATTGGCCGCCTTACAGACCGTATTAATTTTCAGGTCATTGAGCATCCCTGCCAACTGATCTACCGCCTGAGGGTCATAAGGAACTTTAAGCCAGTCAGGTTTTTTTAAATATGTCACAATAATATCCTTAGAATATCTTTAGTCGAAAATCTTCTATCTTCAATCTAAAGGTTTTCCGGCCTATTCAATCGTAGCCAAAACCTGGTCCACTTGGACCTCGTCACCCTCTTCTGCCAGCACCTGCTTTAAGGTGCCAGAAAAATCAGACGCAATTTGGCTCACTACTTTGTCACTTTCAATTTCATAAAGCGGCTCACCCTGCTCTACCTTATCTCCTGGGTTTTTCAGCCATGCAACCAGTAGTCCAGACTCCATCTGGGGGCGTAATTGGGGCATTTTAACTTGCATATAAGCGCTCCTTTATATGTGTACTGCTCATCTATTAAGTGTCCAGCGCGTGAACACTAATCGCTAGATTTCCGTACACTTTATGAATATCTTGGTCTCGTCCATTTTACGCTGAGCCCTGGGGCTTTAGCAAATTTCTAGCCCCCTGCTTAGGCACCAAGCCAATCTGTAACACATATTCCCATCTGGAGGCAGCTAGGCTGAGATTTAGTAAGCCTGTGCTAATATGAAAACAAGAAAGATTAGATAAGCTAAATGAAACCAAAGGAAGTTATAAGATGGTAAAGGCAAAATATAATATTGGAGGCATGCACTGCGCAGCTTGCTCAGCTGCGGTGGAGCGAGCTGTCAACAAAATAAGTGGCGTCGACGAGGTAGCTGTTAATCTGCTCACCAACTCCATGCAAGTTTCCTACGATGAAGGGAAGCTTAAATCCGCAGATATCGTGCAGGCCGTGGAGCAGGCAGGCTATACCGCTAGCATAATGCCAGGCTCTGGGGTTGGTCCTGCTGAGGGTGTTACTACTGCCCAGGACAATTCTAACCCGTCAACAGAAAATCCTGCCCTCGCCGCGGAAGCTGCCCGCAGGGATTTTGCGGAGAAAGACCGGCTGAACATGTTGCACCGGCTCCAGATCTCTGCTGTCTTTTGTATTCCCCTCTTTTACCTTTCTATGGGACATATGATGGGCTGGCCCCTGCCCAGCATCTTTTTGGGCAGCGAAAACTCCATGATTTTCGGCCTGACACAATTTCTCCTCCTCCTCCCCATCCTCGTGGTCAACCGCAACTACTTCCGCTCCGGCTGGAGGTCCATGGTCCACAAGTCGCCCAATATGGATGCCCTCATTGCCCTCGGCTCGTCTGCGGCTACCCTCTACGGCATCTATGCCCTCTATAAGATTGGCTACGGGTTAGGCTGGCAGGATTGGGGCCTGGTCCATAAGTTCAGCATGGATCTCTACTTTGAATCCGCGGGTACGATCCTGACCTTGATTACCGTGGGCAAATACCTGGAGGCCAAGGCTAAGTCTAAAACCTCTTCTGCCATCTCTTCCCTCCTTGACTTGACCCCTCAAGAAGCCACCAGAATCCGGGATGGCCAAGAGGAGAAGGTCCGTGTGGAAGAGCTCCAAGTGGGTGATGTGCTCCTCGTACGCACGGGCGAAGCTGTCCCTGTGGATGGCTCTATCCTGGAGGGCCAGGCTGCCCTAGATGAGTCTGCCCTTACGGGCGAGTCTATTCCTCTGGCCAAAGGCCCTGGCGACCAGGTGACCGGGGCCACCCTGGTACAGTCGGGTTACTTCCGCATGCGGGCGGAAAAGTTGGGCCAAGATACCACCTTATCCAAGATTATTAACTTAGTAGAAGAAGCCTCTTCTTCCAAAGCCCCTATCTCCAAAATTGCGGACAAGGTTTCCGCCGTCTTCGTCCCGGCGGTAATTGCCATAGCTCTCGTAACCCTGGTAGTCTGGCTTGCCTTGGGCTACAGCTTTGAGCACGCCCTTTCCATGGCCATTGCGGTCTTAGTTATCTCTTGTCCTTGTGCCATGGGCCTGGCCACCCCCACCGCCATCATGGTAGGAACAGGCAGAGGGGCCAAAAACGGCATCCTGATTAAGTCGGCGGAAGCCTTGGAAATCGCTGGTGGCTTGACCAGCCTGGTCTTAGACAAGACGGGCACGATCACCGAGGGCAAACCCCAGGTGACAGACCTCCTCCCCCTGCAAGGCTCCGAATCTGACCTTCTGCAGCTGGCCTATTCGCTGGAGAAACTGTCCGAGCACCCCCTGGCCTCGGCTATTGTCCAGAAGGCAGAAGCAGAAGGCCTCAACAGCCTGGAGGTAGAAAATTTTGGCCAAGATCCCGGTCAGGGGATTTACGGCGAAATAGCAGGACAGAAAGTTTTGGCCGGCAACCTCAAGATGCTAGAAGAGCAAGGCTTAGCTAGCCCTGACCTGCAAACAGAGCGGGATCGTCTGGCCCAAGAGGGCAAGACTCCCCTCTTCTTTGCACAGGACGGCCAAGTCCTAGGCCTTATTGCAGTAGCCGACGTGATCAAGGCAGATTCTGCCGAAGCCAT
>CAYNNG010000018.1:28659-35711 GCA_964398655.1 uncultured Oscillospiraceae bacterium
CTCCGCTACCTGCCCCTCCATAAAAAGTCTGCGCGCAACAAATAATCTGCACGCAGGCTTTTCACTCGATACATCCAACTTCCTCAAAATTCTTACAAGTTTGCAGCTTTTGTACGCCCCAATTTTCTGAAACTCGGGTTCTGATGGTTTTCCCCCACAAAATAGCCCTAAAAAGGCGGTTTTTATGCAAATATACATCTTGGAGCCGAGTTTTATACATTCAGAATGGAGGAAAAGTGGGCCGGCATGTACATTATCTGCAAACTTGTAAGAAAATCCGGAAAGTTGAAGTATCTCTACCTTTCTACCGCCTAGTAGCCTGACCATTTCTCTTCAGAACCAGTAGGCTAGGCCTCTCTATTTCGGATTTTCTGGATTTCGGACAAGTTTGCTAGTAATGGATGGCCTACCCTCAGAAAAAGAGGAAAAGCCACCCATTACTTGCAGTTTTGCCCGTGTTACCATCCACTAGTTGAAAACTTGTCCGGCGGGCCACCCATTAGTTGCAAACTTGTCCGACTGCCCACCCATTAGTTGCAATAATGCCCGAAAATCCGAAAATCCGAACTACAACTCCCCACCCGTCAGTGTGGAATTTGCTTTCGCGCCTTAGGCATTTCGCACAAAATATACAAAATATTGTAAAGAAAACTGTTAGCTGTTAAAATGTTTGCAGATAAATCTAGCCTTTTATGGCTATATGGAGGTTGGAAGAAATGATTGTAGGAATCCCCAGAGAGATTATGCCAGGTGAAGATCGCGTATCCGCATCTCCCGAAACCGTCAAACTTATGACCCACCAAGGCTGGACCGTTCTCGTTGAAGAAGGCGCTGGAGAAGGCTCCTTCTACCACGATCCTCAGTATATCGAAGCCGGTGCCCAGATGATGAAAAACTGCGAGGACCTTTACAACAAGGCAGATGTTATCCTCAAGGTTAAAGAGCCTCTGATGAATGAAGCCAAGGGCAAGCACGAAATTGATATGATGCATGAGGGCCAATATATAATTACCTTCATTCACCCCGCCGCCCCTGCCAACCATGACATGGTCAAAAAAATGGCCAAGGCCGGGGTCATCAGCCTAACCTTGGATGGGGTACCCCGTATTTCCCGCGCCCAGAACTTGGACGCTCTAACCTCCATGTCCACCTGTGCCGGTTACAAGGGCATCCTCATGGCCGCCAACTACCTGCCCCGGTTTATGCCGCAAATGTTCACCGCCGTAGGCATGGTTAAACCCGTCAACACCCTGGTTATTGGTACCGGTGTCGGCGGCTTGCAAGCCGTAGCAACCGCCAAACGTTTGGGCTCTGTCCTCTACGCCGCCGATATCCGCCCCGACGCCGCAGAACAAGCTATGTCCCTGGGTGCCAAGGTTATCGACTTGGGTATCCCCAAGGAGGCCGCGATCGGCGAAGGCGGTTATGCCCAGAAACTTTCCGAAGACCTGCTGAAAAAAGAGCGTGAAGTCCTCAAAGAACATGTCAAAGACATGGACATCATCTTCTGCTCCGCCCTGGTACCTGGCGAATTGGCCCCTGTCCTCATCACCGAGGAGATGGTCAAGTCCATGAAGCCCGGTTCTGTGATCGTGGATATTTCCATTGACCAAGGCGGTAACTGCGAAATTACCCCTCCCGGCACGGTTGAAGTTAAGCACCACGTGACCCTGGTCGGCATTAAGAATATCCCTGGCCACCTACCCACTTCTTCCACCTGGATGTTCTCGCAGAACATTTACAACTTCCTGAAATACATCGTAAAAGACGGCAAGATCGTCTTAGACCGCAACGACGAAATCATCGCTAAGACCTTAGTCACGATCGATGGTCAGCTGGTCCACCACGGCGCCCGCCTGGCCATGGGTCTTAACTAAACCCTTTAACCTATCCATACACTAGCTTTCTGGCCCCTGCCTGCCAGCCGGCAGGCAGGGCCTAGCAAGGTCAAAGCCAAGGCTTGGGGTCAACTCCGTAAGAAATCTCGAGTCGGCCCTTTTTATTACGAGGAAATCTATGCATTGGAGTCTTCTGATTATTATCTTTATCGTGGCCATGCTCCTGGGTTACAAGATTATTAACCGTGTGCCCAGCCTGCTCCACACCCCCCTAATGTCCGGTATGAACGCCTTTTCCGGCGTAACCCTCCTGGCCTGCCTGTCCTCTACGGCTGCCGCCGTGGCCACCGGCGGCACCCTGGGAACCATCTTGGGCCTCATCGCCATTATCCTGGCCACCATCAACGTGGTGGCAGGCTTTGGAGTCACCGACCGCATGCTCAAAATGTTCCACAGCAAAAAGGATAAGGAGTAAAGCCCATGTTTATGACACTTTTACAAGCATTAAGCTTTAACCCCTTAGTCCTGGAAATCACCCGCAGCGCGGGAGAAAACACCCGCTACCGCGTCATCTCCCTGGCCCTGATCGTCTTGGTCCTCATTGGGATTTCCCTCATGTCCAAGGTCGAGCGCGCCCTCATCGGCAACCGCCTAGGCGCCCTTTCCATGTTGGCCGCAGTGGTCCTGACCCTCTACTATTACGGCATCTTCAGCGTAACCGTCCTTTGGGTCGGCCTCCTGATCGGGGGTTTCTTGGGCCTCCTCCTGTCCCGCAAGGTGCAGATGATCCAGATGCCCCAAATGGTAGGCCTTTTGAATGGCTTTGGCGGCCTTGCCTCCATGCTGGCCGGAATTTTGACCCTCATGGGCCACAGCCTCAACCCCTCCGGCATGGCCATTGACAGCAGTTTTGCCAACATCACGGGCGGCCTGGCCGTAGTCGTCGGCGGTCTGACCTGGACGGGTTCTGCGATCGCCGCAGCCAAGCTCCACCGGATGATTGACCAGAAGCCCAAGGTTTACCCAGCCCACCAGGTCTGGACCACCCTCAGCTTAATCATCTCCTTGCTGTCAGCCCTGCTCCTGGCCTTCCCCCGCTTTGCTTCTGGCGGCGGACGCACCCTGGTCATCCTCCTGGCCGTGATTTTCGGTAACCTCTTTGGCTACTTCCTGGCCATCAGGGTTGGCGGAGCGGACATGCCCATCACCATCTCCCTCCTGAACTCCTTCTCCGGGGTAGCAGGCGCAATCGCCGGCATGGCTGTGGCGGATATCCTCCTCGTCGCCGTGGGCGGCATTGTCGGCGCTTCTGGCCTCATCCTGACCCAGATCATGTGCAAGGCCATGAACCGCAAACTCCTGGATATTCTCTTGGGCAAGACCTCTGCCCCCGCCCCCAAGGCCCCGGCCCACGCCTCAGCGCCTGCTAGTACACCTACACCTGCGCCGGCAGAATCAGCCCCTGCAGGCTCTGCTCCGGCCACCGCGGCCTCTGCCCAAACTGCCGAGACTCCGACTCGTGAAAAACCGCAGGAAGCAGCCCAGCTCACGGGTCCCGAACTGGCCGGCTCTTGGCTGAACGCAGCCCAGAAGATTATCATCGTGCCGGGTTACGGCATGGCCCTGGCCCAAGCCCAGGCGCAAATTAAACAGCTAGCCGACCAAATGGAAGCCGCCGGCAAGCAAGTAGACTTCGCCATCCACCCCGTGGCCGGCCGCATGCCTGGCCACATGAACGTCCTCCTGGCTGAGGTAGATATTCCCTATGAAAAGCTTCATGAAATGGCCGAGATCAACGACCAGTTCAAGGATACCGACCTCTGTCTGGTTATTGGCGCCAACGATGTAATTAACCCCGCTGCCAATACCGCGGAAGGGACACCCATCTATGGCATGCCGGTCCTCAATGTAGGCGATGCCAAGCATGTGGTAATCTGCAACTTTGACTTGAAACCCGGTTACGCTGGCGTACCTAACCCCCTCTATGAAGAGGCCGCAACGGGCGAAGACCACGTGGTCCTGCTCTTAGGTGACGCCAAACAAACCCTCAAAGACCTCCATGCCGGTTACGACGCCGCGCGTAAAACTCCCGAGGCCCAGGGCAAAGCTAACGGCGCTAACCCCGAACAAACCGCCACCGCCGCTGCCTCTGAACCCAGCGCTCCCGAGGATCTGGCCGCCAGCTGGCTTCAAGCGGCCCAACGGGCCATCATTGTGCCGGGTTACGGCATGGCCCTGGCTCAAGCCCAGAGCCTGGTCAAGCAATTAACCGACCGATTAGAGGGTGAAGGCAAGCAGGTAGACTTTGCCATCCACCCTGTAGCCGGCCGCATGCCAGGCCACATGAACGTCCTCCTGGCCGAGGTAGATATCCCCTATGAGAAACTCCACGAAATGGCCGAGATCAACGACCAGTTCAAGGACACGGACATCTGCCTGGTTATTGGGGCCAACGACGTCATCAATCCCGCTGCCAACACAGCAGAAGGCACCCCCATCTATGGCATGCCCGTCCTGGATGTCGGCGCAGCCAAACACGTCGTTATCTGCAACTTTGACCTGAAGCCCGGCTACGCCGGCGTGCCCAACCCCCTCTACGAGGAAGCCCAAGCAGGTTCTGACCACGTCATCCTCCTCCTGGGCGACGCCAAGGTAACCCTGGCCGAGCTTCTGGCTAAACTGTAAGCGTTAAGCTATCTGTCTTATTGAGCACTAAGCAAAAGAGGGCGCCCCTTTCACGGTCGTGATTGGGAGGCGCCCTCTTTTTATACTTCAACTTTTCCGTTTTTCTTACGAGTTTGCAGCTTTTGCAGGTCACCCTCTGGGACCCTCACTTAGGAATCCCGCTTTTCTTACAAATGTGCCGCTAATGGGTGGCAGTTCATACATTTATTCAATCACTCGGCAGATGCTATGCACCATGGAGAGGCGAACCGTAATCGGGACCTGCAAAACTTGCAAACTTTACAGAAATTCCGGGAAGTTGGATCTACGGCAAGATCCAAGTCCCTTTTGCAGCTTATTTCAGAGGAATTCCCTGCAGCCAGCCCCAGTCCCCAAAGCGGAGGCGGCCGTCCTGGCTTTCCGCCTGAGACTCCAGCATGCTGGTGGTTTGGGATTCCAAGGTGTCAATATAGTGGACAATGCCCGCGGCCACGGTGGTAGGCCGGTCGCCATAATCACCGTGGTGGCCCATGATAATCGTCTGCAGCTGGCGATAAAAGGCTTCGTCATAGCTGGCGATAATCTTGTCCTTATAACCGGCCAGGAATTCGATCCCCCGGATACGGTGGTTGGCGTACCAGTACTCGCCCAGGCCCAGGTCGCGGTATTCAAAGACCTTGCCGAGGTCGTGGAGAGCGATTCCTAAAAAGAGGAGGTCAGCGGAGGCTTGTAGGGCAGGGAGGTTTTCCAAAACTGCGGCCAGGATATTGAGCATCTTGCCGGTGTGGTTTAAGAGGCCGCCCACTCGGTTGTCGTGATAGTAGATAGCCGCGCCTTCAATTACATAGCGGCCTTCCAGCTGGGGGTCCGCCAGCATGGTCTCCAAGAGCTGCCAGGCCTGGTCGGATACGCCCAAGGCCTGCAGGCGGGTCCGCACCTTTTGCCACAAGCTGGTCAGCTGCTCGCGGGGGATGGTGGGCAGAAAATCGGACTTGATCCAGTCCGGATTAGATGTGGGCTGGATCCGCCGCACGGTAAGGTAAATTCCATTATATTCGGAGCCCTCTACTTCTACATCGTAGATGCCGGGGCCCTTATCTCGCACTACCGCGAAGGTCCGCTCCTCCCAGATCTTAAATTCAGCTGTCCCGTCGGGGGTAGTAAAATTGCCCACCATAAATTCATTGTGCTTGCCTTGGCGAATTTGGGGCGGGCTGGCAATCAGGACCGAGCCGGCAGAAACCCGGCCCAATTCCGTGGCAGTTTTCAGATCTAAGATGGTCATGTTTGTTCCTTCTAAGTCAGTTTTATAATAGAGTTTGTGTGTTACTCCAGAGACTTTGTATAGTAGTCTAAGTATAGCAAATAAAGAGGAAAACCCTGTTATGACTTGGCAAATTAGAAGTGAAGCCCTCTTGGGGGCAGAAAAATTGGCCCTGTTACGCTCTGCCCATGTCGCCGTCTTTGGCCTGGGCGGTGTTGGCTCTTGGGCAGCCGAAGCCCTCGTCCGTACGGGCGTGGGCCAGGTCACTCTCATCGACGGCGATACCACGGAAGAAAGTAATCTCAACCGCCAGCTGCCGGCCCTGCGGTCCAGCTTGGGGCGCTATAAGGCCGACATCTTAGAGTCACGTTTTTTAGATATCAATCCTGAGCTCCAGGTCCACAAGCACAACTGCTTTTACCGGCCCGGCGAAGGTGACAGCTTTCTGCAGGGCCTAGACTTGGTCCTGGACTGTATTGATGACCTGCCAGCCAAGGCTGACCTCATCGCAGCCTGCGCCGACCGGGACCTTCCCCTCCTTACCGCGGGAGGCTGCGGTTTTCGTCTGGAGACCCAGGGCTTAGTCTTGGCCGATATCTTTGAGACTGCCGGCGACCCCATGCTCAAGAGGCTGAGAAAGCTGCTCCGCGACCGCAGCCTGCAAAGTGCTTCCGTAGTCTATTTCACCAGCCCCCTCTATCCGCGTTCTGGGCAGCAAGTCGCTCCGGAGCCAGCGGACCACTCCCAGGCCATACTCCAGGCTGGCCTGTCCCAGGCAGGCCAGGACCAATCCAAACCAGCAGACCAGGCCGAACCCACAAAACCAGCACCCGCCTCCGGCCTTGGCCCCTCCTCTGCCATCTTCGCGCCCGCCTCCTGCGGCCTGGAAATGGCCCGGTTAGCGGTTCTGCACCTTATAGGAGACCAGCCCCTGAGCCCTCCACGCAAGAAGCTTGCTCCCTAAGGGCCATGAAGGGGGCATCTCAATATCACGAAAGTGATAGGGACACCCTCTTATCTGGGGCCAGGACTCTACCTGTGGCTGCGGCCCTGCGGAAATTGCTGGCGCATCTTGCTAGCCAAGGCGGGGGAGTAAAGGAAGATTGGACTAGGCTGTGGCTCCTATGTAAATCCTAGTTCGTGAAATTTCTTACAAATTTGCAAGTAGCGGAAGGGGGTTAGAGTCCAAACCACCCACTACCTGCAGAATTGCCCAAGCTGTCCACCCACCACTTGCAAATGTGCAGGGCGGCCCACCCATTAGCTGCAATTTTGACGGAGAATCC
>CAYNNG010000019.1:0-34995 GCA_964398655.1 uncultured Oscillospiraceae bacterium
TGGCTTTTTCACCCAAGTACTCGTTGATGAAATAAGCGGTAGTAGTATTCGCCTTTTGCCCGTTCTTCAGCATAGTCCGGTCTACGGCCAGGTCTCCGTCAAGTTTGTAAACATGATCAACATAGGTATAAGCATCCTTAGAGAAAATGTAATCAGCTTGGGCAGAGGGAATTTCTCTAACCTCATACTCGTAGTAGCCTGGCTGCTTATAGGTCAACATTCCAGTAGAAGCAGTGCCCTCACCCCAAATCTGTACCTCTCTTACCGCACCTTGCTCATTCTGGGGCCAAGGCAGGTTGGAAAGCTGCATGCTGCCATACTGAGGATCCGGTTGATAAGAGATAGGCTCAATAGAGAAGGTAAAGAGGTCGGCAACGGTCGGCTGTCCACCCGTGATCTTCTTGAATACGATGGGTGAGGGTACGGTCACACTAGGAGTTTGGGGCAAAGATGGTAAGGAGGGAATAACTTCTTCAGGCTTTAAGCTATTGGTGACCACAAAACCTTGTTTCGCGTCGCCAGTGAGGGAAGTTGTGTAGGCGTCATCAACAGGCAATTCTTCCACGGTATACACGATATTTTTCCCGCCATTGCTTGAAGACAAATCCGTAAAGACGCCTGCCCAATTGTTGGCCTCCGATAAAACCAATTGTTTTCCGGTATCCTCACCATTGGCCAGCAGCTGAATGGTGACAGAGTCTGGCCGCTTACCATCTTGGTTATCTGCATCATCCCAAACCTTGCTGACAGCAACTTTGACATCTTCTTCCAAAGTCCAGTAGCCAATAAAGTGGATGCCTTCTTTTGTTACTTCCTTGCTGGCAGGTTCCCAGACCTCAAAGGTCCAGCGCTGGCCATTTAACTCAACTACCGTGTCAAATTTCAATTCAGGCACCAATGGTGGGACGATTAAGGCATTTAAAGGGAACATCATTTCTTGGGGACAGCTCTGAATGATCTCATCTGGTAAAGTCTTCCCACTATCCCTGCTCTTAAATTCAAAACTGACTTTGAATGGGCCATCTGGTGCATTCATATAGTTAATATCGCAGTTATTTAAAGGGAAATCATACTTTATGATAGGTTACCCGTTATTGGGATTTACCTCTCCTGTAAAAGATGTGCGAGCAAATTGAATCCAAGTAAAATCCTTATAGTTGCTGGGAGGATTATAGAGGTAAGGGGCGTAGTTGTCTTTAAAGCTTACGCTTGCATCTGTATTGAGGTTGGTATAACCAGTTGTGGTATCTGCAGGGTCTTTATAATCATATTGGGCATCATAGATTGCTCCGCCTTCTGAGCCACAGCTATTGCCTATAAATTTTGTGGCTCCTTCAATATTTACTCTAATGTTTTTGAGCAGATAGATTGCACCGCCATTTTTTGCCGCAGTATTATCAACAAAGTCGCTATCAGTAATTTCTAGTTGTGAACCAACGAGTATTGCTCCGCCATAATTTTCTGCGGCTATATTACTATTAAATGACGTACTTTTTTTATTGTCTTGTTGTTAACGGGAAAAATACAAATAGCTCCACCATCAGAGGCCGTATTGTCTGTAAATTGCGAAGCAGTAATTGTTACTTCTGAGCCGTTAGCTATGTAAAGCGCTCCTCCCTGCCCTTTGGGTGTACTATTTGATTCGAAAAGGCATTTATGTAAACTTGCCCTCGTTCCCTCAATTTGAATTGCGCCGGCACTCTTTCCTTTATTTTTTGTAAACTGCACATTCGTAAGTCTGCAATCCTCCACATTTAAAATACCTAAGGCTCCCGCGGGTCCTGTCTTGGCATCATTATTGATAAAAAAACAATCTTGCAAAATTAGTGATTTCGAGTTTTCTGCCATTATGGCCATCCCGCCGTTCACCTTTTCATTAGGCTTTATGAAATTTTGGAAAGTGCAGTTATATGCATAAAAAGTACAATTATCTTGGACATGAATTCCTCGACTGTTTTCCTTACCATCTAGAGTAAGATTTTTTAATATTAGATTCGAGCCCTGAGTTATATCGGATATTTCCTCATCGGAGGGAGTTACCGGAGAGACTTTTTTTAGACTCAGAGTGTATTTTTGATTTTGTTCAGATTGAATAGTTAGAGCAATACCATTTTGCACATAAAATGGACCAGGTACAGTTAAATCTCTATATAAAGTTAAAGTGCAAGGTTGCTGGTTTAGCAAGCGGCAAGCAGTCAATAGATCGTTTTCTTCTTCTGGCACAGGAAGCTCTAGCCCATCAGGAGTTTGACCTAACTCGTTAGTATTGGGCTCAGCAGGCGTATCAGGAATTAGCTCAGCAGGAGCGCCAGGCTCATTGACTTCATTTGAATATTCTGGGTTGTCCAAGACTTCTAGGGAACTGTCGACCGGAAGTTCGTCAGCCCAAACCAGGTTGGGGACGGATGTGAATATGAGGTTAAAGGCCATTAAACTGACCAGTAGCAGTGTTATGGTGTGTTTCTTCATGATAAGCCTTCCTCCAGAGCTTAGAGCTGCCTATAGATGGCTGCCGCATTGTCCTTTAGTCTGCGAATAGGCACCTATTGATATAAATATACACATCAAAATCTATAAAATTAAAAAAACAATTTACTTATATTAAGTGTTTGTGTCAGTTTTGCGACAGAGTCAATGATCGATAATAATTGACTTATAGCCAGAAAAATCTCAAACAAAAACAAACACCGCTGCGATAGTGCAACGGCGTTTTTGTGGAGCCAATTATCAGAATCGAACTGATGACCTCATCCTTACCATGGATGCGCTCTACCTACTGAGCTAAATTGGCAGATTGTCTTTTGTTAAGTGCAAGTGATTTGCTTAAAAATCAACTGCGGAGCTTATGATAACAAGAGAAAATCTTTCTGTCAATTATTTTTGCTTACGGCGTAAAACCAGCATGATAATAAAGAGTACGGCTGCTACACCCAAGAAGCCTAAAACCATAGGCAGGGTGGACTGCTCACCCGTAGAGGGCAGGGCGGGGGCTAGAATTTGAGCCAGGGCCTTGACTTGAAAGGCTGAAAACATCGTTGTTAACCTCGCATTTAAGTGGGCTTGGTGCCGGAGACCTTTAACCCACGGTAATTTTCGTTATCATAGCATACCCAGAGACCAAGTGTTGAGCCGTCCTGTATAGTCTCTGGGCGATTATACAAATTTGTAAAGAATTAGTAAGGAATAATGTTGACATTCACAAAATTATCCCCTATACTGGGCTCAAGCCAATCGAAAAGGGCCACGAGCATAGGACTCAAGGACCGGCTTTGAACTTTGAAATCACGACTGTATACTCCGGCGGTTAGCCGATGAACCTTGTTATGGATGACACACACAGATTAATTGTTGAGTTATAAGAACAGGGTCGGGGGAACAGGCCAAGTAGATTGGAAGTTACTGAAAGGGGGACTGTAGTTTGAAAGTACAGCCTCAATGAAACGGGCAAGCATCGTAAAAAAGTGTTTGCCCGTTTCGCTTTTTAAGGGTTACTTTCTTGAGACAGTTTACCTAGATTCCTGCTCTGTGCTCTAGTAGTTTTTAACCAGATTGGAAATGGCTTTAAATTGAGGAGCCTTGGCATCCTGGAGCCAATCAAAGAGGATATTTTCGCTCGTGGTTACCAGGGCGCCCATAGCTCGGAAGTTTTCCAAGGCTATAGCCTTATCCTCAGGAAAGCGCGAGGATACGGCATCCGCTGCTACTACGACTTGATAACCTTCCGCGAGCAGGTCTCTGACCGTTTGATAGACACATACATGAGTCTCAGCGCCACAGATAATTACCTGCTGGCGACTGCTAGCCTTAAGGTGGTTTAACACTTCCGGGAGGGCTGCGGTAAAGCGGGTCTTCTCAAATACTGGATGGCCAGCTTCTTCCAGCGAAGCCTTGAGCTCCGGCAGAGTTTCACCTAAGCCTTTGGGGTATTGCTCTGTATAGGAGCCTGGCAGCTGAAAGAGTTTGGCTCCTTCCGCCAGACGGTAGCAGCGTTTGACCACGCGCTCGTTATCCTGCATGGCGGGCATCAGCCGGGCTTGGACATCAATAGTCAACAGATAGCTTTTGCTGGCATCTAAAAAATATTTTCCTTCGTGCATATAGGTCTAGTGGTCCTTTCCGTTATTTTTATAGAAAGACGGGCAGCTGCCTGTCTTGGAGCTTCTTGCTACATTGTAACTAATGTGGCAGCCCTGGTGGGAATTGTAAGTAAGATTCTTAACGAATTCCTCAAAATGTCGGGCTAAACCTGTCTAATATGGTTTCATTTCTATTAAAAAGAATGTAATATACCTAAAGACATTTGTAACACTTTTGTTAGCGCGAACTAAAAATTTTTGTGGTTTTTAATAAATGAAATGAGAATTTAAGCCGAATATCTAGAGGTGGGTGTGTAATGAGCAATATCAAAAAACTAGTTTTAGCATCTTGCTGTTTAATTTGCCTGAGCTTGCTTTTCACGGCTTGTTCGAGCAAGGGCTACCCAGCAGGCCCCAAATTCCAGGCTGCCTTGGGACAAGCGCAGTGGAAGGTTTTTGGTAAGGCCGACAGCTTGCTGAGTGCCAAGCTGAAGGCTCAGTCCGACGCCCAGGCCCAGGACGACAAGAAGGCCGAGGATAAGCAGGGAAAGTCAGACGATAAAGAGGCCTCGGAGGACTTTGAACCGATAAAATTTACCACCCTCTATGATGTCAACCTGCGCAGTGGCCCCAGTACCGATTATGACATTGTGGAACTCCTAGAAGCCGACACTCCTGTCGAACAGACAGGTCCGGAAGAAGACGACTGGCTGCCGGTGTCCGCAGGAGACGTTAAGGGTTATATCCGCAAGGATTTGCTTACTCCGGCTTCGGAGATGCCAGCTTCAGCTAATTAGTGCGCAGTCCGGAGTTTTGAATTTATGAGTTACAACGATAATTTTGGATCTGAAAATGATCAAAACGCATATCCCTACTATCCGCAGTCTGATCAGAGTTACTATACGGACCAATACCAAGACCAATATCAAGATCAATATCCAGACCAAGCTCTGGCCTCGGAGACGAGTGCGGTGACCACGGCGAGGCAACAGCGTATGAAGCTGCTGGGCATCGTGCTGGTAGTTGTCATTGTGCTGGTGACGGTTGTAGTTAAATCTGCGGGGACCAAACAGCCTGCGAAATCGGGAAATCCAGCTCAATTGAAAGCAGAGCTTCCTGGTGAAGTTTTTCAGAACTTCCACTTCCAGCTTCCAGAGGCTTGGAAGGCCTTAGAAGCGGAAAAGCCTGAGGAAGCGGACTTTACCCGCAGCTATGTGCCGCAAAAGGCTTCGAAAGGCGAGATGTTTACCATCTATACACCCGGGCCCAGCCAGCAAACCCAGGCTGCCTTAGCTAAACTATCTGAAGAGGAAATACTTACTTCTTATCTGGAGGCGGTGCAGCAGGATAGCCAGATCCATGAGTTTTCGAAGCTTGAGGACAGTTACCCTCTGGGCCTGCCCCATCGTAGTTACAGCTATAAATTCAGCCAGGCTCCAGACCTAGCTTATGTGGTGAATACGGTGGTCCTGCGGGAGGGACAACTTTTTGTCTTCCAGACTGCCGCCGAGGAAAGCCAGCAAGCTTGGGTTGAGACTACCCATGGGGAAATACTGCAGAGTTTGAAGCAGGGCTAGCCCATTCCTACACGGTATTAGCCTATGACACGCTAAAGCCCAGACTGAAGTGCTAGGATAAGCAAGGTTTATACTAAATGAGGCTATGGGGCTAGGGTCCGGCTATTACCTAGGCGGACTGGCTCATAGCAGATAATAACTAACTTATGGGAGATTTTTTATGAGCGAAGCATGTAACCATAATTGTGAAGGCTGTTCGGCGGAATGCGGTGAACGCCAGGCTAGCAAGCCTGACTTTTCAGCCCCCTTACACCCTATGTCTCAGGTCAAGAAAGTTATTGCGGTTATGTCCGGCAAGGGCGGGGTAGGAAAGTCGTTGGTGGCCTCGCTGCTCGCGGCCCATTTACAGGCCCGGGGCAAACAGACGGCGGTTTTAGATGCGGACATCACGGGACCTTCTATCCCTAAGGCTTTTGGCTTAACCGAACAGGCAGTAGGCAGCGAAAGCGGTATTTTCCCGGTTAAGACCCAGACCGGCATTGACGTGATGTCGATCAACTTGCTTTTACATGACCATACGGAGCCTGTAGTTTGGCGGGGGCCGATCATCGCAGGTACCGTCAAACAGTTCTGGTCTGAGGTTATCTGGACGGATGAAGATTTTATGGTGGTTGATATGCCTCCCGGAACTGGCGACGTGCCTCTGACGGTCTTCCAGTCCCTCCCGGTAGATGGTATTGTCGTGGTCACTTCGCCCCAGGACCTAGTGTCCATGATTGTGACCAAGGCGGTTAAGATGGCTGAAATGATGCAGATTCCCGTTTTGGGCCTGGTGGAAAATATGTCCTACTTTACCTGCCCTGATAACGGTAAGGACTACCAAGTTTTTGGGGATAGCCATATTGAAGAGATAGCTTTGGCCCATAGTCTGCCTGTACTTGCACGGATACCTATTGATCCGGATATCTCCAAAGCGGTGGACCAAGGCAACATTGAAGGCCTGTCCTCACCCTGGTTAGATCCCCTGGTAGATAAAGTTCTTTCTCTGTAAAGTGTTAACGAGAGTGCAGGTGCCCTCGCCCTGCTACCACATATTGCCCAGTTCCACCCTGGCCAGCTTAGCCTGGGCGATTTCCGCCATCTGTCGGAGGAGATCCTTGGAAGTTGCCGGCTTTTGATAGTGGTAGCGAGGGAAATACCGGGTGAGGTGGAGCGTGGGCTGAGGATTTAACTGGGCCAGAAAATCCACTTCGGGCAGAATGATGGGTGGATGAGGCATGGTATAGGCGCGTAAAATTGCGGTGCGCTCATTCGTACTAAGGTGATTATTCCTGTCGATCATGGCAATATTTGCCCCCTGCCAAAATTTTGCCTATTTTACTAGCTCATTCATGATTACCACCTGGTCGTGAACAGCTGAGGCGGAGCTAGGGTCTTCAGTTATGGCTCCCAAGGTGGTCAAGATATAGCGCCGGCCATTTTTTTCAAATAGGCTGGCCTGGCATTGTTCCGTGCCGGTATAACCAGACTTTCCAGCCAGAATAGTGGTGGAGAAGTCCGGATCCGAATTAAATTTCCAGATGAAAGTGGAGAGCATGCCCAAACCGTCCGGATAGAAATCGTCGGGGGCCATACCATAGCTGTCAGATCCTGCGATTTTTACAAAACGCTCATCTTGGCAGGCGGTCCAAAAAAGTTGGGCCATATCTTGCGCAGTGGAATATAGGCCATCTTCGGGCAGGCCCGTAGGATTAGTGAAGTGGCTGTGCTTAAGACCCAGGTCTTGGGCCTTGTCGTTCATGGCTTGGACAAAGGCTGCTTGGCTGCCGGAAATTTCGCGGGCTAGGGCATGGGCGGCATCTGCCCCTGAAGGCAGGAGAAGGCCGTGGAGCAGGTCTTCAATCGTCACCGTTTGTCCTGCCTGAAAGCCTGCCGTGCTGGCATCCGCTTCTACCAGCCCGGCTACATCCCCATCTTGGATGATCACTTCCTCGTTCAAGTCGGAATAATGGTTCAAGGCCAGAAGGGCGGTGAGTACCTTGGTGAGGGAGGCGGGCGGGAAGGCTTGATCAGCCTTTTCTTCCGCTAGAACTAGGCCGGTTTCTAAATCCATGAGGCAGTAGGTTTGGCTGACCAGCTGGCTGGAATCAAAATTTTGTTTAATGTGAGCCTGAATGAGCTCGGCCTGAACCTGCTTGTCTTGGGGTGAAAGTTCCTGGGAAGAGACTTTAGAGCTGGCTTCCACCTCTAACTCATTTGTGCTTGACGCAGCGGTATTTTTAGTTTCTGCAATAGAGGGCGCGGCAGCAAGTTCTCCGGTAGAGGCTTCCAGTGCGGAAGGCGGGGAAAAATTAAACTCAGCCTGCGGTGTGCTGGTATTTTCTCCCGGCTGAGAGCTGGGAAAGGCGTAATTTTTGATCACGAGGACCAGAACAGTTACGAGTAAAACGCTGGCCAGACTAACCAGTATGGTAGTAATAATTTTATGCCGAGCTTGGCCAGCCAACTCTTGCTCTTGCTGCGGTTTCTGTTTTCTTGTGCCTGCTTGACGCATCTTTATTGCTCTCTGCTTTTAATCAAGTATATTCTGTAGAACTAAGTTTACACAGGTGCGCGGTCAAAAGGCAAAATTTCTCCTGACTGGATTACTGGCACGGACATTGTAAATTACAGGTAAATTTACTCAGGTCTGCTTGATGGCTAATTGGGGGCTTCATAAAATTTTGTAGTGGGGAGGGATAAACCTTAATTGGTATTCCCCCATATACACGATACTGCGGCAGGCGCGCGGTCAGAAAGGTAAACGTACATATGGAATTGCTTTATAAGCCAGATAGTTCTGCGCAAGATTTTACGGTAACGGATGCAATCTTGATCCTGGCTATGAATCAGGAGAAGCCAATCTTCTCTTTTCTCTCATTCCCGATTATTTCAGCTACCTTTATTACGGATATTAGTGGCTCTCGCCTTAATCAATTTGCCGCAGAGAGAAAAGCCAGACTCAGAGACTGGGGGGTCTTGGAGCAAAGCACAAAAAAAGCTTGGCTGGGTCGAGAATCTACAAAAGAAACCGTTAAGCCTGAGTTTGTGGACCGTATTATTAAAAAATTGCGCGCGGAGCTGCCTGTGCCAGCCTAGAGCAAAGCGGCCTACTGGGGTAGGTTATTTGGCGGCGTAGGCGTATAAAATGCTATAATCTGACCTTGCCGAGCGAGAAAAAGGAGAGGCTTTTGTCCATCCTGGCAAATTTTCTCCGGATATTTGACAAGTGAAAAAAGCTCTGTTAGTATTCAAAAGCGCTGGTAAATTCGGCGGCGTAGCTCAGCTGGCCAGAGCAATCGGTTCATACCCGATCGGTCGTAAGTTCGAATCTTACCGCCGCTACCACATGGCCCGTTGGTCAAGAGGTTTAAGACACCGCCCTTTCACGGCGGAGTCAGGGGTTCGATTCCCCTACGGGTCACCAAAAAGCTCCAGGAATCCTTTCCTGGAGCTTTTTCTATGCCAGAATTTTGGTCAAGATCTTGGTGTTATTGGCGCTGCTTGGTGCAATTTCACCATTAGGCCTTTAGTTTATTAATAGAAGTGAAAATATAGGCTAAGTCGGGATGATAAATTGGTGCTCGCAAAAGTCTACGGGCTGCCGATTGCCTGCCCTGGACTAAGAGGGGGTTAATTGTAGGTAAGCTCAGACTTGCAATATAGATGTAACAAAATTACCAGCTTGCGAGACTGGAGCCGATGCGGCTAAAATGCAACTAATAGTGCAGCAAAGGAGATCTATATGCCTCAGACTAAACAAAAAAGACTTCGCCTTGGACTGGCAGCCTTGGCCGCTGCCGGCTTAATTTACGGTTTGGCCAGCGGTCAAGCCCAGGCCGTCTGGCAGAAGGCGGTCTTTATCTGCATGGAATGCATTGGTATAGGCTAAGGCTGGTAGTAACGCCTTAATCCGGGCCTATCTCCCAGACACAGACAGGAGTCCTGCGTCTCCGCTGGACTCTTGGACATAGTGGATAGCTAATTGAGAAATTTGAGGAGCGATCATGACTGAAAACAGCAGTACATCAAAATCCCCCGTCAACACCCAGAATCCCCAAGAACGCCTAAAGAAAAGTGAGAAGAAGCGCAATTTATTTCAAGCGGGCTTTTTCCTTTTGACCAACGGCCAACTCTCGGGTTATGTTACAGGACAAATTTATCGCGGACCAAGCAAACATATTTGCGTTCCGGGTCTAAACTGTTATTCCTGCCCAGGGGCTTTAGGCGCTTGCCCCATGGGGTCCCTGCAAGCGGGGCTCTATGACACACGGCAGCTCTTTCCCTTTTATGTGTTGTCTCTCTTAACTTTCTTCGGCCTGCTTTTTGGCCGCCTGGTTTGTGGTCTGCTCTGCCCCTTTGGCTTTTTGCAGGATCTCCTGGCTAAAATTCCGGTCAAAAAATATCGCCTGGAGTTACAGAAGCCTAAACTAGACCGCACACTCCGCTACTTTAAGTATGTGATCCTAGTCTTGCTTGTCTTTATGCTGCCCTTTATGGGACGCTTCCTGCCCAGCTTCATGAAGCCCTGGTTTTGCAAGTATATCTGCCCCTCCGGTACCATTTTGGCCGGCTGGCCCCTGGTCAGTCTCAACCCTGGTCTGCAGGGCCAAATCGGCTGGCTCTTTGGCTGGAAGTCTCTTCTCGCCATCGGTATCGTGGTGGGGGCCATTTTTATTCCCCGCTTTTTCTGCCGTTATCTTTGCCCGCTGGGAGCCTTTTATGGCTTGTTTAATAAATTTGCCTTTTTCCGCCTCAGCTACCAGGCCAGTGCCTGTATCCAGTGCGGAGCCTGCAAGCGGACTTGCCCCATGGGTATTGACATGCCTCGGCAAAATCAGAGCGCGGAATGCGTGCGCTGCGGACGCTGTGCCGCGGTCTGCCCCACGAACTGCCTGCACACGGGCTTTAAAACACCGGCTGCTCCCGATGTGGCTAAATGTGACTAAAGCATGAACTTTCTTCTCTTGTCCTTGTCTTGAAATATTAGTCTATGCTATCGTTTTAGCGTTTACAGAGCCCTAGCTTTTCCGGGCTAGGGTCATAATTATACGAGTACTTTCAAGAGTACATAGCAATTTTTAGTTTGAGGTAATTACATGCGACATCATAAATTTTATTTAGTGCTGGTCTCTGTCCTCGTGCTTAGCCTGGGCCTGGTAGCTTGCAGCCAGCCTGCGGAGCCGAAAACTGCAGATGACAGCAAAGTGAATAATGCAGAAACCGAGGCTGCCCCAGCGGGCGACCAGGTTAGCCCTGAGAGCACAGAGGCTGACACCAGCGCCGTGGAAAGCGCGGAATCGGCAACTAAGAAGCTGGAGAGCAAAGCAGCAAATACTGCTGACCAGGATGAGGTTACAGACATAGAGAGCCTGGTAGAAGAGCGGGACACTCTGGATGGCACAGCTACCTACCAGGTGGTAGTGGCGAAAGAAGATGGAAACTACAGCTTCAAGGAACTGGCCATCCCCGATTTTTCTGCCTGGATGGCGGCTCAAACTCAGCCGGTCTTCCTAGACTTCTGGGCCCCTTGGTGCCAACCCTGCGTTATGGCTTCACCCGAGGTAGATAAGCTGGCTTCTAGCTATGGTGAGGATCTTAAGGTGCTGAAAGTAAATGTCGAGGGTCTGCCCGCGGAGATCGTGGCAGAATATAAGATCTCCGGTATTCCTCGCTTCATCTTGCTGGAAGACCAGGAAGTGAAAGACGAGTGGGAAGGCTTTAGCCAAGATCGCATGGATGAGATCAGGCAGAGCATTGACCAGCTCATCGGCTAGGGCTTAAGCTGATCAGCCTGAATTAGATCCCTAAACTTCCGTAAATAAGTGGTGGCCGTCAGCAGACTTGCTGGCGGCCACCTTTGGTTTGTTACAGATTTTTAGCGTAAATCTCGGACCTTCTTGGCCCGAGACCTGCTACTTGGCGGGACTTTCCTGGGGCTTATAAGATTCCCTCAGGCCGACCGACCGGTTGAAGACGGGGTGGTCATCACGGTCATCTTCGGAATCCACACAGAAATAGCCCTGACGCATGAACTGCCAGGAAGCATCTTTGCGGTGCTCATAAAGCCAAGCTTCCAGCTTGCAGCCTTGCAGAATCTGGACAGACTCGGGATTAATGAGCTCAGTGTAATCTTTCTCGCCGTCATCCGGATTTTCCACGGTGAAGAGCTTGTCATAGAGACGCAACTCAGCATCCTTACAGCTTGTGGTGTCTACCCAATGGATAGTACCGCGGACCTTTTCTCCCTCGCGGGCCTGGCCGCCGCGGGTCTCCGGATCGTATTCCGCTGTGACATAGAGGATATTGCCTTCTTCGTCCTTCACGCAGCCTGTGCATTCCACAATATAAGCTCCGCGCAGGCGGACTTTGTTGCCAGGGTAGAGGCGGCGGTATTTCTTAGGAGGTACCTCTTCAAAGTCATCCGCTTCAATCCAGATTTCACGAGAGAAGCTGGTCATATGGGTGCCCATCTCAGGCTTTTGAGGATGGTTTTCGACTTCGACTTCTTCTACCTGACCTTCCGGATAGTTGGTGATCACCAGCTTTAGAGGGCGCAGGACGGCCATGCCGCGGAGGGCGGTTTCGTTAAGGTCTTCGCGCAGGCAGTACTCTAAGAAGTCATAGGAGACGACAGAATCTACCTTAGAAACCCCGATACCATTGCAGAAGTTAAAGATGGACCTGGGGGTGTAGCCGCGGCGGCGTAAGCCGGACAGGGTAGGCATCCGGGGGTCATCCCAGCCGGAGACTACATGGGATTCCACTAGTTGGCGCAGCTTGCGCTTGGACATCACGGTGTAATCTAGGTTCAGGCGGGCAAATTCAATCTGCCGAGGCTTGCTGGGGCAGGAAATGTTTTGGACTACCCAGTCATATAAGGGCCGGTGGTCCTCAAATTCCAGGGAGCAGAGCGAGTGGGTGATGCCTTCGATCGCATCCTCGATAGGGTGGGCGAAGTCATACATTGGGTAGATGCACCACTGGTTGCCTGTGCGGTGGTGCTCCATGTGGCTAATGCGGTAGATGACGGGGTCCCGCATATTCATATTGCCGGAGGACATATCGATTTTCGCCCGCAGGGTTAGAGAACCGTCTGGGAATTCTCCTGCCTTCATGCGGCTAAAGAGATCTAAGCTCTCTTCGATAGGACGGTTGCGCCAGGGAGATTCCTTACCGGGCTCCGTCAAAGTACCGCGATGTAGGCGGATTTCTTCTGCGCTTTCTTCACAAACATAGGCTAAGCCCTTTTGAATGAGTTCTCGGGCATATTCATACATTTGGTCAAAGTAGTCGGAAGCGTGGTAGAAGCGGTCGCCCCAGTCATAGCCCAGCCATTTGACATCCTTTTGGATTTGCTGGACAAAGTGCTCTTCTTCCTTGGCCGGATTGGTGTCATCCATGCGGAGGTTGCAGAGTCCGTCGTATTTGAGCGCGGTGGTGAAGTTAATATAGATGGCTTTAGCGTGGCCAATATGCAGGTAGCCGTTGGGTTCCGGTGGGAACCGGGTATGGATACGCTGCCCGTAGCTGCGCTCCCCGGGTTTTAGGTCTTCATCAATAAAGTCATGGATGAAGTTGCTGCGAGGCTGCATGGCCTCGGGATTAGCGACAATTTGTTTTTCTTCTGACATACTTTCTTCCTCTGTGCTATCTATTTCTCAAGTTTACGAAAGGTCTATTCTTGGCCCGAGACGGCCTCAACTGTTAGGCCTCATCACTCGCTGGCAGGACTAGGCCTCGGGGTGGGCAGCTAAATAATCGGCCAGGATCTTCTGTCCGGCTCTCAGGCGTTTCATGCTCTCTTCGCGGCCCAAAATCATCATAATTTCAATGGCGCCGCCTGGGGTGACATTCTGGCCAGATAAGGCGATACGAGGAGGACCCATGACTTGGCCAGTCTTCCAGCCTCTGGCAGGACCCAGATCCATGAGGGCCTGGTGGACAGTTTCCCGTTTGAAATCAGGCAGTTGGTCTAAGAGGTCAATTTCTACATCTAAGATTTCCTTAGCCAGAGCGGGTTTAAGCTTTTGCCGCTTATTATTAAAGAGCTCTGCCTCGTAGGGAGTAGTCTCCTTGAAAAAGCCCAGCATTTCAGGGAATTGCTGCGGGGTTTCCATGCGGCTTTGCAGGATTTCTGCCAGGATGTTTAAGTCATAGGACTGGCTGCCAAAGAATTCATCTGCGAAAGGCTTGAGCCAGGCCTTGAAGGCCTCGGGTTCCATATCCTGGATATATTGAGCGTTGTACCAAGCCAGCTTTTGATAGTCAAAAACGGCTGGAGATTTACTGATATGGGCTTCGTCAAAGACTTGACGCAGTTCTTCTAGACTGAAAATTTCCCGGGTATCAGAGCCGGGTGCCCAGCCCAGGAAGGCCAGGTAGTTCACAATGGCGCTGACTAGATAACCTTCTGCCACGAGGTCCTGGAAGGAGGTGGCTCCGTGCCGCTTGGAAAGTTTCTTGCCATCTGTCCCTAAAATGAGCGGCAGGTGGACATATTGGGGCGGTTCCCAGCCTAGAGCTTCGTAGAGCAGGTTGTACTTGGGGGTAGAGGAGAGGTATTCGGATCCGCGTACTACATGCGTGATTCCCATCTCATGGTCGTCAATTACATTGGCAAAGTTGTAGGTAGGGAAGCCGTCGGTTTTGAGGAGGATTTGGTCTTCCAAGTCTGCGTTGGCTACAGTGATTTCCCCATAAACCAAGTCTTGGAAAGTGGTCTCACCCTCCAGAGGCATCTTCTGGCGGATAACGTAGGGTTTGCCCGCAGCCAGGTTGGCCTCTATTTCCTCTGGGCTTAAGTTGCGGCAATGACGGTTATAGCCGTAGGTTTTTTGCCCATCTGGACCCTCGGTAGCCTGGGCCTCTAAGTCCTCTTTGGAACAGAAGCAGCGGTAGGCCTTGCCTTCAGCTACCAATTTTTCCGCATAAGGCTTGTAGTGGTCCAGCCTCTCACTTTGGATGTAAGGGCCCACGGGACCTCCCACATCGGGGCCTTCATCATGGGTTAAGCCGCAGGCAGCCAGGGTCTGGTAAATGACGTCTACCGCCCCTTCCACCTTGCGTTCTTGGTCAGTATCCTCAATACGCAGAATAAACTTACCATCTTTTCTCTTGCTGATCAGCCAGGTGTATAAAGCCGACCGCAAGTTGCCAATGTGCATAAAGCCCGTGGGGCTGGGAGCAAAACGAGTTCTACGGGTAGTCATAAAGTCTCCTTGGTGTACTCTTCTAATGTCTTTTCTCAAGATTTTACTCTATCATAAGACAAAAGTGACCAAAAGGGGGCAAGTCCTGCCATGCTAGGATACATTCGGCCTTGGACCGATGACTTATTAATGAAAGATTATAAGCGTTACAGAGCTGTTTACTGTGGGGTTTGTAAGCGCTTAGGAGCCTTGCATGGCCAGTTTTCCCGCCTCGCCCTTTCTTATGATGCCTGCTTTTTAGCCATATTTTTCCTGGCCTTTGTGGAAGATGAGCCGGAGATGAAGGAAGAGGCCTGCCTCTCCCACCCCATGACCAGGCACCTTACGGCCCAAGCCCATCCTATCTTAGACTTTGCGGCGGGCTTGACCTGCTATCTGGGACGGGCAAAGTTCCAAGATGACAAAAGAGACGGGGAGGTCCTAAGCTCGCTCGTGCCCAGCTTAGTCTTGCGGACGGGAGGGAAAAAGTTTGAGTCAGAATACCCGGAACTTGTTCCCCTGGTGGAAGCCAAACTGCAAGCTTCTTGGGAGTATGAACAGGAGCAGCAGGCTAAACTTAGGCCCAACTCCTTGGGCCAAGCTGAGCAGGTAGCTCGCGCTATGGCTGGGCTTTCTGGCCAGCTCCTGGCTTTAATATTTGCGCAAGCGGCCCAGCTGAGCAATCCTCAAGTCTTTGGACAGGCGAAAAACTTGCATATTGCCAGTCTCCTAGGCCAGGAACTGGGGGCTTGGGTTTACATCATTGATGCCCTGGACGACAAGGAAGAGGATGAAACTAAAGACCGTTTCAACCCCTATCGCGGCTTAAAATCCGAGGATTATCTGCCGTTAGCCTTAGGCTTACTGGCGGAAGCCCAAGGCAAGGCGGACAGCCTGGCGGCCCTGTTTCCTTATTACAAAGATGCCGCTATAATTGAGAACATCCTACATTTGAGCCTGCAGCGTCAGGTAGACTGGGTATTAGCAAAGAAGGACAAAGCATAGCGTGGCCACCAAAGATCCTTATAAAGTTTTAGGGGTAGATCCAGATGCCAGCATGGAGGATATCAAGAAAGCCTACCGGGCCATGGCAAAGAAATACCATCCCGACAGGCATAACGATCCTGTAGCTAAAGAAATGGCGGAAGAAAAAATGGCAGAAATTAATGCTGCCTATGACGCCATTGAATCTGGTGAAGCCAAGCGGCAGCGCAGCCAGTCCAGTCAGTCCGGCCATAATCCCTTTGGCGACCAATGGCCATTTGGGTCGTCCGCTAGCACGGGACCTAATACGCAGGGGCAAAATCCCTGGCAGCACCAGCAATCTTGGCATGAAAGCCGCACTTATAGGCAGAGCGGACCGGCAAATCGCGGCGGCTCCTCTTGCTGCGACCAACTTTGCTGCCTTTGTATGGCGGATTCCTGTTGCGAATGTATGGGCGGGGACCTTTGCACCTGCATGTAGGCTATGAAAAGTTACAGGCGAGATCCCCAAGTCAATGAAGACCAATATATTGCGGCCCGGACTAAGACCCAGGACCTAGCCAGATCAGGTATTTTTACCGGCTTATCCTGGCTGTGCCTGATCCTCGCTACCGTCCTGCCCCATATCAGTCTGTCTTTTCGCATCGCAGCGAGCTTCCTGATATTAGCCGCGGTCTTACGCCAAGGTCTTAAGACGGCAGCGCTTATCTTTCTGGCGACCAACCTGCTCAACCTGGCCTACCCCGGTTTTTTCTTGAATATTCCTTATACCTTGTACTTCGGCCCTTACGTACTCTTGGCCTTCCTCTTAGCAAAGATTTCCCAGAGAAAATGGCTGATCCCTGTGCGGATTGGCCTGGGTACCCTCTTATTTGCGTCTCTCGGCTTGATCTACGGCCGATCGCTTTTCCCCGCCGACCTGGTCAGACGCTGGCTGGGAACGGGGGCGGACCAGGATTTTTGGCTCATCGTTTTTCTGGCCGGCCTGCTGGTGACTTGTGTCTATGATTATCTTTTGGCCCTGGTCTCCCTGCTCTACCAAGACCGTCTAGCCAAGCTTATGCCTTGACATTGCTGAAAGAGGGCTTGTATAATCAGCAAGCTGAGTTTTCCAAACTTTAGTAAATACCGAGAAAGGACTCGGGGAGGTGATTAGAGATGAGCAAACGTACCTTTCAACCTAAAAAGCGCCAGCGTTCCCGTGAGCATGGTTTCCGCAAGAGAATGGCAACTTCCTCCGGTCGCAAGATTCTTAAAAATCGTCGCCAAAAGGGCAGAAAAGTCCTGAGCGCTTAAGACCTTGCTCCAAGGTCTTTTTTTTAGTAAAGACTACACTAGCTGTAGTCTTTTTTGTCTATATGAAGAGTTCCAGGATCATCAAAAAGAATTTTGAGTTTGACCGTATTTACCAGCGGGGCAAGCAGTGTCATATGGGACCGCTCTCTATCTTCTACCTGAAGCGCAGAAGCGGACCTACTCGCTATGGCGTTACGGTGTCCCGCAAGGTCCGGGGAGCAGTTCAGCGCAACCGGGTAAAGCGAGTATTACGGGAACTCTGCCGCAGCCTCGACCCTCAAACCAAAAACCACTACGATATTCTTATTCTCTCGCGGTCGGAGGCTAAGCCTGGTACTTACCAGAGCCTGCACCGCAGCTATGAGAAACTCTTAGCCAAGGCGGACTTGCTCTGTGAACCTGCAGACCAGGAGGCTGTGCGTTGAATGTTTTACAAAAAGCTGGCCTGGGCCTGATCCGCTTTTACCAAAGAGCAATTTCTCCGCTCTTTCCTGCTGCCTGCCGCTACTATCCCACTTGCTCCAACTATGCCTTGGAAGCTATACAAATCCACGGCTTTTTTAAGGGGTCGGCCCTGGCTATGTGGCGGATCTTGCGCTGCAACCCCTTCAGTAAGGGTGGGGTAGACCCTGTACCCGGTTCGGCATTGGACAAGCAGCGCCGCGCCGAGCATCTTGAACATTCATAAAATCTTTTTCTGTGACACGAGATTTACTGTGGTGGGAAACCTAGTTGGTGACTTGCTGAGAGCGGGATTTGCCAAGTCTGCAAGCCTTTATTCAACTGTTGAATAAGTTCCATTTCTTTTGTACACTAACCCTTAATTACTAAGGACTTAGCAGGAGTTTTACCTACTAAGTTCACAATTTTTAGAAGCAATATTGCTAATGGAGAGATTATGAAACAGATGGATTTGATGTTCTTAGTTTTGGCCTGCGGTGTAATTGCCTTGTTCTTTGCAATTACCCGCTCTCGCAAAATTACGAGCCAAGAGCTTAAACACCCCGAGCTCAAACGTATTGGGGGTTATATCCACGATGGTGCCCTGGCCTTTATCCGCCGAGAATATACCTTCTTGATGCCCTTCGTGTTGTTAGTTGCCTTGGCTCTGCTATTGGCCAATAAGGGCTTTATGCGCTTTCAGGCCCTGGCTTTTCTGATGGGGGCGGTAGCTTCCTCTTTGGCCGGCTATTTCGGCATGAAGGTCGCGACACAAGCCAACTCCCGTACCACTCAGGCGGCGCACGACAGCGGCTTAAATGCCGCGCTCAGAGTTGCTTTTACGGGCGGTACCGTTATGGGTATGACGGTTGTCGGTCTGGCCCTGGTTGGGCTCTTTTTGGTATTTTTCTTCTCTTTAAGATTTGTACCTAATATTGATGAAGAAGTCCTACGGGCCTCTATTATGCCTATGGGCACTGCCTTCTCCCTGGGTGCTTCCTCGGTAGCCCTCTTCTCCCGCGTAGGCGGGGGTATTTATACCAAGGCTGCGGACGTAGCTGCTGACCTGGTCGGCAAGGTAGAAGCCGGTATCCCGGAAGATGACCCCCGCAACCCCGCAGTTATTGCTGACAACGTAGGTGATAACGTAGGCGATGTCGCCGGCATGGGCGCTGACCTCTTCGAATCTTATGTAGGTTCTATTGTGGGCTGCATGATCATGGCCTTGTCGGTACCGGATACCAGCTTTGAACTCAAGCTTACACTTTTAATTTTGCCTTTGATTGTTTCCTCTCTGGGCGTTTTGGCCTCCATTGTTGGTACCAAATTTGTCCGGGTTTCCGAAAAAGCTAATCCGCAAAGCGCCCTGAACCGTGGCAGCTTAATCGCTTCCATTCTCTCAATCATCTTGATTATTATTTCTTATCTCCTGCTGATTGGCGACAAACGCTTTGGGGTAGAGGGACACTTTGGTGCCTGGCACCTGGTAGGCGCTACAGTGGTTGGCCTGGCTGCTGGGGTGATTGTAGGTAAGATCACCGAGTACTATACCGGCACAGAACGTAAACCCGTGGATTCTATCGTACATGCCAGCATGACGGGTTCGGCTACTAACATTATCGCTGGAATCAGCGTGGGTATGTCCTCCACCTTCCCCATTGTGATTGTGATTGGACTTGCAGTTTTAGGTTCTTTCCTCTGCGCAGATATGTACGGTATCGGCATTGCCTCCACCGGTATGCTGGTTACCCTGGGCATTCAGCTGGCAGTTGACGCTTACGGTCCGATCGCGGACAACGCCGGCGGCTTAGCTGAAATGTCTCACTTCCCTCCCCATGTGCGTGAAATCACCGACAGCCTGGACGCGGTAGGCAACACCACCGCCGCTATTGGTAAAGGCTTTGCCATTGGTTCTGCGGCCTTAACCTCGATCATCCTCTTCGCTTCCTACGAAGAGGCGGCCGGCATTGAAATTGCGGAGATCACTAACCCCTTCATCTTGGTCGCAGTCTTCATTGGTGCGGTTATTCCTTTCTTGTTCTCCTCTTTAACCATGAATGCAGTGGGCAAATCAGCCTTCGAAATGATTAATGAGGTCCGCCGTCAGTTTAGGGAAAAACCCGGCATTCTGACTGGCGATGATACCCCGGATTATGGCCGCTGCGTAGATATCTCCACCCAATCGGCCCTCAAGCAGATGATTTTACCCGCGGTTCTCGCCTTGCTGGCCCCGGTAATTACAGGCTCTCTGGGCGGTAAGGAAATGCTCCTGGGCCTGCTGGCCGGATCAACCATTACCGGCGTCACCCTGTCCATCTTTATGTCCAACGCCGGCGGCGCTTGGGACAATGCTAAGAAGACGATTGAGGGAGATGAAGCTCTGCATAATAATACCGAAGCCCACAACGCGGCTGTGGTAGGGGATACCGTGGGTGACCCCTTCAAGGATACCTCTGGTCCCTCCCTGAACATCCTGATTAAGCTGATGTCCATGGTAGCTTTGGTCGTTGTGCGTTTCCTCTAAAGCCATAGAAACTTACTTCTCCTCGGCTTAGCTTGGTGGTTAGGCCGAGGAATAGCTATAATAAAAAGCAGATAACGGTTCATCCACAGATAAGCAGGGCCTTAGGCCCTAAAGGAGCAAATATGACACAATATGAAGCCCATCTTTATATGATCCTTTACCCTAACCAGTCTCTGGTTCTTTCCCAACTGCCTCCCGCGGAATTCGTTCTGCGTTATTCCTACGGTACGACCAGCCACTATGAAGGCAAGATGATCTTTGCTGAGCTGGATATTAACTACCGTAACCCCTATTTCCCCTTGGATGAGGCTTTATCCGAGCTGAAACCCCACGAAGACGGCCGTCCCAAGGCTTCTAAGTATGTATCCAGCTACCGCATTCTGGAACATGTGGAGCTGGATGCCATCCAGCAGGTTTTCCTCTGCAACGCAGACGGCACCTTTATGGCCATGGAAGCTGGCCCCTATACTCCTCCCCCGGAGGGCAGGGCTGACATCAAAGAGGATTTCAATATTTTCGTGGAAGTTACACCTCTTACCACTATCGTCCTATCCCGCCTGCATATGCGGGACTTTGGCAAGTGGATGACCGGAGGCAATAAATTCCTCTCAGTTCCGCGTCTCTTCTATTTGGAGATGAACTTTGACCTCAACTCCTTCTTAGAGCGTTTCCGGGACAACCCCTTCGTACCTTCACCGATTGAGGGTATCCATCCTTCCAAACTGCGGGACGCCATCCTAGACTTGAAGGCCAAGCCTGACCAGTTCACCAAGGCCCTGACCCTGCATAACGCTTTAACAAAACAATCCTACCGTTCGATTACCACAGGCCTGATGTTTATGGACAAGGACCATGAAAAATTCTTCCCCATGCCCAGCCTGGATAAGATCGAAGAAAAGAACTACCCCTTCTTCAAGGAAATGTAGTGCCAGAAATTAAGGCATCTTGTGTGAAAAGCCCCTCCATCCAGGGGCTTTTCTTCTGAGAAATTTGCCTGGTCAAGCGGCCTGACTTTTGCTAAAGTATGAGGACGACCTTCTTTCCTGGCAGGGGTCCAGGTTGGTTAAGATAAGCCCCCAGAAACAAAGTAGCTGAGAGAGGAACCCGAAACCCTATGAATTATATGCTTAGCCTGAGTATCTTAGACCCGCTTTATCAGGTCTTCGGTTTACTCATGCGCTTCATGTATGGCTGGCTGCAAAACTACGGCTTGGTCATTATTGTTGTTAACCTGGCCATAAAAGCCATGCTCATGCCCGTTAATATGCGGATGAGCAAGAATATGGCACGCCAGCTTTTCCTTCAGGATGATATCAACGAGATCAAGCGCGTCTATGCTGATGACCCACAAAGGGCCCAAGCCGCCCAGATGGACTTGATGAAGCAGCATAATATCTCCATGACCGGAGGCTGCCTGCCCCAGCTCCTGCAATTCCTGGTCTTGATCGCGATTTGGCGGCCTATCCAGCAGCCGCTTTTCTACATTGCGGGCGTCGGCAAAGAAAGTTTGCAGAATATTGCCCAGCTCTTAGTGGATAAAGGCAGCCTGGCCGCAAATGCTCTGAAAACAGTCGCTAACTCTGACGTAGGCATTTTAGCCGCCTTGCGCAGCAATGGTGAGGCCTTGGCCCAATCTGTGGAGAACGGCTGGATCCAGCTTAGTCAAGTCTTAGACTTAAAGTTTATGGGCATGGACTTAGGTGTTACACCCAGCTTCTTGCCGGCCAAGCTCTTTGGACCGGAGAAGGCTACCTACCTCCCCTTATTTTTCCTCGTAGTCGTGATGATGATCACCATGATCTTGCAACTGCGGATCAGCCGCAAGTCCATGCCCCAGCCGACTCGGACCAAGGAAGAAAAGGCCAGAGATGCTAATAACCCCGCGAAGCACGATCAGGTGCAAGAACAATCTGCTACCATGATGAAGTCCATGAATATAGTGATGCCTGCCATGATGATCTGGATGGCCTTCACTTTACCAGCAGCCATGGCGCTTTTCTGGATGACCTCTAACGTCATGGGGATTATCCAATCGCTGCTTTCTTATTATTTTTACGCCAAACCCGCACGGGAATTAGTTGAAGCCCGCAAAGCAGAAAAACAAGTCCGCAGAAGGAGAAGAAATACAAGTGAACAATAGTGTAGAAAAACTTGCCAAAACGGTAGACGAAGCCATTGAAGAAGCTTTGGCAGATCTGGGCATCGCGAGTGAAGATGCCATCATTGAAGTGCTGGACGAGGGCGATCCGGGCGGCCTCTTAGGTTTTGGCCGCAGACCGGCCCGCGTACGGGTTACCTCTGCGGTGGAGGAAACCACCAGGGAGTCTGAGACTTATGAGTCCTATAGCGAGGAAAACACCACCCCTGCCTATCCTTATGACGCCAATTATGAAGATGAAGAGGACGACCAGGCTTACGCAGCTGAGTCCGAAGCTTATAAGGAAGACGACACGGATGACGAGGATTATGATGTAGAAAGCTTGGACGACCAGGCTGACTCTAGCGCCAGATCACATGCCGCTGAGGATTATAGTCCCGAGGAAAAAGCAGTTTTAGAAGACAAGGCTGTAGAGTTCGTGGCGAATATCTTGCAGAACCTGGGTATTCATGGCCGGATCTCGTCCTTCTACGCCGACGACGGCAGCCTGCAGATTGATGTATCTGGTGATGACCTGGGCAATGCCATTGGCCGTCGGGGCGAAACCCTGGATGCGATCCAGTATTTAACCACGCTGGCGATTAACCAAGATCATGACCGCTACCAGAGAGTCTACCTGGATATTGATTATTACCGTGATCGTCAGATGAAGCAGCTGCGTCAAAAAGCCCGCCGGTCTGCCGAGAAGGTCTTGAAGACGGGCCGGCCTTATGTGATGAATCCTATGACTCCGGCAGAACGCCGCCAGATCCACCTGGCCTTGGCTGACTTCCAGGGCATTACCACTTATAGTGAGGGCCAAGAGCCGCAAAGGTCTGTAGTTATCTCGCGGGATGACGACAAAAAGGCCCGGCACAACCTCCGCTAATGTCTGACACGATTTGCGCACTATCTACCCCGCCCGGCGTTGCCGCTCTGGGGATTATCCGCCTATCTGGGCCTGAAGCAGGGTCGATTTGCGACCTGCGCTTCAGGCCTCGTTCATCTTTTGGCCGCCCGTCAGCCATGCAAGGCTACACCATGGCCTATGGGACCTGGACCGATGCTCAGGGCCAGGACCTTGACCAGGTGATTCTAGCTGCTTTTAGAGCTCCGCATTCCTACACCGGCGAAGACCTTTACGAAATTAGTTTCCACGGGGGCACCCAGGTTCGCAATTCCATCCTGGAATCCCTCCTGGCTACTGGGGCAAGACCTGCCACAGCGGGAGAGTTTTCCAAACGAGCTTTCTTGAATGGCAAGCTGGACCTTGCTCAGGCCGAGGCCGTCATGGACTTGATTGAGGCGGAATCCCGGCTCCAGCAAGATCAAGCTCTTAGAGACCTCAGCGGCACGCTTTCTCAGGCTGTAGAGGACTTAAAGGACCAGGTGCTGACCCTAATGGCCAGGCTGGAAAATATTCTGGAGTTTTCGGAGGAAGCTGCAGAAGAAGCGGATATTACGGCTATTCGCGAAGGCTTGCAGCCCATTCGGGAAGCGGTAAACCAAGCCCTGGCTGTGTGGTCCCAAGGACGCATCCTGAATGACAAGTTCCGTGTCTGTATCTTGGGCCTGCCTAACGCCGGTAAATCGACCTTGCTCAATGCGCTTATGGGTCTGGATCGGGCCATTGTGTCGGATATTTCCGGAACCACTCGCGATACCCTGGAGGCTAATCTGCAAATTGCAGGTATCCCTGTGCTGATAATTGACACTGCAGGACTGCGAGAGACTGCCGACCAAATTGAGCGGGAAGGGGTAGACCGGGCCTTGACCGCGGCCCAATCCGCGGACCTGGTTTTTTGGCTGCATGACCCCTTGCGCCTGGCTGAGAGTCAAGACGCTTTGGCTTCTTACTTGGCTACCGCGCCCGAGCAAAAGTTGGTGCCCCTCCTGGGCAAACAAGATCTTTTCAGTGAGGCGGAGCGCAAGACCCAACTGCAAGCCCTAGGGGAGGACCAAGTCCTCATCTGGTCGCAAGCCCAACCGGAACTCCTAGACCCTATCCGCCGTCAAATTAAAATCGCTTACGACAGCTTGGGTTCGGGTCAGTCCGGAAACATTTTCCTGCACAATTTGCGGCACAAAGACCTCTTAGAGCAAGCCAAGCAGGCTCTGGACTTAGCTGACCAGAGCCTGGAGGATCAAACGGCTTTGGATATGACCGCAGCCATGCTGAGGTCCGCTGAGGAGGCCTTGGCCAGCCTCTCAGGCAGTCAAGTTTCGGATGAGTTAGTAGACAGTATTTTTTCACGCTTCTGCGTAGGCAAATAATGGAAAATCAAGTAGAAAATAATCAAGCCCATAGCCTGGTTGATCTTAAGGCGGCCGGCAAGTACTTTGCCGATTCCTATGATGTAATTGTGGTAGGAGCGGGCCATGCAGGCTGTGAGGCGGCTTTGGCCTCAGCCAAGCTGGGCTTTAAGACCGCCCTCTTTACCCTGCATATAGATGCCTTGGCCAACATGCCCTGCAACCCCAATATTGGGGGTACAGCCAAGGGCCAGCTCGTACGTGAGATAGATGCCTTGGGCGGTGTGATGGGCCTCATGGCCGACCGCAGCACGATCCAGTTCCGCATGCTCAACCGGTCCAAGGGGCCAGCGGTACTCTCGCCTAGGGCCCAGCAAGACCGCTGGAAATACCAAAAAGATATGCGGCATCTGCTGGAATGCACGCCAGGACTTTATCTTATCCAAAACGAAGTGACAGACCTGGTGTGGCGGGAAGAAGACGGGGTTAAGTATATTGAAGGTGTGGTTTCTGTTCTCGGCACAGTTTATCCCGCCCAGAGGGTAATCTTAGCCACGGGAACCTTCCTGCGGTCCAAGGTGATTATTGGCGAGTCTATTCGTGAAGAGGGACCAGACGGCCTGGCCCCTGCCAAGCACTTATCTGCCTCTTTGCAAGCCTTAGGTCTTAAACTAAAGCGCTTTAAAACGGGAACCCCTGGGCGTTTTCACGCCCGCAGCCTGAACTATGACCACATGGAGGTACAGACTGCAGACCCCGACCCCCAGCCCTTTTCCTTTGTCAATGAAGAAAAGGCTGACTGGAAACCTTTGGCCAGCCTCAACTGCTACCTCACTTACACCAGTGAGGAAAGCAAAAAGATCATTCAAGAGAATATTGACCGGTCACCCCTATATTCCGGCCTGATCAAAGGGATTGGCCCCCGCTACTGTCCATCTTTTGAGGATAAGGTAGTTAAGTTCCCCGATCGCGACCACCACCATGTGTTTTTAGAGCCTTGCGGTTTGGAAAGTCAAGAAGTTTATGCCTCGGGCATGTCGTCTTCCATGCCGGAAGATGTCCAGCGCCAGGTGATGAAGTCGGTACCGGGTATGGAAAACGCGGAATTTATGCGCTTTGCCTATGCCATAGACTATGACCTCTTGGACGCTCAAGACCTGGAACTCAGCTTAGAGGTCAAGTCAGTCAAAGGCCTCTATGGGGCAGGGCAGATCCTGGGCTCTTCCGGTTACGAAGAGGCCGCAGGCACAGGACTTATGGCGGGAATCAACGCCTGCCGGTCTCTGGAAGGCAAGAAGCCGGTAATCCTGGATCGGTCTCAGGCCTACATCGGGGTGCTGATTGATGACCTGGTGACCAAGGGTACGAACGAACCCTACCGCATGATGACCTCCCGTGCCGAATACCGCCTGGTCTTGCGTCAGGATAATGCGGACCAGCGGCTTACCCCTTTAGGTAGAGAAATTGGGCTAATTGCGGATGACCGCTGGGCGGCCTTCCAAGCTAAGCAAGCGCGGATTGACGGGGAGAGGAAGAGACTGGAAAGTACCAGGCTGAGTCCCAAGGACCCCAAGGTCCAAGCTTTCTTCCGCGGTAAGGGCTATGGCCTCCCAGAGGGCGGCTTGTCCCTGGCTGACCTGCTCAAGCGGCCTGAAGTGACTTACCAAGACTTGGCGGTTTTAGATCCGGGCCGCCCCCCGATCTGCTATCCCAGCGAGGCTAAAGCAGGGGAGCCCTTCCTTAGTCCGGTGGATTGCTACAATGTCCAAGTTCAGATTAAATATCAGGGCTATATAAAGCTTGAGGAGGAGCGGATTCAGCGCTTCCACAAGTTGGAGAAACGTTTAATTCCCGAAGATTTCGACTATGAGCAATTGAAGGGCTTGCGTTTAGAAGCCCGTCAGAAGCTGTCTAAGTTAAGGCCGCGGTCTGTAGGTCAGGCTGCCCGCATCTCAGGCATATCGCCTGCGGACGCCTCTATCCTGCTCTTGGCCGTGTCTCAGCGCGAACAGGGGCAAAAGCCTGCTTCAGACGCAGAGGCCAAATCTTAGGAGTTCATTCATGCCTGCAGAACTTTATGCCGCACTACAAAGAGCCTTTACCGAGGGCCAACCTGACTTAAACCAGCTGCTGCCAGACTTTCACCTCTCAGCAGACCAGGAACACCAGGCTTTAAGCTTCATAGCCCTCATGCTGGAACAAAACCAGACCCTCAACCTTTCGGCAATCACGGATCCCGAGGAAGCCATATATCTTCATTTGCTGGATTCCTGGACTCTTTTACCCCTGCTGGATCAGGAAGTTGCGGCTAAAGGCTCCGGGGGAACTTTTAGCTTTCTCGATTTGGGTACGGGGGCGGGTTTTCCAGGAGTACCGGTAAAGATTCTGCGGCCAGACTTAGACCTTTACCTAGTAGACGCCCTGGCCAAGCGACTGAAATTCTTGGATCGGGCCCTGGACGAGATAAACCTGGACCAACCCTGGCAATGTGTACACGCCCGGGCCGAAGACTTGGGAAAACACGCCGACTACCGTGATCAGCTGGACCTGGTAACGGCCAGGGCTCTGGCTAATCTGCCAGTCCTCCTGGAATATGCCCTGCCCTTGGTCAAGCCTGGCGGAGTCTTTGTAGCCATGAAGGCTAATTACCAGGATGAATTAAGACAGGCCGGCCAAGCGGCCCGCAAGCTGGGTGCAGAGTTGGAAGACGTCCATAGTTTTACCCTGCCTAAGGTTGACGCAAACCGGGCTTTCCTGATTTACCGCAAAGTTAAGCCTACACCGCGCAAATATCCTCGTTCTAACGCCCAGATTAAAAAATCCCCTCTCAAGTAAAGACTGTGGTGCCGGATCCTGCCCAATATTTTCGCCTATATATGGTATAATTTAAAAATAGTGAGAAGCAGAAAAGGCCCAAATTTTTGTGATCCTTCGCTTAATTCAGAAGGGAACATATCTCTAGTGCGAAGCTAGCAATTCCCTCCTTACCGGTCTTTTTTAGAAAGAGGTTTTAATGGCCATAGATACACCCCAGTCTGGCGGTGAGGAAAGAGATGGGCTGAGCAGGCATGCCCAGGCCCAAGCCAAAGAAGCCGCGGTAGACGCCGCTTTCCAAAATCCAGACAATATAATTATCCCTGTAGACTTGGATAAGGAAATGAAGCAATCCTTCATAACCTATGCCATGTCTGTTATTACTGACCGGGCCCTGCCGGATATCCGCGATGGCTTAAAGCCTGTGCATCGTCGGATACTCTACTCTATGTTTACCCAGGGCTTTACCCCTGATAAACCTTATCGCAAGTGCGCCACCACCGTTGGTGACGTTTTAGGCCGCTTCCACCCCCACGGCGATGCCTCGGTTTATGATGCTCTGGTGCGTTTAGCCCAGGACTTCTCCATGCGTCATACGCTGGTGGATGGACACGGTAACTTTGGCTCGCGCGATGGTGACCCCCCGGCTGCTTACCGTTATACGGAAGCCCGCTTGACCAAGCTGGCCCAGGATATGATGACGGATATCAACAAGGATACCGTTGATTTCCAGCCGAACTTTGATGAGCACGCCATGGAGCCTAATGTTCTGCCGGCTCCCTTCCCCAACCTCCTGGTTAATGGCTCTGCGGGTATCGCCGTCGGCATGGCGACCAATATCCCTTCCCACAACCTGGGCGAGTGCATTGATGCCACCCTCTATTTGATTGATCATCCAGAAGCCACGATTGATGACCTGATGGAGATTATTCCTGGTCCGGATTTTCCTACTTATGGAACTATCATGGGACTGTCCGGCATTCGCAAGGCCTACAAAACAGGCAAGGGCTCGATTGTAGTTCGGGCCAATTGTGAGATCGTAGAAGGCAGGAATAACCGGCACCGGATTATTGTGCACGACCTACCCTATATGGTGAACAAGGCTCGCCTGATTGAACGGATCGCGACCTTGGTTAAAGAAAAACGTATAGAAGGTATTTCCGACGTGCGGGATGAATCAGACCGCAATGAAGAAATCCGTATTGTGATTGAGCTGAAGAGAGATGCCACGCCTAATGTCGTGCTCAACCAGCTCTACAAGAATACCCAGCTGCAAGATAACTTCTCGGCCAATATGCTGGCCCTCGTCCCCGATGAAACAGGCCTCCTGGTACCCAAGATCTTCACCCTTAAGGATGCCCTCCTGGCCTATCTGAACTTTTACCGGGAAGTGGTGGTCCGCCGGACCAAGTTTGACTTGGAAAAGGCGGAAGCCAGGAAGCATATCGTGGAAGGCCTGCAATTGGCCATCGACCATATCGACGAGGTCATTAACATCATTAGGGCCTCGGCCAATGAGAACGCAGCCCGCGAAGCCTTGCGCGAACGTTTTGGCTTCAGTGAAAAACAAGCCCAGCATGTTGTAGACATGCGCTTAGGACGCTTGTCCGGCTTGGAACGCGAAAAGCTAGAAAATGAATACCTGCAGCTGGAAGAAAAGATTGAAGAATTCCAGGGCATTATTACGGACGGTAGCAAGCGCGACGCCGTGATTAACACTGAGCTTCTGGAAATCAAGCGCAAGTACGCAGATCCTCGCCGCACCCGCATTTCTCCCGACTACACAGATATAGATGACGAATCTCTGATTGAAGAAGAAGATGTAGTCTTTACCTTATCAGAGGCGGGCTATGTCAAACGGGTACCGACTGACACCTACGAGGCCCAGCGCCGAGGCGGACGGGGCATCCAGGGCATGAATACCCGGGACGAAGATCTGGTCAAGACCCTCTTCACGGCCTCCAGCAAGCAGTGGCTCCTCGCCTTCTCTACGCTGGGCAAGGTCTACCGGCTCAAGGGCTATCAAATCCCGGAGGCTTCGCGCCAAAGCCGGGGTACCAACTTTGTCAATATCCTGCAGCTGGCCCCGGAGGAGAAAATTTACGCCCTCCTGCCCATGCCTGATGATTTTGCTGACCCCGCAAAGACTTATTATTTGGTTATGGCTACGCGCAAGGGCATTATCAAGAAGACCCTCCTGCAGGAATATGCCAATATCCATAAGGGTGGGATTATCGCTATCCGCTTGCAGGAAGATGATGCTGTGATTGCGGTAGACTTAACCCAAGGCGACCATGATATTTTCCTGGCGACCAAGCAGGGGATGGGTATCCGTTTCCATGAGTCCTGTGTCCGAGCGACCGGCCGGGCTACTATGGGTGTCTTGGGTATCCGTCTGTCCCCGGGCGATGAGGTTGTCTCCATGCTAGCTTCTGACCAGGATGTGCTCATGACCTCGGTCACCGAGAAGGGACTGGGCAAACGCACACCTCTGCGTTCCTTCCGCAGCCAGTACCGCTGTGGCAAGGGCCTGATTGCCCATAATCTTACTGATCGCACAGGAGATGTGGTAAGTGTGGTCAAGGGACCAGATGATGTTGACCTGCTGCTCATGAATGCGGATGGCCTAGTCATTCGTGTCCACGCCGCGGAGGTCCCCATCCTGGCCCGCAACACCCAAGGCGTCAAGCTCATGCGGGCGCGTGATGCTGCCATCACAGACGTAACCGTCACTGACCGTAACGAAGAAGAGCTCAGTGAGAAGCCGGAAAGCCTGGCTGAGGCAGAAGCGGCTGATCCAGGTTCAACCCAGGAAGATCTACTGGCCGACGCCCGTGAAGAAGCTTCGGCAGACCAAGATGTAAGCTATGATCTTGATCCGGTTGATCCTGAAGAAATTACAGACACAGATGAAGACGCTAGGCCCTAGTGCCGCACTAGCATACTAGCAACCTGTGATCCTGCGGCTGCCTTGACCATCAAGGCTGGCCCCGGCCTCAAATTCTGGCCCGCCTCACAGGAATATGAATACAAGAGGTAATCATGAAAAAAATGAACGAACGCAGGTTTTTCGCCCCCGAGGCCCAAAGCCCCAACCAAGTACCCAAGCGCAACGAAGTTGCCTTAGAAACCACCTGGGATCTTAGCCCCCTCTACGCTAATGATGAGGCGTGGGAAGCGGCCTTCAAGCAAGCCCAGAATTTCACCGCAGAGATTGCCGCCTTTCACGATAATTTGACCTCTTCCGCGGACAAGCTCTTGGGCTTTTTCGAAACAGAAGATAGACATGAACGTGAAATTGCTAAACTTTATGTTTATGCTTCCATGAAAAATGATGAGGATACTGCGGTATCTAAATATTCGGGCATGCAGAGCCAAATGGGCCAGTTCCTGGCAGGATACATGGCTGCCGCTTCCTTTGCGGAGCCCGCGCTGGCCAATTTAGAGGAAAAGAGTCTGCAAGCTTTTTATGCGGCAGAGCCCAAGCTCAAGCACTATAAGCGCAAGATCGACCAAGTATTAGCTTCTAAGCCCCACATCCTCAGCCCCTCGGAGGAAGCCCTTCTGGCGGGAGCCTCTCAGGTCCTAGATGCTGGTTCTTCAGTATTTGAGGTCTTGGATAACGCCGACCAAAAATTCCCTGTGATCAAAGATGAGCAGGGCCAAGATATTGAGCTGACCCACGCCCGCTTTGGTCAGCTTCTGCAAAACCGGGACCGCCGGGTGAGAAAGGATGCTTTCCAGCAGTATTACACGGTTTACGAGCAATACCGCAATACCTACGCCCAGACTCTATCTACCCACATCAAACGCGACAATTTCCTGGCACAGAGCCACCACTTTAGTTCCGCTCGGGAAGCGGCGCTCTTCTACAATGAGATTCCTGAGCAGGTTTATGACCAGTTGCTCCAGACTGTAGATGCCAACCTGCCTCTGCTGCACCGCTATGTGGCTCTGCGCAAGAAGCTGCTGGGTCTGGACGAAATCCATACCTATGATCTTTATGTTCCTGTTGTAGACGAAGTAGACCTGTCCTACACCATGGAGGAAGCCCAAGAAATTATCTTAAAGGCCCTGGCCCCTCTGGGTGAAGAATACCTGAATATCCTCAAGCAAGCCTTCTCCTCCCGCTGGATTGACTACGCGGAAAACTCTGGCAAGCGCTCAGGCGCCTATTCTGGCGGCTGCTACGATTCTCCGCCCTATATCCTCATGACTTGGAAGGGAACTCTGGATAACCTCTACACCCTGGCACACGAACTGGGCCACTCCTGCCACTCCTACTTGACCCGAAAGAACCAATCTTCCACCTATGGAGACTACCCCATCTTCCTGGCGGAAATCGCGTCTACCTGCAATGAAAACTTGCTGACCTCCTACTTGCTGGACACCATTGAGGACCCGGCCACCCGCCGCTATATCATCATGAATTACTTGGATGGCTTTAAGGGCACCGTTTTCCGTCAAACCCAGTTTGCAGACTTCGAGCAGAAGATGCACCAGGCTGACCAGGCAGGAATCAGCCTCACCGCAGACTGGATGACCCAGACCTATGGCGACTTGAACCAGCATTATTACGGTCCTGGACTGTCCAAGGATCCCGAAATCGCTTTGGAATGGGCCCGCATTCCGCACTTCTACTACGATTACTATGTCTACCAGTACGCCACCGGCTTCTCCGCTGCCACCGCTTTTGCCAAGCTAATTACCGAAGGCGGCCAAGCTGAACGTGACGCCTACCTTAAGTTCTTAAGCTCTGGCAGTTCTGCCAAACCCATTGACACCTTGAAAGAAGCTGGCGTAGATATGTCCTCCGCCCAACCCATTGAAGATGCGATGGCTCGCTTTGAACACTTCCTGAGCCTACTAGAATCCGATTTGAGCTAGGTGTAAAATCTTAAGCAGTATTAAAGCTTTGTCAGGGTCCAGGGTGTATCATCCTGGACCCTCAACATATGACGCAATATAAGACGCAGTATAAGATGGAGTAGTAATCATGGCAGATAGATTTGATCCTGGATACCGACCTCATCCGCAGGAACAAGGACAGCCCCACCCCAACCCGGGACCGGGCCGCCGTCCACCCAGGCCCAATAACGAAGGGCCAAGGCCTCAAGGCTACCATCCTCCCAGACCTGTGGGCCCCTCTGGCGCCAGACCTCATCCAGGCCAGCCTGATCAGGGTCATCGGCAGATTCCTGTACCGGATGCGCAAGCAGCCCAGCGGGCTGCCCGCTCTTCCTTGCAGTCTCAAGCCTCCTCTGATTCCTATGAGGATTACGGAGACTACGGGGATTATGGCAGTTATTATGGCCAGGGCAGGAATTCCTACCAGACGCAAGAGGACCAGGACCTGCCCAACTCCTATGCCTATTTGGATGACCTCATGGGCGAAGAAGAAGAGTCTAGACCCAGCCTGCCTGTGCCAGCCAAGATCGGTTTGATTGCGGGCGTGGCTGTGGTAGGCTTGCTCCTGCTTTTTGTGATCATCCGCGCGGTCTTTATGCGTGATGATAGTGACGTCCGTTTGCAGCGTCAGACTCAGCCAAAAAAGGATGTTATGGAAACTACGGTTAAGGTTACCCCGCCCAGCAGTACGGAGCTGCCTACCTTGCCCGAACATACCTTGCCGCCTTTAGGCACAGATCCCTACGACAATGCTCCAGCCTGGACACCTCCGGTGGCACCGCCCCCGCAAGTAATAGACCTGCCGGAAGATAACCCGGAGCTTCCCCCTGCCTATGTCGAGCCGGAGCCAGAAGAGCCAGACCTGCCAAGCCAGAATCTTGATTACCCTGAAGTGGAAGAGCCGGCTGAACCTCTGCCCCCTGATGATCCTCAGCTGCCTGCCATTACGGCAGCCCCTCAACCGGAGGCACCCCAAGAGACTAGCCCCCCTCCGCTGCCGACGGACGAAAATGGTCAGCCCATTCTGCCTAGCGGACAGGAGACCTCGCCCCCACCTATCCAGCCTACAGACCCTCCCACGCCCTTGGAAGAGCTGGCTATTACCCTGCCAGACCTTGCCTTGCCAGGCCAATACAATCCGCCCTACCTGGAGCAGGGCATCAGTATTCCCGGAGAATCTTCCCGCTTCCTGATGCGGCCAGATGTTAATGGCCAGTTTGGTCTGGCTAACATAGAAGGTGACTATACAGAGTTTTACAATTCGCCGGATAACAGCCACACGGTGGGCCTAAACTCCGCTGGACAGTACCAGCTCTTCTCCAGCAGCCAAAACGAAGCGATTAACTTGCCCTTTGGCTCAGCTCAGGGGCTGGAAAACTTAGTAGGTAATCAAGGCTTGGCCTATATCTCTTCGGGACAGCTCTATTACTTGTCCTACTTAGACCTGCAGCCCCGCGTAATTGCGGCTAATGTCACAGATGCCCTGATGGCCGAAGATGCTGGCAGCTTCCTGGTAGTTAGTGAGGCAGGCGTAAAAGTCCTAGACATGGAAGGCAATTTGCTCGCAGAACCCCTGCAATCCTATACCAGTCAAGGCAATATTAAGCTGGACGCGCTAACTTCAGATGGTAAGCTGGCGGTTTTCCAAGATGATATGACGGTATATATCTATCGTCCGGAGGTTTTAGGCAGTGAGCCGGCCCGGCTCGCGAAGTCTGTACCGGGCAGTCCCAGCTATATCCGCCGCACTCAAGATGGGCGCGAAGTCCTGAGCTACCAGGTGGGCAGCAATGCCATCGTCCGCCTGAACGTAGACGGCAGTATAGACCAGGTCTCTAACCCTAACTGGTACCTTTCGGAGCAAAGTTTGATCCTGCCCGTAGGCTCCACGGATGGCAGCACCTATGGTTCGCTAGCGATTTGGGACCAAGGCAATCTCTACCTGGCTAATGATTATGCCCCGGGAGATGGCCAGGGCGGCAGCCAGGCCTCCCTCCTCTTCCAAGGAGTTAAAGAAGTCTTTGCCTCAGGCTACGGACTTTACTGGACCGACCAGCAAGGCACCTTCTATGGCATTGACACGCGGTCTAACCTGGCCTCGGCAGATGCCGCAGCCGTGCAGATCGCAAAGGGAGATATCAGCCATATATCCTCTAATGAAGATGGCTCAGCTATTTACTACCTGAAGAATGGCAGCCTCTGGGCTCGAGAGTCCGGCAGTTCGGCTGTCAAACTCGCAGATAATGTAGCCTCTTATATATCAAATCCAGAAGGTTCTAAGTTCTATTTGATTACGCAGGACGGAGGCTTAGAGGTCTACAGCGGAGGTGTACTAGGTGAACTGATGCCCGGCGGCTCGGGTGTAGATGCCTCCTCCTTGGACATTAACCCCATGGCGTCAAGATCAGGCAATACCTGGATAGCCACCTCGCGCATAGCCTGGCTGGCCAACGGCTTAATCTACGAAGAATAAACCAGCGCGGCCAAGCTCTTGCCCACAAGCTACGACGCTGTCTCAGGCTCTAACCTGAGACAGCGTTTTTTTATGGTAAGAGAACTGGATCAGGCTTAATACGAGAAAACATGAGGCAAAAACGGGTTTGAAGGATCGATTAAAGGCACCTACTTAGAGCTAATAGCTAAGGGAGGTGAAACAAAATTGGCAAAAGTTAGTCAGGTTAACAAAAGCAAAAAAACATTTGACAGACACCGAAAACGCTTGGTATGATAGCGGAGCGCCTTTCGGCAGACGGAAGGTTCAGGACCTTGAAAATTGAATAGCAGACAAACAAACGAGCCCTTAAGTTAAAGCTTT
>CAYNNG010000020.1:0-1201 GCA_964398655.1 uncultured Oscillospiraceae bacterium
CACAGGCATCACCCAGTTGGTACATTGGTACAGATGTATAGATAAAAGGAAAGTTTTTGAGGCTTGATTAACTAAAGGCCGAAAGACCTGAACTGTCAATGGTCATAACCGTAAAGCGGTGCCGAAGGCGCCATTGACAGTTCAGGGAATCCGGCCTAAAAAGTGGACACGCCTCAAAAAACTTTTCGTTTTTGCAGGCGTAATCTTTTGATCTGTCCCGCCATACTGCCGCAACATATCCGGAATATAGGGTCCATGTTATAATAGAGGGCAGTAATTTCAGGGGGTATAGCAATTTGTCTGAAGAATTATTTGCCTTAATTAAGGATTACAGTGAAAAATTTCATGCCTGGCAGGACCTCTTAAATCAAGAGCGTACTGTGCGTGCTGATATTATTTCTGGCGCAGATGAGCGTGGCGAGGAGCCAGATAATCTGCGTGACCTCTTAGAGGAAAGGGTGGAAAACTCCGGCTTGCGTGAGCAGCAGATGGCGACTTTAACGGCCTTGAAGGAAGCAGAACGTAAGCTTTTTGCCTTTAACTTTGAACATTGCGAAGATCCCGTCCTGCTAAGTGAATTGGAGCACCTGGCCCAAGACTATGCAGCACGTATTACTTGGCTGCAGCAGTTCCTAGATGTATATGACAAGATTGTCGCGGAGTCTGAGCCAGAAGCTAGCGCTGAGACTAAAGCTGAGGAAAAAGCTAAAGTTGAGGCAAGCGAGGCCAATCAGAGTGAAACTGCAGAAGTAAAAGCTGCAGATCAGAAGGCTGGAAAATCTGAAAAAGCTGAAAAGTCTGAAAAGCTTGAAAAGCCCGTAAAAGCCGGAAAAACCGAAATTGTGCCGCCGGAAGAAGAAATATCGGAGCAGGAAGAAAGCCAGCCTGCGGCGAAGACTGAAAAGACAGCAAAGGCTGCTAAGACGGCTAAAGCTGCAGCTAAGACTAAAGACAAGTCAAAGACAACTACTACCAAGGCTAAGGCGGCTCCTACGGCCAAGGCTAAAACTCCTGCTAAAACAGAGAGCGCAGACACAAGCAAAGCTAAAACCGCGACCGCGGCCAAAGCTAAGACGGCAGCTAAAACCACCAGCAAAGCTAAGGCCAGCGCGGACAAACCTGCTGCGACTAAGGCGAAAGCCTCTGCCAGCAAGACCAAAACTGCGGCGACTAAGGCTGCAAGCAAGTCTAAAGCTGCCAG
>CAYNNG010000020.1:1301-15479 GCA_964398655.1 uncultured Oscillospiraceae bacterium
AAGTCTAAAGCTGCCAGCCCTAAGGCGGACAGCACGGTCAGTAAGAAGTCGAGTTCCGCTAGCAAGGCGAAAAAGCCTGCCAGTAAGCAGGAGCAAAAGGATCAATAATGGCTATCAACAGCGAGCAGAAAGACCGACTTATCCAGGCTTGCCTTTACGCCCAAAGAATGGCCTATGTGCCATATTCTCAATTTAGGGTAGGGGCGGCTGTTCTGGCTCAAGATGGGCAGATCTACACCGGCTGCAATATTGAGAACGCAAGCTTCGGTGCTACGATCTGCGCGGAGCGCGTAGCTGTGGTTAAGGCGATCTCTACGGGTAACCGGAAAATTTTGGCCTTGGCTGTGGTTACAGATGCTGATGAATTCGCTCGGCCCTGCGGGATTTGCCGCCAAGTCCTAGCGGAATTTGCTGCGGAAGATTTTGTTACCCTGGCCCTCAAACCAGATGGCAGCTACGAGGAAAAGTCTCTGACCGACTTGCTGCCTGACGCGTTTACGGCTGAATCTTTCGGTTAAAGCTTAGTTGTGGCGTATTAGTTGTGGTGTAGAGGTAACGAGAGTTATCTATTAGAGACTTATCCATTACTGAATCAGCCTACTGAATCAACAAATCAGGGAATTTCCCCTAGCCTCCGTAAGGAGGCTTTGTTTTTAGGGAGTTATTTTTCCTTAAGCTTCAGGCCTGCAGGTCCTAGATCTGGGGTTCAAGGCCTGTAAAATCTAGGTTAGCGGGGTGCAGGTTTTGAGGAGGCAGGTCTTGTGGGTCCAGGCCTGTGGGGGTCAGGTCTGGCCTGCTTAAAACTTTGAGCAGGCCGTTGGCCGAAAGATCCGGCCTTTCGATATAGCCTTGGGACTGATAGAGCTTCCACACTTGACTTACCCAGGGGTCTTTACTGATCTGGTCTCCCGCTTGGTTGGGAGCCCAAACTAGGATATCTAGGTCTCGGTTGCCTGTTGAAACACTTTCATGAAATTTGAGGTCGTAAAGCTGGGGGCAGTCCGCGAGAAAGGTGGTAGCAAAAGTGCTGGCGCCTATAACCTTATCCCGAGGCAGGGCTTCCAGGTCTTGGCGGATTGCTCGGTAAAACTCGGGATCACCCTGATATTTGCTCACATAATAATCTTGCGTTTGGATGTAATACAAACTCAGAGAGGCGCTGCCCAAAACGGCAACTGCAAGTAGGATGGCGGCAAAAGCTGAGGTCAGTTGGGGTTTAAAACAGAGTTTAGAAGGTTCGGCCTGGACGGGCCACCTACCTGTAAGCCCTATCACAGCAAGTAGCAAGGCAATGATCAGGAAGCTGTGGCTGCCAAAATTATATTGAAAGAATATATCGTATTGATAGGCATAGTCCGTAGCTAAGTTCATCACGCATAGGGGCAGGAAGAGCAGGTAATGGCTGCGGGACAGCTGGAGGAAGGGCAAAAATCCGGTAGCCAGCGCAATAGTCAATAAGTAAGAAAGTTTGGGGGCAGCCAACATGAGGCCCAAGACTTGTGCGGGATTTTGGAAGATTGAACGTAGAATGCCCAGTAAACCCGCGCCTCCGTATTGCTGCAGAACGTCAAAACGATAAGACATCAGGCCCTCACCCGACTGTTCTAGGAAGGTAGAAATCAAGAGAAAGCCCAGAAACCCCAGGGCTGCTAGTAAAAGCCCTAACAGGGAAGCTGAAATAGACAGGCCTTTGCGGGGTGGCTGTGGAATTGGCTGGCCTGCTGGAGGTTCAGCCACAAGACCTAGTGGGGCAGAGTCTTTTTTTAACCCAGGCCAAACCCTGTAACGTTGTTGACTTAAGAGGGGGGAGAAAAAAACAAAGAGGCCAGCGGAAACCAGGTAGAGGGCGGCATCCTCCTTGACCAGGAGAAGCAAGAGGGCAAAGAGGAGGCTGAACCAAAATTTACCCTGAAAAATAGCCCAGAAGAGCCAGCAGACTAGGGGAGCGAGAAAACAATTCTCATGCAAATCGTAAAAACTGCCTAGCACCAATCCCGGTTGCAGTAAATAGGCGGCTGCAACCCCTGCCTGGAGCAGAAAAGGCAACTGGAAGCGACGGCCTAGGAGCAGAAGGGGGACGAGCCCGGAACAAACAATTAAGAGCTGGGCAATCTGTAGGGTCTCGGGCCGGGGGAATAGGGCATATAAGGGCAGAAGCAGGTAGTAAATGGGGGAAAAGTGCACCTGGAAATGCGAATAAAGGCCGTCCCGCTCCAGGGTTGTGAGGGGAAGCCCGGTCTCTTTCATGTAGGCGAACATCTGATTAAAAAGGCCAAAATCGTAGCTGGGGGTAGACAGGCCCCAAACCCGGCAAAGTGAAAGCCGGCCCATAAAAAATAAGTGGATGAAGAGGGCCGACCCCAGGAGCAGGAGGCCGAGGGCCAGTTCTCGCTTGCGGGAGAGGTTCGGAGCTAGCCTAGGTGGGGCGTTTAAGGGGTATAGCCCCGTTGAGTACCTATCCAAATCAGGGCCTGCCGCGGCAAAATTTTTAGGGCTAGATCCTGGCTGCGAGGGGCGCAGAGCCTGGGGGGCAAAATTCGTCCAGAGAAGGCAGGCAAGGCAGACCAGGCTGCCTAGGCTAAAGGTGAGGTCTGCCCGCAGGACCATGAGCCAAATTAGATAGCTGCTGATTAGCACAGAAGTCAGAGCCCAGAACTTAAAGCTGGGCTGTTTGATACGTAAGCACAGGGCCAAGCAAAAGCAGACCACAAAGAGGACGATTTGCCCCAGCAAGGCTTGAGCGGGAACGGTTTCTGCCTCGGAAAAGATCTTAGGACTGCCCCAAAGGATCAGGGTTACCAGCTGCAGGCTGACAAAAGCTAACAGGAGGAGCAAGGGCCAATCACCCTTTTGCATTTGAGCTTCGTGAAAATCTCTGCGGATGGACGCTAACATAATAGTGATTCTAAAGCATTTGCTCTCTTAGGGGTAGCGGGGCTGCGCAGGTGGGGACTAGCAAACGGCAGCTAACAGAACCCAAGCTAATATACTATAATGAATAGATATTTTCCCTGAAAGTGACTAAGCATAAGGACTTTACTATGATAGAAAATACACAGCGAGATCGACAGCAAGAGATTTTCCAGGCAGAGGCTGAACACCTGGCCCAGATCCTGGACTGGCTGGACCAAGAGATCAAACGGCTTCAGGACCAGCTGGAGGCCTTGAGTGACTGGGAGGTCCAGGTCAAGGCCATGTCCTGGGATGACCGGTTGGATACCAAGAATTCCGCCAATACTGCGGATAATGCCGTGGCCCAGGAAGACCTACGCCAGATCTTTGGCCGCCGTCAGGCGCTGAAAAAACAAATTGCTGAATACCAACGGCTGGAAGACCGGCCCTATTTTGGCAAACTGACTTTTTCTTATGGAGATGAAAGTCGAGAGGAGGCGGAAGACTACTATATTGGTTTGCGCAGCCTCTACGACAGTGAGCAGGTGGAAAGCCTGGTTGTGGACTGGCGCAGCCCTCTCGCCAGCCTCTACTACGATGCCGAACCGGGACCGGTAACTATACAGGGCCCTCAGGGTCCCATCCAGGGTCAGCTCTGGCAAAAGCAAATGCTCACCATATGTAAAGGCCAACTGGTCAAGGTGGCCGACTTTGACCAGGGCTCTTCGGATGATCTTTTGCGGGATATCCTGTCCCAGGCTTCCGCGCCTGAGCTTAAGGAAATCGCCGCCAGCCTGCAAAAAGGCCAGAATGCCCTCATCCGTCTGCCGGAACACCAGTCCCTCTTGGTTTGGGGCGTTGCCGGCTCGGGCAAGAGCTCTGTGGCGGTACACCGGGCGGCCTGGCTGCTCTACCGGCAGCGCTTCTCAGCTAAGCGTATCTTGTTTGTCAGCCCCAGTAAGCTCTTTGCCGACTATGTCAGCCTCGCCCTGCCGGCCCTCGGGGAAGAAAGCCTGTCTTTGGCTACCCTGGTGGACTTGGCCAAAGACCAGGTGGGCCTGTTGTCCCCCAAACTGGCTAACTATGACTACGAAGAAGCTAGTCCAGACCGTCTTCGCCTGGCTGCTAGCCCTCTCTTATCTCAGCTCCTGGCCGCTTATGGCCAAAACTTAGCTGCGCGCTTCCCCCAACCGGGTACGGGAGAGCGTGACCTGACCAGGGCAGCCCGTGTGGAGGCTGACGAGATCTCAGAAGTGGACTACCCAAACCCTGAAGCAACTTGGCAGGAAGGTCTAGATGACTACTTGGACCAGGAAGCCCGAGACCAGGAGGCAGCCTGGGGTCCAGAAGATGAAGAAGTAAGAGGCGGCGAAAGCTCGGGCGGCCGTCGGCTCAAGGCTAGTCTAGCCGCGGATGCGGCCTTAGACCTGGATAAGCTTTATCGAGAATTTCTTGCCTCACCCGCGCTTGCCGCCGTGCTGCCAGGGCTCTATGAGAAAGAAATTTTCCGCCGCTATGACCGTTTGGATCTGATCATTCTGGCCAGACTCAGCCTCTACCTGGGCGTTCGGCCTTCACATAAGCCTTACTATTTCCTCTTGGTAGACGAAAGTCAGGACCTTCTGCCCTTAGAGCATGAGTTCCTGGCGGAGAGTTTCCCTTGTCCCAGCAACCTCTTTGGCGACCCCAGCCAGGCAATCCGCTTCCCTCTGCCCCTGGACTATACAGAAAATTTACTGAAGATTTACCGGATAAATCCCAACTATGTGTTTGAGTTAAAAACTAGCTACAGATCAAGCTATGAAATCATGTACTTTGCCCGTCAGATTATTCAGGACCAAGACCTTGTGCCCTTCGAACGGCATGGCCAGCCGGTCCAGGTAAAACAGATAACGGAGGAAGGTTGGTCAGAGAGCTGCCGCCAGAGTCTGGCGGACTTCTACCGCCGAGGCGGCAGGCGTTTGGCCCTGATCTGTCGTGACCTGGAAGAAACCCAGGCGCGGGCTGCGGACCTGCTCAGCGAGGATCCCGCCCCCTATGCTACGGAAGAGGGCAGTTACGAAATTACCTGGCAGACTTTCCCTTGGCCGGACAAGTTAGAATCAGACCAAACTCAAGACCGTTTGGACCTGTACATTCTCCCGGTTCGGCAGACTAAAGGCCTGGAGTTTGACGGGGTAATTGTGTCCGACGCCAGCCAAGGCCGCTATCAAGACCCTGAGGATGCCCATCTGCTCTACCTGGCTTCCACCCGCGCCCTGCATGAGCTCCAGCTCCTGTATATAGGTGAGGCTAGCGACCTAATCCCTCAAGCTCAGTAGCCCCAGGCCTTTATAGATCTTTGGTCTTCGTAGGATCCAGACCAAGCCACATTTTTTGCTATGTCTCAAGTTAAGAATAAATCTCCTAAATCCCACCTGGAGGGGCTAGACCTCAAGCGTTATGTCTCCTGCAGGCTCTGCCCCAAGAACTGCGGGGTAAACCGCCTAGGCGGGGAGCGGGGGGCCTGCGGCATGACCGCCCAGCTAAAGGTGGCCCGTGCTTCCTTACATATGTGGGAGGAGCCGTCTATTTCCGGCTGTCAAGGCTCGGGCACCATCTTTTTCTCTGGCTGCAATTTAGCCTGCGTGTATTGCCAGAACCGCCCCATTTCTCAGCAGGGGGTGGGCCAGGCTCTCAGTCTGTCTGACCTGGTCCAGGTGATGCTGAAGCTCCAAGACCTGGGAGCGGCCAATATCAATTTGGTGACCGGCTTGCATTTTATCCCTCATCTCAAAGCCGCCTTGCCAGCGGCTAGGGCGGCTGGCCTGACTATTCCTATCGTGTATAACTCTTCGGGGTATGAATCTGTAGCTGCCTTGCGAGAATTGGACGGGCTCATTGATATCTACTTGCCTGATTTTCGTTACTGGACAGAGCTAAGTGCCCGTAAATATTCTCGGGTAGCAGCTTACCGAGAAGTTGCCCAAGCCGCGATCGCGGAGATGTTCCACCAGGTGGGTCCCTGCCAGTTTCAGGAGGGGAGGGAGGTGACAGAGGCAGAGCCCCTGCTCCAGCGCGGCTTAGTCTGCCGTCAGCTGCTCCTGCCTGGACTGCTGGACGAGGCCAAGGCCATTACCCGGTATCTCCATACCTGTTATGGGAATCAGATCTACCTTAGTTTGATGAGTCAATACACGCCCATGCCTGGCCTGGAGGCTTATCCTGAACTGCAGACAGACATCGCAGGTGAAGATTATGAGGCCTGGTTGGATTACGCGGAGGACCTAGGGGTGGAAAATGCCTACATCCAGGAGGGGAGTGCGGCCTCCGAAAGTTTTATTCCGGACTTTACCAGCTGGTCTTTGGCCGAGTTCTTAAAGGTGTAGGCTTGTCTTTGAGCGGGACCAATTAGTCCTGCAAATCCTCTAGGCTAAAGCTTTATTAGCTAGAAATATCTGTTCAAATGCCGATTCCTAGGCTTGAAGCAGAAATTTAATCGTTTTTTAATTTCCCTATGTTATAATACAGGTGTTCTAGCCAGGCTAAGACACCAAGTACAGCCGTCTAGCTTGACTGGAAACGAAGCCTGATTACCTTATAGGTCAACAAGGAGCAAAAGCCTTTTATGTTTGATTCTTGGCGTGATTTTTTAGAGCTCATTAGATGGATCTGCAGCACTGCTATGGGTCTCATGATGTTGACTTTCTTTTACGATGTATTTTTGATTGCCTGTGGCATACCAAAGAATCGCAAGCTGGACAGCATCTCCCGGACCTACCAGGTCCCAAAGACCCGGTTTGCCATCTTGATCTCCGCCCGTGATGAAGAAACTGTGATTGCCCGCTTGCTGAATAGCTTGCAAAACTTAGACTACCCGCGAGAGCTCTATGAGGTTTTCGTGATTGCGGACAATTGCCAGGACCGGACGGCAGCCTTGGCCCGGGAACACGGGGCCCAGGTATATGAGCGTAACGACCCCAGCAAAGCCACGAAGGGCTTTGCGCTTTCCTGGTTCTTCCAGAAGACCTTGCAGGGACCTCTGAAGAACTTTGACCATTGTGTGATTTTTGATGCTGACAACCTGGTAGACAAGGATTTCTTGAAGATAATGGACCGGCATGTGCAGGCGGGCGGCAGACTTTTAGTAGGCTTCCGTGACAGCACCAATCCTGGCGCCAACGCGATAGCCGAAGCCAATGCCTTATTCTGGTACTTCCAATCCCGCTTTATGCATCAAGCCCGCGGCCGCTTAGGACTTTCTCTCACGTCTGTATCCGGTACCGGTTTTAGCTTTGACTTGGACCTCATCCGGGACCAGGGCTGGCACACCCAGTCCTTGACGGAAGACGTAGAATTTACCATGCAGATGATCCTGCGTGGGGTAAAGGGAGTCTTTGTACGTCAGGCGGTATTTTACGATGAGCAGGTTACCGGTTTCAAGCAAATGATGCGTCAGCGTCTACGCTGGTCTGTAGGCACTGTACAAACTATGCGTCTGTATTGTCCTGCCCTCTGGCGCCGGTCGCTCAAGGTAGACTGGCACCTTTTGGACAGCTTTTGGTTCTTAGCCCGCATTCCGGTAATGCTGGTCGCGACCATCTTCTATTTCATTGTCTTGCTGATCAAAATTACCGACCCTCTCTTTGTGCCGGGAATGCTGATCTTTGATGTCTTGGGACCCGTGCTGGGCTACCTGGGTACGGTGGCCCTCATGTCCTATCTGGTCAAGTCGGAAAAGCGCAGTCTCAAAACTTTCAGCGCGGGCATTCTGGCTTTCCCTATCTTGGGCATGGTTTGGGGGGGCGTGCAGATTGCGGCCCTCTTCTTCACAGATGTCTCCTGGCAGCCTATTTACCACGGTCAGGAGGTCGAGGTCAGCTCCAACTACGACTAGGCCGTTACTTTTTCAATCCAGTTGTATAAGTCCTGGTAGACCTCTTCCTTGCCAATCTCATTTAAAACTTCATGCCGCATCCCGGGATAGAGTTTTTTCTCAACCTGGCTAAAACCCAGCTTTTGCATCTTGGCGTAAACTTGATTTACTGCCTTGCCTTGCTCTCCCACCGGGTCTTCGGCCCCTGAAACCAGGAGAATGGGTAAGTCGTGAGGGATTTTATTAATATTTTTCTCGGGGCAGATATAAGCCATGCCCTGAAAAATGCCCTGGAACATAGAGGCGGTGGGCAGAAAGTTGCAGAGCGGGTCCGCGACATATTTTGCTTGAATTTCCGGATCACGGGACAGCCATTCCACACCCGTTTTCGCGGGCTCAAAAGGCTTATTGTAATTGCCTAAGGCGAGATTACGTAAGAATTTGGACTTATATCGCTTGCCCCGGAAAGTGATAATGGCCTGGGCCAGGGTTAAACCGAGATGGGGCATAAAAGTGGGCATTTGCGCGGTGCCCATGATAATGAGTCCGTCTAGCAGGTCTCCGGCCACAGAGGCCAGGGTCCGGGCGGCAAAAGACCCCATGGAATGGCCCAGAACAATGATTTTAGCGTCCGGGTTATCTGCCTTAAGTTTTGCCAGAAAATCTATCTGTTCTTGGACAAGGTGGAACCAATCTTCCGGGAAGTAGCCGAGATCACCCTGGGCCAGGGCTTCGGGACCATGCCCCATGAGGTTTTGGGCCTCCGTCTGAATACCTTTTTCTGCCAGATAGTCTCTAAAGTTTTGGTAACGGCCGGTATATTCCTGCATGCCGTGGATGATTTGTACGATTACTGGTGCCGACATATGCGCTCCTTCCAGATGCTACTTTTGCTCTTCTGGCCCCAGCGGGGTGTAGTTTTCGTCTACCGTAATCACACTCCTGTAGTTGGGGTGCTGACTTTTGACCAGGCGGCTGAGCTCAGTTTTTAGTTCTTCCCCAGACATGTGCAGGTCGGGAGGACGGACTACATCAAAGATGAGATTGCTGTGGTGGCTGCCCTTGACGAGACGGACATCGTGGACACTTAAGCTGGGATCCAGAGTCTTTACTGCCTGCTCCAGCCAAGACCTGGCAGCTGAGACTTCAGGGTCGTGAGTGACGATGGGATCCAAGTGAACGACCAGGTGCAGACCATCTTGCTTAAGAAAATCCTTCTCGATGTCATCAATTACTTCGTGGCTCAGAAGCACATCATTTTCCGCGGCCATTTCTACGTGCACACTGGCAAAACGGTGGCCAGGGCCATAATCATGGACCATGAGGTCGTGCAGACCGAGGACACCGGGATAGGATATGATCTTATCGTGAATATGCTGTACTAAGTCGGGATCAGGAGCCTCCCCTAAGAGGGGGCTCAAGGTGTCCTTGATAAGGTCGATACCGGAATAGAGTACGAAGATCGCTACCAGAAGTCCCATCCAGGCATCTAACTCTAAGTTAGCAAAATGAGAGATTAAGGCGGCAATCAATACAGAACCGGTCGTGAGTACGTCGTTGCGGCTGTCTACAGCAGTCGCGATAAGAGTCTCTGAGGAAATAAGGTCGCCGATCTTGTGGTTGAAAAACATCATCCAGAGCTTAACTAGGATGGAGACCAGGAGGATGGCCATGTTGAGCCAGGAGAAAACTACGGGTTCGGGTTCAATCAGCTTCGTAACACTTTTCCGGCCCAGCTCATAGCCAATGATCATGATGAAAAAGGCGACGACGAGGCCTGCCAGGTACTCATAGCGGGCATGCCCGTATGGGTGCTCGGGGTCTGCGGGTTTACCGGCTAGCTTAAAGCCCAGCAGGCTGACAATATTGCTGGAAGCATCAGAAAGGTTATTGACTGCGTCTGCCGTAATGGAGACTGAGCCGGATACGATGCCAGCTAAACCCTTGCTGGCAGCCAAGAGCAGGTTGCAAACAATACCTACCAGGCCAGACATCTTGCCATAGGCGCGCCGGACCTCCGGCTCCTGGACGGCCTCGTGATTAGGCACAAATTTTTTTATTAACCAGTCAATCATAGCAGTAGTATAACAAAGGAAAGCGGTTTGGACCGCCTAACTTTTTGCAGTTATTTTATGCGCCCATGTTAGAATTAACCCTATGGTTAGGAAGCAGGTGACACAGCCACAAGTGGCACATCCTCACGCGCAGAGAGATAGAGGGGCAGATGGCCTAAGAGTCTTGGCACTTTTGGGTGTGGCAGCCTTCCACATCCGGCCGGATGTGGTCCCCGGAGGCTTTCTGGGTGTGGTCATCTTTTTGACCTTGGCCGGCTTTTACACAACCAGGTCTTTTATGCACATGCCCCGGCTGGACCTGGGAAATTACTACCTAAAAAAGCTGAATAAACTTTGGCCGCCCTTACTCTTCGTGCTGGCTGCCGTGGGGATTTTTTCCGCCCTAGCCATGCCAGTAGTTTTCGCTTATTTCCAAAACTCCCTGCCTTCTGCGGCTTTGGGCTGGCACAATATCGCGGAGGTCTGGCGCAACCGGTCCTACTTTGACCGCAGCGGCTTTTTTGACCCTCTAACCCACCTCTGGGCTATGTCCCTGGAACTGCAGTATTATTTGTTTTTTCCTCTAATTTATCTACTGTTTGAACACATCCGGAGGAAGCTGGCCTTTAGCCGGCGGTTTACCGGAGGCTGTTTGCTGGCCCTGGGCCTGGGTTCGGCTTTATATATGGGCTTGGCCTATCAGGCGGGGAGAGATCCCACGCCCTATTACTATCATAGTCTCATGCGGGCCCATGCCTTCCTCAACGGAGCTGGTGTTTGCCTTCTAGCGGGCAGTCGGCCGAGACCAGGCAAAACTAGAGCCTGGCAGGCTAGGCCTTTTGCTCCCACTGGCAGGTCTAGATCGCAGATATCTGCCTCTAATTACTGCTCTAAGACCAGCTCAGGTCTCTCCCTCGCTGGGCGTACTTTCCTGGTTTGGCTATCCCTGCTGGGACTTGTGGGGGCCTTTTTTAGCTTTGATGCTAACTCTGCCTTACTCTACCGGGGCGGCTTCTACCTCTATAGTTTGTTGGCCTGTCTTTACATCTACCTGGGTGGGGTTAAGCCGGTGCCTGGGCTGGGATTTCTCAAGTCTCGGACCTTTAGCTACCTGGCTGCTCGCTCCTATCACCTTTACCTCTGGCAATACGCAGTCATGATAATGCTGGAGGTAGCTCTGCGCTTTTCGAGCGCGGCTTTTGGCCTGAGGCTGCTGCTACAGGTCTTGCTGGTTGGGGTCTTATCTGAGTTGACTTACCAGATCTTCCAGGCTTATGGCAAACTCTCGGCCCGCCTGCAGACTGCTTGTACAGCCACTCTGTGCTTAATCTTGCTGGTCCTGACCTTGCTACCCCAAAATGCGCAAGCTGGTCCGCCTAAGCTGGAGCAAACGGCGGTGGAAGAGGCCATTCGGGCGAATGCTTCGGTCCAGGCCAGCCTGGCCGCGGCTAGGGAGAAACAGTCAAGTGAACACGAGCCCGCAGGATCTCTTGAACCCGATTCTTCGGCTGAACCAAGCAGTACCAAGGCTGGAGTAGAAGCTGAGGCGGGGACGGAGATCTACGGCCCCACCCTGCCAGCCGAAGTGGCGTACCGCATCGGCCGCCTGCCGGCTGATCTCCTGGATCGCGACGAGGCCTGGGTATCCGAGGCCAACCCCTTTGGCTATTCCCAGTCTGCCCTAAACGTCCTGGCTAAACTTAACCTAGCCATTTGGGGAGACTCGGTTACGGCTCTGGCTATACCCAGCATTCGAACTTACGTCCCCAACGTCTATATAGACGCTGCAGCCAGCCGGCAATTTCCGGACGGTCTGGCCCTAATTGAGGCTTTAGACCAGACGGGCGCCCAGCCGGATATCCTTGTGGTGGCCATGTCAACCAACAGCTGGGTTGAGGACAGCGTAATTCAAAGCTATGTGACCCTGGCCGGAGATCGACCCCTGATCTTTGTAAATACGGTGGTACCTATTGTCTGGGAATCCTCTAATAACCAGAACTTGGCCGCGGCCGCAGCCACTTATGATAATGTCTATGTGATGGACTGGTACGGGGCCGTGAAGGGAAGGCCAGACTACTTTTATGAGGATGCCTTCCACTCCCTTCCCGAGGCGGCGGAAATCTACGACCGGCTGCTCCTTGATAAGGTTTTGGAAATTCTCGTGACTGGAAAGTATACCCTCAACCCACCCGTAGCCTTCCCCGCGGCCCCGCTGGTGGTTTATCCCATCATCGGTGAGACTGCGGTTTTCAACTAATACCTGGTCGTGCGCGACGAGTTTGGTATCGAATATTTGCTATTAATTTCCTCACGCTGGTTCTCTCGCTTACCGCAATGATCATATCCACCCTTTTGGGCACGTTTTTAGGTCTCTTTGCGGGTAAACGCGCAGGCAGCAGGCTGGACCGAATTTTATGCAATATTTCTTATGTGATTGACGCGATCCCCAGCTTTTGGCTGTCCATGATGTTCATCATCTTTTTTGCTGTGAAACTAGGCTGGTTTCCCACAGGCGGCATGTACAGCTTCCGAGAAACTTATACTGGCCTGGCCCGTTTGGGTGACCTGCTCCATCATATGTTCTTGCCGGTGAGCGTCTTGGTGGTCATTCAAATTCCTTATTATTTCCGTGTATCCAGAGCCTCCGTTCGCTCAATTCTCAACGAAGACTTCATCAAAACCTTGCGGGCTGGTGGCGTTCTGGAAAACAGAATTTACCATAAGTATGTCCTGCGTAATGCGATCATTCCTGTAATTACTGCCTTCAGCCTATCTTTATCCTTTGTACTCGCAGGCGCTGCCATGATTGAAATTGTCTTTGCCTGGCCAGGCATGGGCCGGGTCATCATTGATGCTGTCACAAAACGGGATTATGCGGTATTATCTGAGATCTACCTTATGCTGTCCATCTCTGTGACCTTCTTTATGATTTTGTCAGACCTTATTTATGCCCTGGTGGATCCCCGGATCCACTTGACTTAGGAGGACTTTTATTGGTACCAGCTTGGGGGCGGTGGCCGGCTACTATGGGGGAAAGCTGGACCGGTTTCTCAATGAGCTGATCAATATTTTCTTGATGCTACCCACTTTTTTCCTAATTATTATGGTGGTGGCTATCTTTGGTTCCAGCATGGGCAAGGTGACCCTGGTTATCGGCCTGACTTCGTGGATGGGCACGGCCAAGATTATGAATGCCCAGACCAAGTCTCTCAAAGAGAGGACCTTTGTCAAAGCTGGTAAGGTGCTGGGAGAAAATGACCGGTACGTGCTCTTTCGCTACATTGTCCCCCATGGCATTTTTCCCGTCCTCGCTAATGTCTCCCAATCTATTTCCTCGGCGATCCTCTTTGAAGCCAGCCTTTCCTTCCTGGGTTTAGGAGACCCCAACGTTATGAGCTGGGGCCAGATTATCTACCTGGCCCACCGGCCGCATAGCTCGAAGCGTGAGGTGGCAGCCAGGGCTAAAGACCTGTTTGATTTGGTTAACTTAGATGACTGGGTGTACCGGGCTTACCCCCATGAGCTCTCGGGCGGCATGATGCAGAGAGTCAATATTGCCCTGAGCCTCATGCTGGAGCCGGACCTCCTGATTATGGATGAAGCTACAACTGCCCTGGATGTGCTTACTGAAAAGCAGATTCTGGAAGAACTTCTGGCTATTGAACAGAAGGTGTCCTTGACACGGATTATGATTACCCACGATGTTTCGGTGGTGGCTAGCTCCTGCCAGGAGGTCCTGGTCATGTATGCGGGCTGCCTCTTAGAGCAGGGGCCGGTAGACCAGGTTTTTGCAGAGCCCTATCATCCTTATACGGAGGGCCTCCTGTCTTCCTTCCCCGACCTTAGCCAGCGTGGACAGCGCCTGCAAGGTATTCCGGGCAGCCTGCCCGACTTGAGGGAGGAGGGCAAGGCTTGCCCCTTTGCGGACCGCTGCCCCTCTGCGCAAGATCTTTGCTATGAAGAGAAGCCTTTGCTAACTCCTGTGCCCAGCAACTCACAGGTTCCTGCCGGCGGGACCGCAGACTCGCAGCGCTATGTAGCCTGTCATTTTCCCCGGAGGTACCAGGATGACTAGTTATGCGGAAAAGCCCTTGCTGGAGGTCAATAATCTGGTCAAGTACTTTTATGGCGGCAGGCAAAAGGTGATTAAGGCTGTTGACGGGGTTAGCTTCTAACTGAGAGCCGGAGAGAGCCTGGGCCTGATCGGAGAATCTGGCTGCGGTAAATCTACCTTGGCTAGACTCATTTTTGGCTTAGAACAGGCGGACCAGGGGGAAATCCTCCTGGAGGGTAAGCCGAATTTGGAACTGCTGCGCCAGGACCGCTTGGCCTATTACCAAATAGTGCAGACAGTCTTTCAAAACCCTTACGATGTCT
>CAYNNG010000020.1:15579-34361 GCA_964398655.1 uncultured Oscillospiraceae bacterium
CGCTTGGCCTATTACCAAATAGTGCAGACAGTCTTTCAAAACCCTTACGATGTCTTCGACCAGCGTTTGACGATTGGTGAGATTTTGTTGCGTCCCCTCCAGCTGCACGGCTTGGCCAAGTCAAAAGTACAGGGTTTGGCCCGAGCCATGGAAGCCTTGGAACAAGCTGGTCTCCTCCCGGCTGAGGACTTTATCCGCCGTTATCCCTATGAACTATCTGGAGGCCAGCTGCAGCGCATTGCCATTTTGCGGGCCATGCTCTTGAGCCCCCGTCTTTTGATTGCCGATGAGCCAGTGACTAACTTGGACGTTTCTGTGCGCGCGGAAGTTATCAACATGCTCCTGGACCTCAAGGCGGCAAGCAATATGGCCTTGATTTTCATCAGTCATGATCTGGCCACGACGGCCTATATCTCTGACCGCCTCATGGTCATGCAAGCCGGGCATATCGTGGAGAAGGGATCTACAGAAGAAATTCTTGCGGGACCGCAAGATCCCTATACCCGCCTGCTCTTAGACAACTGCCAGGGCCTTAAGCGTTCTCAGCGCCAGTGTTCAGCGACAAGGGCTAAGTACACGGAGGCCTAACTCATAAACAAGTGATAATTCTCCAGCTAAGCCTAGGGCGAACTGGTTAATTATAAAAATTAAGAATGGAGAAAGTGTAAATGAAAGAAAAGCTTCAAAAACTAACGAGCCTGCTCCTGGTCCTCATCCTCACCTTGGGTGTGGTCGGCACGGCCGTCTTTGCAGAAGAAGATTCAGACATTGTGGAGGGAGGTACCTTTGTGGTCGCCATTCCCAGCGAACCCGGTGCCTACATTCCGAGCTTTGGCAACCCTAATGAGGGTTACATTGTTGTGCAAAATATCATGAACAAGCTAGTGAAGCTCAACGTCGATAATGAGGTTGTACCTGACCTCGCGGAATCTTGGGAATTTTCCGAAGATGGCAAGACCTTGACCTTCCACCTGCATGAAGGTGTTAAGTGGCACGATGGCGTAGATTTTACGGCGGATGACGTAGTATTCACTTTCCAGAAAGCTATTGAAACCAAGGGCTTTGCTTCAGACTTCCTGTCCAAACTCGTAGAGATTAAGGCCCCAGACGAAAACACCGTAGAACTCGTTTTACCCGAACCTGATGTATCTATTCTGGGCCGCCTGGCCTGGATGGGCACCTATATTATGCCTAAGCACCTCTATGAAGAGGGCGATGTACTGGAGAATCCCACCAACCAAAGCCCCATTGGCACCGGCCCCTTCAAATTTGTGGAACAAGTCCCCGGTGAGAGCATCACTATAGAACGTAATGATGACTTCTTCGGTGAAAAGGCCCACCTAGACAAGGTTATCTTCCGAGTAATCCCTGACCAGATGGCAGCTCACCAAGCCTGGTTGGCCGGTGAAGTAGATAACAACCGCTTGGGTGTACCCGCGGCGGAAATGGATACCGTCAAGGACATGGATGGGGTCATCAGCTTCCCCATGGATTTCCCCAACATGGCAGGCATCCTCTTTAACATGCAAGAGGGCATCTTTACCGACGTCCGCCTGCGTGAAGCTATTGCCTACGCCATTGATGCTCAAGACCTCCTGACTCGTGTTTACAAGGACGAAGGCACAGTCGCTAAATATTTTATCCCTTACCAGTTTGCCTGGGCGATCAATGAAGACGCGACCCTGCCTGAGTATGATCCTGAAAAGGCCATGGAACTGATTGAAGAGGCTGGCTACGAAAAAGATGAAGACGGCTTCTACTTCACCGTGACCGTGGATACCTATCCTGGCTGGGATAACTTTGTACCTGTTCTCAAAGCCCAATTGGAAAAATGCGGAATTAAGTTAGAGCATAACTCCATGGACGACCCCACCTACGATGCCAAGATTCTGGAAGATTTCGATTTCGAAATGACCCTTTTGGGCGGCTACATTGGTCCTGATGTATCAGACATTGACGCAAAATTTGGTACAGATGGCGGCATGAACTACGGACGCTACAGCCGTAAGGAAGTGGATGAGCTTCTGGCTGCTGGGCTCAAAGAAACTGACCCCGAAAAATGTGCCGAGATCTACAAGGAAGTACAAGGCTACCTGCGCGAAGACCTCCCCATGGTTTTCTTCCGCAACTTTGGCTATACCGGCTTCCTCAAAGATTACATCAAGGGGCACCCCTCCACCGAGTCCCGCAAGACATCTTCCGAGTACGAGCTCACCTCTGTCTGGCTGGCTCCCAAGGGTGAGTAAGCTAGGCAACCAAAGTAAGTAGCTTGCTTAGACCATAAACTAAAGAGGTTTAGGAGTAGTAGGTCGTTTAGAAGATAAACTAGGTTGGTTCAGGTCCAAGATTATTTGGGCCTGCCAATTAACCAGACCGCTTAACTAGACCTTATGAGGCAGATCTTTCCCTTAGGTGAAAGATCTGCCCTTTTTTTAGGAGCAATTTAATTATTCCCAGCTAGAGATCTCATAGGCAAAAACTGACTAATTAGCTTAGAATTAACACAAACCAGCTTGTCTGGATTAAGAGGTGGTGTATGAATACTGTGCCATATTTGGTGGGAATCGCTGGCGGCAGTGCCTCTGGCAAAACTACGATTATCAAAAAGCTGAGAGATATTTTTCAGGATGACATTACCCTGATCAGTCATGACTATTATTACTGGCCCCATGATGACTTGAGCCTGGAGGAGAGGGCTAGGCTCAATTATGACCATCCCCAGTCTTTCGAAACGGCCAAGCTGATTGAAGATTTGTTAGAGTTAAAACAAGGGCATGCGGTCGACGTGCCAATTTATGATTTTACCCTGCACACCAGGAAGAAGGAGACACTGAGAATTGAGTCCAAACCTGTGATTCTGGTTGAGGGTATCTTGATTTTGGAGAATGCAGAACTACGCGAGCTTTTTGACCTCAAGGTCTTTGTGGATACAGATGCTGACGAAAGGCTGTTACGGCGCATTGTCCGAGATACCAAGGAAAGAGGCCGCAGCCTGGAAAGTGTACTTAACCAGTACATTACGTCGGTTAAGCCTATGCATGAGGAGTTCGTCGAGCCCAGTAAAAAATATGCTGATGTGATCATTCCGCGTGGGGGCAAAAATGCTCCGGCGGTAAAGATGCTGGTGGAGTACATCAACACGATGTTACAGACCCAGGAGCAAGGGCATTAATTTGATTCTCTAGATTTCGAGGGCTCTAATTTGATTCTCGGGATTTACGGACAAGTTTTCAACTAATGGAATGTTAGGCTCGGCTAGACCATCCATTTGCTGAAAACTTGCAGGAGTGCTCACCTGCTAACTGCGCTTTTGCATACAGACGCACCCATTACTGGAGAATTTGTAGAAGATTCGAGAAAATCGAAATTATAGCTACCACCTACCGCCCATTATCTGCGAACTTGCACACAGGGCCCCCACGCTAATACTTAAATATTTTGCACAAAATTAAGATTAACTGCTCTATACAAGAGATAGAGCAGGCACTTTGTAGATTTTTAGTTTCTTTTGTTAACAATTGGTCGAGGCTTCCTTGCTATCATGCCTTCGAAAGTTGCTATTAAGAAGTATTGATTACCGTTAATAGCATTTCCTTATATTCAAAGGAGAGCTTTAAGCATGAAAAAAGGATTATTATTGAGCCTCGTCGCCGTACTGATCGTATCTCTGGCTGCCTGTGGTGCCCCCGCAGAAGAAAAGGCTACCGAAGCTGCTAAGGACGATGCTAAGGTTGAGGCAACCACTGCAGAAGCCAAAGAAGACGCCAAAGAAGAAGCTACTGAAGCTGAAGAAGAAAAGGCTGATGCGGAAAAGTCTGAAACAATGGAAATTGGTGTTTACACCATCATCAATAAGACCGGTGAAAAAGTTACCGAACTTTATCACTATGAGAATGGTTCCAAGGATAAGGGCGATAACCTGGCTGCTGCTGGCCTCGCCGATGGCGACAGCGTTGACAGCACCGTAGAGATGCCTGGTGACAAAACTGAAGCTTACGAAAGCACCCTGGAATTCACCACCGAGTCTGGCTATACCGCTAAGTTTGAGACTTTGCATTTTGAGACCGTCAAGATCGAGCTTCTTGCAGAAGATGCTATGACTGGTGCTACCCCTATTGCTTTTGTTAAGGGTGAATAATCTTAGTTAAGTTTTGCAGCCGTCCAAGCTGGCTGCATAGCTGAAGCACAATAGAAGGCTGCGTCGGAAGAAGATCCGGCGCAGCCTTTTAAATTTTAGAGCGTTGGAGGATTCTCAAGGGTTATGGTTTTACAGGTTCCTTTACTGTTTTCTAAATAATCACGGCTTCTCTTACTGGGCAACTGTGTAGAGTGAGTAGAAGTAGTCCTTGCGGGCCATCAGCTGATCAAAGTTGCCATCCTCGGCAATGGTGCCATTCTTGAGTACCAGAATACGGTCGTACTCACGCAGTAGGGAAGCTTCCAGACGGTGGGTGATGACCAGGCGGGTAAGGCCTTGCAAGTCCAGAATGGATCGGGTAATTTTGGCCGAAGTCTCCGCATCCAGGGAAGAGGTTGCTTCATCTACCAAGAGGATAGAGTTCTTGTGCAAGAGACTGCGGGCGATGGCGATGCGTTGGCGCTCGCCTCCTGATAGGTGGACACCGTTTTCTCCGCAGAGGTAATTCTGCCCCTTAGACGCAATGAGTTGCTCCAGACCTGCGGCTTGGATAGCTTGCTTTACTTCGTCTGCTGGGAAGTTCCTATACAGGGTGATATTGTCCCAGATGCTGGCATTAAAGATAAAGACGTTCTGCTGGATTAAGGTGAGTAGATCATAGAGAGAGTGAGTGCTGATATCACGCAATTCCTGCTTATCGTATAAGATCTCGCCTGTATAGTTGCGGTCTGCCCCCATGAGGAGCTGGAAGAGGGTAGACTTACCACTGCCGGAAGCTCCAACCAGGGCCACACACTCTCCGGCCGGGATGGTCAGATCCACGCCCTTAAGCACTTCTTTTCCTGCGTCATAAGCGTAATGCAAATCGCGTATGGTCAGATCTTCTTGCAAGAGCTTATCTACGGCTACACCTTCATCATCGACATTTTCTGCCAGAATATTTTCCATCTTTTGAACCAGGCCTGCTGCCGCTTTGCGTTTGGCCCAGAGGTCTGGCAGTTCCTGGATGGACCGCATGAGGATACCCGTTAGGTTCACAAAAGCCATGAGCATACCCGCGGTTAGGGTGGCTTGCGAGTGGATGATGAAAGCACCAATGAGGAAGACCCCCATTTGAGCACTGATACCCGCGGTGGCACTAATCAGCTGGACCCAAGCTTCGGCCCGCCGCTTTTCTCGCTTGGCACCCTCTAGGCGTTGGTTGCTGTCTACAAATTGCTCAAAAAGGGCCTCTTCAGCTTGGAAGGCCTTGATTACAGAAAAACCACTAAGGCTATCTTTTAACTGGGCAATAAAGGAGGCATTACGATCTGAGGCTTCCTTTTCAAATAGCGCGACTTTTTTACCACTGAGCAGGGCCGCCAGAATAGGCAGGGATAAGAGGCCAATGGTGATCAGGGTCATGAGGGGATTGTAGTAGAGCATGAGGCCCAGGCTCGTGCAGAAGACTATCAAATGCGAGACGATCACAAAGCTTTTTTCCAGATAATTGAGCTCAATACTTGCCACATCATTGGAGAGGGCAGATAAATAGGTAGAGCTATCCTCGCGGGCAAAGGAGGCCAGGTTTTTCTGAGTGAGTTCCTGGTATACCTGGTTTTTGTACTGGAGCATGGCCCTCTGTAGGAAATTGGGCAGGACCCGCCGCCTCAAGGAGAAGGTTACGATGACCAAGGCAATTAAACCCAAGGTCAGCCAGAAGAGGGTGGGCAGGGGCAGGGCAGCCGTACTGCCTACGGCGGCGTCCATGAGCTGCTGAATCAGCCAGGATAACAGGACATTCAAAAGTCCCATCACGATCTCGCAGGTCAGGCAGAGAGACCAATCGAAGTGGTTATGCTGGAAAAAGCTAGCCGCCAGTGTAGTCTTGTGAGAAGTTTTCTTCATACTATTCCTCCTTGATTTGCTCCCAGAGTTTATAAGCTTTGTCTGCGGGCAAGGCTAAGAGGGCCTCACCAATCGCGCTCAAGGTATCTTGGCCAAAACCGTCATATACGTAGTAATTGTCTTGCAGATAGAAATGAGGGAATCCCTGAAGGTTGAAGTTGGGGTCCTGATCAAAACGCAAGGCGGCTTTTTTCGCTTCCCTTAGGGCTTCTACACACTTATCTGTTTGGCCAAGTGCTTGGAATATGGCTGCTTCATGGGCTTGATAGATGACTTGCATCTTGTCGAAAATGGATACCCGGTCTGCTTGAATAAAGGACCCCAGCAGGGGCCAGGACCGCTGGAGCATATCCAGGGCAGCCTCTAACTGTCCCAGTTGGTAGTAGGCCTGGGCAAAGGTTAGGGACAAACTAAATAATTTAGACAGCAGCAAATAGTATTCTTGAGACAGCAGTGGCAGAGCCTGGTCGCTTTGCTTAAGGTAACGGACCATGGTTTCCGCAATCAAATAGTCATTGATGTTGTAGCGGTTATTCTTTTTGAGAATGCTCAGAGCTTCTGTATATTGGCCCAATTCAATCAAGAGTTTTGCCATGATATTTTCGATGACTTCTTGATTAATATGCGGATTGTCATTCTGATCCAAAAAACGTATAGCCTTGCGGTAGAGTTCAATGGCCCGTTTTAGCGAAGGCTTGTGCGCTTGCTCAATGCCCTTAAGCTGAAAGAAGCGCGCGGAGTCGAACAGAATTTGGAAGTCATTGGGGTAGCTGGTGAGAATTTCTTCTACCTCGGCCGCGCCCTCTGGATACTGCTTGTCGCGCGTTAACTGCTTGATCCGCGCCAAACAGATTTCCCGGTGCTGGCTATTGAGTTCAAAGCCCGTTAGGGCATCCAGGGAAACTTGGAAAGTCTGGGCGAGGCGCAGGAGCAGAGGAAGCTCGGGGAAATTGGCGCCCGATTCCCATTTGGAAACTGCGGCCACGGATACGCCCATCTTTTCGGCCAGAGCTTCCTGGGTCAGACCAAGTTTTTTGCGATAGGCTTTAATATTGTTTCCTAGATTCATAGCTTACCTCCCTTGTCTGCTTAATTATGTGAGGTGAGACCTCACAAGACCAGATGCTACAAGTAAGGTTATATGAGAAATTTTTTAACTCATAGTTAAATTGTGACGCTTTTGATTTTTGGTGTAAAGCTTCCCTTGTTAATTTATTGACCGATTGGTCAATAATTTGCATAATAGCTAAGTCCTTTAAGTAGTATGTGTAGCTCTGGGAGGCAAAATGAAAAGATTAGAAAAAAACCAACAAATGAAAAGTCGGATTATGGCGGGAGCCTTGCAGGAATTTTCTCGGCATGGTTATGAAGGATGTTCTATGAATGCTATCTCCTCTGCCGTGGAGGTCTCCAAGGGCATTATCTATCATTATTTTGCCAACAAAGATGAACTATTTTTAGCCTGCGTAGAAGAATGCTTCAGCTTGTTGACTGATCATTTAAGAAACAAGCTGCAAGACATGCCGGCAGAACCGGAAGCCAAGTTATCTGGCTATTTTTCCGCAAGGCTGAATTTCTTTGCGGACCACCCCCAGTACCAAGGCATATTTTGCGAAGCAATTATGCTGCCGCCTGCTCACCTGAGGGAACTTATCCAGGAAAAAAAGCAAGCCTTTGAGGCCTTGAACCTGCAAATTCTCGAGGAGTTATTGCAAGCTTTGCCCCTGCGCGCCTCAATTTCTCGGCCAGAGGCCATCAGAACCTTTCGAGACTTTCAAGATTTTATCAATGCCCGCTATCAAGTGGCAGCCTTAACCGAAGCCGAGTTCCAAGCCCATGAGCGTCAGTGCCAAAGGGCTTTAAATATTCTTCTATATGGTGTAGTGGAAAGGAAGTAGTTTATTCATGTCTAAATTAGAAGCCTCTCAAGATGTACTGGGTAATATGCCTCCGCGGAAGGCAATTGTTAAGCTGGCTATTCCTGCCACCTTGGCCCTTTTAGCAAAGGCCGTCTATAACATTGTAGATACGGACTATATTGGTTCATCACGGCCTTGGCTAACCTCCCGGCGCAAAGTATGCACTGCGCAGCGAGGGCGGAGTCTTCAGCGAGAATTTCATCTATTGCGGTGATTAGCGGAGCTGTCCTGAACATCGTCCTGGACCCGATTTTCATGTTTGATTGGGGGCTTAATCTGGGCGTAGAAGGAGCATCTTTAGCCACTGCTATTTCGCAATTTATTACTTTTTTGATCATGGTTTGGTTTTACGCGAGCGGGAGGTCTGTAATTAAACTGAAGACCAAGGCTTTCCAGCCTAGCTGGAATTTTATTAAGGCCGTAGCCGCGATTGGTATTCCCACGGCAGTAATTCAGATTTGTCTGTCCATTGTATATATCTGACCCAGCCTCTGGCGGATATATTAACCATTCTCGTATGTATCTATTCTATTAAACCCATGAAGCAGCGGGCGTCTCAGAACATGCTGACGGAAAAGGCAGCCTAAAGCAGAGCGCTAAAGATCTGTGAAGGAAGAAAAAGGAGAGGGTTTTGAGACAAAACCCTCTCCTTAAATTTGCTTGTGAGAGCACAAGCTTCTAGATGACTTTAATGTCCTTGACGGTTAATTGGTCACCCGTTACCAGGTAGGTGTTGAGACTGCCGCAGTGGGGGCAGGTCTTACCATATTCGGTCGTGCGGAAGGTTTGCTTACAATCCTGACAATAGGATTTGCCTTCAATGATGACCATGTCCAGTTCGCAGTCCTGCATGTACTGAGTTTTCTTGATTGCCCATTTGTAGCAGTCGCGGAAGTATTCCGGGATGATGGTGGAGACTTCTCCTACCTCCAGGGTTACCCCCACGACCTTTTGCACATCATTGGCCTTGGCAGTTTCTTCTACCATATCAATGAAGTGCATGACCAGACCTAACTCATGCATGGACGGAGTTACCTGTATTAGGGAACTGCTTGTTGAATTCCTTATTCTCGCGCTTGTAGGCCTTGCGTTTTGCCCGCATGATACGGGCATCCTTGGTGCCAGCGTGGGTAAGGATCTTCAGGCCGCGTTTGATGGTGTAGCGCATGATGGGGCCCACCTTTTCTTCACCGGCAATCATCTTAGTCATTTCAGGATGATCGCGGTAGATATGGATGGCATCAAACTCACAGCGGGTGGTGCAGAGACCGCAGCCAATGCACTTGTTGGCATCAACTTCGGCGGCACCGCAGCTGAGGCAGCGTCCGGTTTCAATCTTAACTTGGTCTTCGGTCAGGGTCAGCTGGCGATCGCGGAAGGGATCGGTGACCGAGTCATCATGGGGCTCTTCCTGACGGCCTGCGGTGTCGTAGGACGTGGGCAGGGTAATGTCATCTGTATCGAAGGGCTTATATTGATGGCGTTCACGTCCAATGGTCATATGGCCGTCTTGGACGTAACGGTGCAGAGACTCGGCGACAAAGTGGCCTTGAGCGATGGCATCAATGACAAACTTAGGACCGGTGAAGTCATCACCGCCCACAAAGATGTCGGGCTCGTCGGTCTGGAAGGTGAAGGGATCTGCCACGGGGTATTTGCCGTGATGGAATTTTACCTTGCTGCCATCCAGCAAGCCGTCCCAGATAATATCCTGGCCAATAGCGAAGATCACAAAGTCGGCGTCCAGTTCCTTGAGGTCATTTTCATCATATTTGGGGGAGAAGCGGCCGCTGTCCGGGTCAAAGACCTGGGTGCAGCGTTTGAGCTTAATGCCCTTGACCTGTTCTTGGTTATCAACCAGAACTTCCAGGGGACCCCAGCTATTTAAGATCTGGACATTTTCTGCCTTGGCTTCCGCAATTTCAGACTCGCTGGCGGGCATTTCTTCCCGTTTCTCCAGAGAGATCATGGTGACTTCAGAAGCCCCGCGCTTAGCAGCGGTCATGGCGCAGTCGATAGCGACGTTACCGCCGCCTATGACTACTACCTTACCGTTGAAGGGTTCATGGCCTTTGGTCAGTGCGTCTTGCAGATAGTGAACGGCGTAGTCTGTGCCCTTGGCAGTTTCGTTAGGAATGCCGGGCAGCTTGCCGCCTTGGCAGCCCACAGCTACGTAGAAGGCCTGGTAGCCCTCATCCCGCAGTTGGTCTAGGGTGATATCGACCCCAACCTGGCAATTGGTCTTGATTTCCACGCCCAGCTCACGCAGGACGCCAATCTCCGCCTCAATGACATCTTTTTCCAGCTTGTAAGCGGGAATACCGTAGGTCATCATGCCGCCGGGTTTTTCGTTCTTTTCAAAGACCACGGGGTTATAACCGAGCAGGGCCAGATAGTAGGCGCAGGAAAGTCCCGCGGGACCAGCGCCGATGATGGCGATCTTTTCTTCGAAGCCGCCGTAGACCTTAGGTACGACCTTCTCCGGGATGTAGCGGGTTTCAGCGTGGAGATCACGGTCGGCGATAAATTTCTTGACGGCATCAATGGAGATAGCTTCATCTACCGTGCCGCGGGTACAAGCGTCTTCACAAGGCTTGTTGCAGATTCTGCCGCAAACTGCAGGGAAGGGGTTTTCCTTCTTGATGATCGCCAAAGCTTCGTCATATTTGCCTTCGTGGGCTTTCTTCAGATAACCCTGAATGGAAATATGGGCGGGGCAGGCAGCTTTACAGGGGGCGGAACCCGTATCGTAGGTGTTGCACATGCGTGCGGTATCCCGGTAATTTTCGTCCCAGGCATATTTACCCCACAAGATATTGTCGGGCAGGATGGCCTTGGGATAAGTCTGCTCAGTGCCGTCTTTCTTGCAAAGCTTTTGCCCCAGCTTAACTGCTCCTGCGGGGCAGACTTCTGCGCAGCCGCCGCAAGCGACGCAGTTTTCCTTAGTTACTTTAGCGGTGTAAGCACTGCGTACCAGGTTGGGTGTGTTAAAGAGCAGGGCAGTCCGGAGAGCGTAACAGACCTTGACGTCGCAGTTGCAGATGTCGAAGATCTTGTTTTCTCCATCGATATTGGTGATTTGGTGGACGAAGCCGTTGTCTTCAGCGACCTTCATGATCCGAAGGGCTTCTTCCGCGTCAATATAGCGGGCCCGGTCAGTTTCTACTGCGTAGTCTGCCATGTCGCCGACCTGGATACACCAGCTTTCGGAGTCATCCGCGCAGCCTTCGCCCAATTTTTTCATGGTGGCTCGGCAGGAGCAGATACCGCAGGAAATATGGCCTTCGTATTTCTTGAGCCAATAGGAAATTTCTTCCAGGTCTACAGATTGGTTTTCAAAGCCAATAGCCTTTTCAACAGGAATGACGTGCAGACCAATACCGGCGCCTCCCGGAGGAACCAATTGAGTTACGCCAGCCAGGGGCACGAAGGTCATCCGCTCAAAGAAGTTACCAGCTTCAGGATGGCGGTCTACACGATCCTGGCTGGAGTTAAAGAGCTCGGCTGAGCCTGGTACGAAATAGGGTACACGGTAGCGCTTAACCCGAGGCTTGTCTTTGAGCTCTCCATAATGGTCATAGTTGTCACCATAGTCGTACTCGATGATGCCCAGATAGGACATTTCGTCCAGGAGCTTTTGCAGCTCAGCGGCCTCAAACCGGGGATTCATCTTTAAGAGGTCTTCATAGGTATAGAAAGCACGGAGCTTCATGGTGTTAGCTACTTCCACCATGTCGTCGGTCAACAGCTCGCGCAGGCCCCAGTATTCGGGGTCTTCCGTGGTCAGCCCCTTAATTTTATGGGGGATAGAGTCGGTGATTTTACGACCTAGCTTGGCATAATCTTTCCTGAGGGTTGCCTCTCCCTGGTATTTAGAGCGATGAGTCTTAAATTGTTCAGGCATCTTACTTCCTCCACATGTCTATTTCGCGATCCAGCCAGGCGGTGGCTTGGTCCATACCCTCGCCGGTGAGGGCGGAAACGGGCAAGATTTCAATTTGGGAGTTGCGGGCTTTTAGATAGCCGGTGAACTTCTCCAAGTCAAAATCAAAATAAGGCAGTACGTCAATTTTATTGACGATCACTACATCCGCTTTCTCAAACATCAGGGGGTATTTCAGGGGCTTGTCGTCTCCCTCAGGGACAGAAAGAATGACCAGATTCTTACTGGCTCCGGTATCAAACTCTGCAGGGCAGACCAGGTTACCCACATTTTCCAGAATGTACAGGTCGAAATGCTCGGCTCTGACCTCGTCCAGACCTTGTTTGGTCATGGCCGCGTCTAGGTGGCACATGCCGCCTGTGTGCAGTTGAATGGTAGCAACTCCGGTAGCTTCGGCAATAGTCCTAGCATCTACATCGCTGTCGATATCCGCTTCCATGACTGCTATCTTATATTTGTCCTGAAGCTGGGGAATTAGGTTCTTGAGGAAGGTGGTCTTACCTGACCCGGGACTCGACATGACATTGAGCAAGAAGCTGCCTTGCTGTTTGAGCTCTTCCCTTAATTCCTGCGCTTTTTGGTCATTATCGGCGAAAACACTTTCTTTTACTTCAATTATTCTAATTTCGTCCATGTTTTGAATTATCTCTCCTTTGTTAGTCCCGCTTCAAACAGGTGCCTGAAGCGGGTTCGGCTAGGCGGGATTAGGCTGGGAAGAATCTTCTCACAAGGTCTCGGGAGTATTCAACAGTTTCTTCCATGTCGCCGAAGGCCATAACTTCACCGGCGTAGAAGGTGTTCTTATTGCCCTGCATGGCTTCTACCTTATCATACCAGCCATCGGCATAGTCTTTAGAGCTGACATGTGGGAAGTAGTACCAGTCATCAATACGCTCAATGCTCTCGACGGGTAGGCCGGATTTCTCCATATCCTTGAGGGTAGTTTCTTTAGCTACATCGAAGGGGACATCTTCCATGCCCTCATGGTTGCGTAAGGTGAAGGTTACCAGGGGTTGAGGTCCGCAGTCGGGCCAGCGGTGGTAGAAGACCATCATGTGGCCGCGGGTCTCGGGAGTCATGTTTTCGAAATAGTAATAGGAAATATCGGGAGCCTTATCTTCGGGAGGACGTACTGCCATGGTGAAGTATTTCTTGGGGAAAATCTTCGAGAAGAGTTCGGTCTCTTTGTCGGTGGGATCGCCATAACCCAGGAAGAGTTCCAGAGGGGTGCAGATGATCAGTTTGTCGAAGCGTTCGGTTTGGCTGTTATTAATCGTGACCAAAACGTGATCTTCTTCGCGCTGAATGCCTGTTACTTCACTGTTGAGGATGGCGGGATGCTTGAGGTGCTTATTAACACCCTCCCAAATGGATTGGGTGCCGTCTTTCCAGGTCCAAAGCTTACCGGTGGACAGGAACTGACGTACCGTGAAAGCATCCAAATATTTCAGAACGTAGGCGGCAGGAATTTCGCTGAAGTAGCCGTAACCAAAGGCGGTGAAGGGGCCCTTCCAGACCAGTTCTACGTCTTCGCATTTGTTCAGTTTTAAGAAGTCCTTGAAGGGCATGGACAGGTCTTTCAAGTTGGGGTTTTCACCTTCAATGTGGGCGAGCTTCATTTCCGGGGAGGGGCAGGGGCCTTCGTAACGTCCTTGGGCTACTCCGCGGTGGCCGTTAACGTCGTATCCATAATATTTGGTATTAAGGATCTTGGTTAGTTTGCGCAGCTGCCACATCTTTTTCAGCATTTCGGTGGGCTTAGTCTTGATAGGTGTGCCGTCCGTATTCATGAATTTACGGCCCATGGGGGGACCGTCACGGTGGGTTGTGCCGCCAAATTCTTCACATTCCGCTACTGCAAAATAGGTCTCGCAACCCATGACTGCGCCCATTTCAATGGTGCGTTCTTCCCATTTGCCGTCCCGAGTTTTGACTTTCATCTTGGGGGAGGTACACTTACCGCCAACACGTTCGGTTTTTTCGTAAATGACATAGTTGTTGTAGCCATTTTTCTCCAGATACATGGCCGCAGAAGTTCCTGCAGGGCCTCCACCGATGATGCAGATGCGCTCATTCTTGTCCATAATAAACGTCTCCTTTGTGTTTATTTCTATTCTGGGTTTGTTATTAATTTGTTATTGATTTGGTTAGATTTGTTCGGACTACTTTTTTGCCAGTGCTCCTTTAAGCCTGCCGTTGGGGTCGGTCACTAATAGCCGTACGACCCAGATTACAAGCCCTAAAGCTACAACTGCTAAACCTAGATAAGCATCGTTCAGCATTTCCGCGGGGGCTGGCACGAAAGCCTTTGCGCCCTCTTCCACATAAGCAAAAATCGCATCGACCAGCCACATGATGGAAGCACCCCAGAACATCAAGGACAGAAAAGAGAGCTTCATCTTATCATCGCGGCTGCGATACCAACAGATGGTGGAGATGATGGCGGCAAAAACCGTGATTAGTAAAGTCATACATCAGCTCAAGCTAGGTTTGAGGACAGACTGTGGTCTGGACGCTTCATGATTGCTTTGGCGCCAACACACATTAAGCCCCAAACTTAGACTCACTACAACGGCCTCCGTTAACAGGAAAAATAAAACACGCCATATCATTCACCTCCATGATTTTTTATTAACTTACTATAACACAAATTGTAATAGGTAACGTAGGTTTCAATGTAGGGATTTGGTGATTAAGAACTTTAGTAATGCTGCTTTTAAACTATAACTTAAATTAATAGACGTTCTTACAGCTATGTTATAGCGGTGCAAGTTACTTTTCTCAAATTAAGTCAGCTTGTCAATTTACAGGATCGTCTACGTGTGTTAAAGTCATTTTACCATGGGCGGGAATTTATTATATTTATTCATTGATAGCCTGACGAATCCTTCTTACTGTCACTCCAATGGTAATTTCTACCTTGTAAATTCTGACAATCTGCAGTTAGTGGGTGGTTCGTCTAAGTTTCGTCCGTGATTATGTCTCATTGTAAGTCTACACTTTTTATGAGCATATAGACGTGCCGGTTAATGGCGCAAACACATCAATATACTGACGGCCCAAAGATGTTCAAGTAATTGGAAAACAAAAAACTCCGCTGCGGGTGTAGCCGCAACGGAGTTTTATGAATCAGCACCAAGCTCCTAATACAATCTATATAAAAGTACGAACTAAGATGGCTTGGGTGCAAAGTGGGTGCATTACTTAGAAACTGGGTGCAAGATTGCAAAGTTGGGTGCAAAAAACATAACTTGGGTGCACTTTAATTTGATTGGGTGCAAATCTTAAGTTTTGGGTGCAGAAAATATTCATGGGTGCATCAGAGAAAAAACAAATAACGTAGATGCGAAAAGGTTATTTTTATTAGAAGCTAAATATCAATCGTTAAAGTCTGTCCATTTCTTAAATGAAACTCAACGCTCCTCGGTTTACTATTTATAACAACGTGATCGACCAAACTCAGCCACAATTCCTCGCTAAATTCAACTTCCAAACTATCCAGTTTCCCAATGCTATCTAGGAAACACTCACAGTTAAATCTTCGCTTTTCTTTATCTGCGATGACCGCTTTAAGCTTATTCAGCTCTTCTTGTTTATTTTCATATATAACAAGTTCTGAATCGTAAAGTTGTTGTTTTGCTTCGCTATCGTCAGTATCCTGCCCGAGCTCTTTAATTTTGAGGATAAGATTCGAGTACATCTCGCTTAGGTTTGCTTCAAGAACCGAAGCCTCCTCTTTCTCTGCACTTGTGTTCAACACTTCACTAATTGTGAGTTTACAAACGGATATGATGCCGGTCTTCTCCTGAACTAAATGAGCAAGTATTTTATTAAAGGCATCTGTAATTTCATTTTCAGTTAAATGAGGCGTGGAGCAAGGTAATTCTCCAGCATATTTCTTCCCACATTGCCAAATGTATCGTTTGTATTTAGATGTTGAATGCCATACTTTTCTTGTAAACGGTTCTCCGCAACAGCCACAAAAAATACGTCCAGAGAAAAAGTTAACCGACGAACCATAATTTTTCTTGCTTTTTCGAATTTCGATTTCGTGCTGAACCATATCAAAAACTTCATCACTAATGATAGCTTCGTGACTATTTTCAACATAATACTGAGGAACTTCACCCTCATTTACCTTTTTCTTCTTGGTAAGGAAATCAACAGTATGAACGGATTAGAAAACGACCTGATTCAAGTTGGGCAGATCCTTAAAGTTCCTGCTCGAAATACAAGTCTTAAGGTTGGTGACAAAGTGACAATTACCGCTAAGAATTATGCTACAGGGGAGCTTATCCCCAGCTGGGTGAAAAAGCAAACACACGAAATTAGTGAAATAAGTGATGGAAAAGTATTGCTTGGTTATCCAGATGGTATTTCATCGTGGGTTTCTGCTGATGAAATCAAGAAGGCGTAAATTTAGCCCCACTGCCTGGTTCGTAGGAATTAAGCAGTGGGTTTTTTCGCTATAACGAATAGTAATACTCACGGATGTATTGTGACATTAGCTTCCTCCTCATATCTAAGAAATTTAGATAATCGAATTCATCCATATTAACAAAATCAATTGGCACACAATTTTCTTCAAGATTTCGCTTTAAATCTTCTTGTGATGAAATTCCTCCAAAAGACTGATTACCACCGTTGACTTGCTCTAACATCTTAGCCATATACTCTTTTGGTGAATCGGCTCCAATTTTAATGTTGATTTCAGATTGCGTATATACGTAGTTTGCAATTTGATTGTAATCCCGCTGATTTGAAAACCCTGAATTTTGAAGAAATTTTTTAGGGAAAACATGATGAATGTCTCCTCTTTGTTCAACTAAGGTTGGAACATCTATTTGTTCTGATAAAAAGCCTCGTGCACTATTTTTGATTTGTGCCATAACAAACACGTTAAAATATGGACTACTGCGAACAGAGGTATTGAGATTATTAACTAATACGTTCTTCCAATATGCTTCTGATAGCACACCCTCTTCAGTTATGCGTAGGTATTCTTCTGGATCAGGTGTATCAAATCTCTTAACATCAAAATCAAATGATGATTCTGGAGAACTAGAGTATCTAGTGGTAAGAAGAGATAAAACTATCCATTTTCGAACGACTTTCTCAATGGTATGAGCAGGAACTCCTTTTTCCTTTAATAATAAATACAAAATATAGCCAAAATTCAATATATTTTTCGAACGAACCAAAGACTTGTCTATTATTCCTGTTGATTTAACAATCATGATGAAACGTTTGAAGTTAGTTTCATTTACATAATCAAAGACACCATCTTTTAACTTGGCAAAAGACTCTTCAGCAATACTTTCGTGATTTTCTCTTGTCTTAAAATCTCTACCTGACAATAAACTAACCAAGTCAGCAATTTTGCCTCTTTTAAATTTATAAGTGAAAGCTACTCTTAGAACATCTGAATAACTTGGAATATAAATATCTTGACTTTCTCCTATTACCCATTTAATCCTTCTATATAGATCTGTATCCTGAAAGTCAGTATCATTAGCTAAAATTTGCTCATGGTCCATCGGTCTTTCCCAGAGGTGACAGAAATAATCTATGGTTTTCCTGATATTCGTTCCGTCGTATAAAGAGTCTGAAGAAATTTTCGACATAGCGAAATCCGCCTGAGATAACACAACGCCCTGCGAATTAATGCGAATGAAAACATCAGTAACTTCTTCTATTGATAAAGTATCAGATAACTCAATTACTCCAATGTCGATACTTTTGATAGACTCCAAAGCTTTCATCCTATCGGCAATAAAATCTTCTTTACCCGACATATTATTATGTTGGCAGTACTTGCTAACAAAAGACCATTGAGAATAATCCTCAGAGAATATCTCACTAATATCAGATATCCAACTCACATCTTTTTTAATTGCAGGATTACTAACTTCAAAGATTTCTTCAAGAGGATTGAATGCAATCTTAATTCTCTTTTTTCGATAATTTTTATCAATTATAGGGAGACCAACTATGGATGCTTCCATAGCAGTAACCCGTTGCTGTCCATCAATTAATATTTTTTTCCCTTTGGAAATACTACCATCTTTAAGAATGATATCAGGATTTCTCCAAATTATTAGATAGCCGACAGGATATCCCTTATATAATGAATCCATCAAATCTCTAACTTTAGCCGAATTCCAAACAAATGGACGTTGAATTTCAGGAATTGCAACCTCCCCTGAATCAATCCAATTCAAAACGTTTCTAACCTGCGTATTATACACATTATATTTAGACATAATAGCTACCTCATAACCACCTTATACAAAAATTATATCAGAGGGAAAGAATTTTTTTACAATTAGATATTTTATAGTTTTATAGGTCTTTTACCTAACAAACGGTTAGACGAGATTATTTAATATACCAACTTAAGATGCCAACTTAAGATTTCTTGAACAGTTTCGACATCGGCACATTCTTTTCATCAAGTTATAAATCATACAGACTATTAAAGTACGCTTGTAATGGTAGCCTAAGTCGACATAGGGGGTAACACTAGCTACACGAAATTCATACTGTCTATACAAAATCGAACCGACTATATGAAAACCATACTAACTACACGAAAATCATACTGTCTATATGAAAATCAAACTAACTATATGAAAATCATACTGTCTACATGAAAATCAAGACTTTCGTATGTTTGTGCACCCAGTCCAGTTAGAAAAATAAGAATCTCAGGAAATTAAGAATTTTACGCTCTGCTTGCACCCTTTCGTATTTTTAAGCAATCACCAAAAGCCTTATATCTCAAGCATTTCAAGATATAAAAAAGACTCTAGTGATTGTATCAATACTAGAGTCTTGATTTGGAGGCACCACCCGGATTTGAACCGGGGCATAAAGGTTTTGCAGACCTCTGCCT
>CAYNNG010000021.1:0-1217 GCA_964398655.1 uncultured Oscillospiraceae bacterium
GTACGCTGAATCTTTATTGGGACGCTTAGATAGTTTGCGGAAAATTTTTATAGACATCTCTAAAATCCTTCCTACTGATCTATCAAAATTTATTATAACAAAGGCATCTACTCAGCTGAACGCTGTCATCTCCAAAACTAAAAAAATGGAGAGTAGGGAACAAGATGATGCCAACTGCGCAAAATATTTTAGTGGCTTGAGCAAAGACCTTGCGCTATAATATTCAAGGCATAAGCACTAGCACCTTAAGCTGACTTATTGCTGATTGTTGAATGGGGAATAGATAGGGCGAGCTTCTATGGCTGATGATCACAAGCAAAATATTCAAACTCCAAGGCCACAAGAAAAATCTGGAGGTCCGCGAAAGAGCGAGTCAGATCAAGGCAACTTATTAAATTTTGCGCAGCCTGCAAAGCGTCCAGATGCTGAGAAAAAATCTTCCTGGGAGCTAAACCTGTCTAGTGACGCCAAGCCCGGGGCTCAGCCTCGCAAGCAGCCTGTTAAGAAGCAACCAGCCCAAGGTCCACAAGCAAAAGGCCAGATGAAGGCCCATAAGCAACCAGTTAAGCAGGCACCCCAGGCCCAAGCCGGCTTTCCTCAATGGCTACCCAAGGAAAGTGCGAAGCCAGCACTCAAAGCTTCAAAACCGCGTCTAAACGAACAGCAGCCCTTGAAAGCTTCTAGGCCTGGTCAGCCGCTAAAATCAAACCGCCCAGCACAAGCCCTAGGATCGTCAGGAAATTCTTCAGACGACGCCCAGGTCATGGCCAAGCCAGCAAAAAGACCTCACGCAGAGCCTAAAGGTCTAAATGCAGGTGAGCGTTATGCCACACGGCGGATGCCAGGACAGCCTAAAAATGACTTATCGAAGGCTCTAACTAAGCTCCAGCGAGAACGCAAAAGCGGGAAAAAGAAAACTCGGCTGGAAGGCTGGCAGCAGGAGCAGCTGAAAGGGGCAAAGGTTTATAAGTTAACTGCCTATACGACAACGGATAACATCAACAAACGTTTCCGCAGCATTCAAAGGCAAAGCATACTCCGCAAGGTTCTCGTAACCTTAATCATCATCTTGCTCTTAGCAAGTGTCATCGGTAAATACATTGACTTATCTGACACCAGTGAATTCAAAACGATCGTAGGAGAGCAGCTTGAAGAGGACAATTAGAGTTTTTGCCCTCAAAACCAAAACTTATAAACCCAAAAAAAATTTGAACTTT
>CAYNNG010000021.1:1317-34295 GCA_964398655.1 uncultured Oscillospiraceae bacterium
TAGAGTTTTTGCCCTCAAAACCAAAACTTATAAACCCAAAAAAAATTTGAACTTTATTGAAGGCTGGAAATCTCCAGCTTCTTAATTTTCTCCTCTCCAACTTCGCAAAATTGTTATTTTGCGCAGTTGGTAATTTGTCAGCTTAAAGTTCTACTTAAAAAAGTTCACTCAAACTTGGGGTAAACAAGGCAAGAATATCTTTAGCGCAGTTCTACTAAAATTTCTTGCCGCCCTCTTCCCCGGAAACTAATCCAAGCAAGCTTAGCTGATGAGAATTAAGTTCAGCAACTCGATTTAACTTTTCTTCGCAGCTTGCGATTTAGTTTTTCGGCTTCCGTTTCGCTGGCAAGATAAATATTGAGGTCTGACAGAGTTTCTGCCAAATTGCTCAGCTTATCCGTTTGGTAATTAATAATGAATTCCCCAAAACGCTGTAACAAGGCATCATCAAATTTTTGCAGCAAGTCCCTGCCTTGCGCGCTCAAGCGGACTTGCTTGCTGCGCTTATCAAATGGCGGCACCACGGTAAAGACGAGGCCTTTCTCTCCCAAATTCTTTACTATCCGCGAAGCATTACTATGGTTGTAATTCGCCTCCTTGGCCAAGTCTCGGATATAGCAGGTTTTATGCTTGGGTATGAGCGTGAGAATTTTTAGCTCACTGCGGCTTATTTCATGGTAGACAAGAAATTTGTCGAGAAATAGATTTTTGTACGCTGCTAAGCGATTCAGGCTAAGCTGAATATCTCGGATAAACAAACTTGGAATCACAGATCTCCTCCTTCTCATACCTGGCTAAAATAAGCCGTTTTTTGCTTAATAATTCCGCTGTTTCTTAACGCCTCGCTTCTTTAATGCTAGTAGCTCGTATGTTCTCTGTCTTCTCTAATCTAGTCTAGATATCCTTGCTTGTAGAGCAATTCTGCAGTCAGAACGGCACCGCCAGCTGCACCTCTAATCGTATTTGAAGATAAGCAGGAAAATTTATAATCAAAGATGTTATCTTCGCGCAGTCGTCCAAGCGTGATTCCCATACCTTCGCGGCTGAGGGCATCCAGCTGAGGCTGTGGCCGATCCGGCTCTTCTCTGTAGCACAAAAAGGGTTGGGGCGCAGAAGGCAGGTCTAATTCCTGCGGCAAGGGACGGTAGTCTCTCCAGCGCCTGAGAATTTCTGCGGCCTCACTGGGCTTCTGAAACTTCACCCATACATTGGCCAAGTGTCCTTCTTGAACCGCTACCCTAGTGCAATGGCTAGAGATAAGCGGCTGGTCAGAGCTGACAATACGGTCTCCTTCTACCCTGCCCCAAATTTTCAGAGGTTCCTGTTCCGTCTTTTCCTCTTCACCCTTAATAAAGGGAATGACATTTCCTTGCATTTCAGGCCATTCCGCCAGCCGGCGTCCCGCGCCCGATACGGCCTGATAGGTAGAGACAAAGACCTGATCCAGACCGAGGTCTCTTAAGGGCTCCAGAGCGGGCAAGAAGCTCTGAACTGAACAGTTAGGCTTTGCTACGATAAAGCCTCTATGGGTGCCCAGACGCTTTTTCTGGCTAGCTAAAACCGCAAAGTGCTGGCTATTAATTTCAGGGATAATAATGGGCACATCCGCAGTCCACCGATTGGCAGAATTGTTGGACACTACAGGGATCTCTTGGCGGGCAATACGCTCTTCCAGGGCAATCAAAGCCGCCTTATCCATATCGACTGCGCAAAAGGCCAAGTCTACCCCTTCACTCCACTGGTCAATTTCCTCCGTGCTCCGCACGATTAAATTTTCCAGCCGCTGAGGCATAGGCAGGTCTAATTTCCAGCGTCCCTGGCAAGCTTCCTGGTAGGTCTTGCCCTGAGACCGCGGACCTGCAACTAATACTTGAAGATCAAAGAAAGGATGTCCCTCTAAGAGGGTAACAAAACGCTGGCCCACATAACCTGTAGCCCCGATCAAGGCTACACGTAACTTTTTATTGCTCACTTCTCCCCTCCTGCTTGCTATAACTTAATTTAATAGGGGTATAGATACAGATAAATTTTAGCATAAGCAGAATAGTTATGTGCCTGCAACACAAGATCAGGGCTAATCACGTAGAATATAAAGTCAGGAGGTAGAAATCTTGGCTAAGCAAAACAGTCCCTCAAACCAGGCACAGCAGCCAGCAGACTCTAACCCCACTTTAGGTCCGTCATTTTATTATTTAGATGAATTCCTGGCCTACTTCTCCGGGGTTAAAGAAAGATCTGAGCTAACACTTAAAGAGTATTATTATGATATTTCTCTTTTCTTCCGTTGGTACCAGGTCTATATGGGCAGGGCGGATGCGGAGACAGAGTTTGAGGAGATAGATATTTCTTCTATTGACCTGGAAGACCTCCGAGCAATCAAACTGTCTGACTTTTATCGTTATATGTCTTGGTTAGCCCAGGAGCGCGGCGTAGGTCCCGCCGGACGCGCCCGTAAGGTCTCTTCCCTGCGAGCATTTTTCAATTTTTTAACCACGAAAATTCATGTCTTGGATTACAATCCCACCGCGGAGCTGGAATCTCCCAAACAGATGAAAGCCCTGCCACAATTTCTAGACATTGAAGAAAGCCGCGCCCTCCTCGCAGCAGCGGCTTCTTCGGAAGATAACTTTGCGGAAAGGGATTATTGCATACTTGCCATCCTTATCACCTGCGGCCTCAGACTGTCCGAACTTTGCAGCCTAGATGTGGCAGATGTAGAGGGCGAGCAGCTTCGGGTAATCGGTAAAGGCTCTAAGGAGCGCGCAGTTTATTTAAATCATCTGGCTCGGGAGGCTATCGACCAATATCTGCCCGTGCGTTTGCCCGGCAAAGCAGGCCACGAGCAGGCCCTGTTCATATCTCGCAACCGTCAGCGCATGTCCCAAAGAGCTGTTGAAAATGTCGTCAAGAAATATTTGCAAATGGCTGGCCTAGATTCCCGTCGCTACTCTACCCATAAGCTCCGCCACACAGCCGCTACCCTCATGTACCAATACGGAGGCGCAGATATCCGCAGTCTACAGCAGATTTTGGGCCACGCCTCCGTAGCCACCACCGAAATCTATACACATATTTCAGACCGCATGCTGCAGGATACGGTAGACCAGCATCCACTGAACACTTATTCTAAAGAAGATTTTGCGGAGTTAGGCGCGGAAATTTTCGACCGCAAGGCACTGGATCATCCTGAGAAAAACACTTAACCTTGAGAATTACCCCTGGTATTTACTTCGGGGCAAGCTCTGAGTTCACTAACAAGAAAAAAACAACTGGCTCCTGCTTTCGGGCAGGAGCCAGTCTTAAATTATGCTATTTGCTGTTAGCTGTTAGAGCTTATTCCGCGTGTTCAAAGAAAGCCTTATAGGCACGGTAGGTGTTAAAGACATCTAACTTAGCGGTAACTTCAAAGCAGGAGTGCATGGCCAGAACAGGAACGCCGCAGTCAATAACGTTCATGCCCTTGTTGGCAAAGAACTTGGCGATAGTTCCGCCGCCGCCTTCATCAACCTTACCCAGTTCGCCAGCCTGCCAGGGAATATTGTACTTTTCAAAGAGTCTAGTAACTTCATTGAAGTATTCGGCGTTCGCGTCTGTGGTGCCGCCCTTACCGCCGCCGCCAGTATATTTATTGATACCAATACCGTAGTTGCAGTAAGAACTGTTCAAAGGCTCATATACCTCTGAATAGTCGGGGTCATAAGCCGCGGTAACGTCGGAAGATAGGAGTTTGGAGTTTTCCAGCATTTGCTGAACTTCCATGATATTGGGCTCTCTGCCTAACATCTTAGCGCACAGCTCATTTAAGGCAAAGAAATACAGGTCAGACTGGGCACCCGTGTTGCCGTCTGAGCCCACTTCTTCCTTATCAAAGAAGAAAATGCCCTGAGTCTTGGTTTGCGGCATAGCGTCCAGCAGGGCTTCCAGAGAAGTCCAGGCACAGACGCGGTCATCTTGGCCGTAGGCACCGATGAAAGAACGATCGAGCCCTACGTCTCTAGCCTTATGGGCAGGAACAATTTCGAGCTCTCCGGTTACCAGATCGCGCTCGGTAATACCGTATTTATCGTGCAGGATAGAGAGAATATTCAGCTTGAAGCGGTCGCTTAACTCTTCTTCCGGATAGGGCTTGGAACCTACCAAGATATTGAGCTTCTCACCCTCAATAACTTCCTTGGCGGGCTTAGACATTTGTTTGCGGCCTAAGTGAGGCAGGAGGTCAGGGATAGTAAGGACAGGATCATCTTCAGCTTCACCAATGCATATTTCCACCTTGCTGCCGTCTTGCTTAATAACTACCCCATGGATAGCCAGCTGCGTGGAAACCCATTGATACTTCTTAATACCACCGTAGTAGTGAGTTTTCAGAAGGGCAAATTCATTTTGCTCATATAAGGGGTAGGGCTTGAGGTCTAAGCGGGGGGAGTCTGTGTGAGAGCCTACCAGCAGCAAGCCTTCCGTGGGGGCTTTAGAGCCCACGATAGCGGCGAGCAGGCCCTTATTATGCACAGACCTATAAACCTTATCTCCGAGCTCCAATTTCTCTACATCTTCAAGGTTCTTAAAACCTGCAGCCTCAAGACGGGCTACAGCCATGTCGTGGAATTCACGTTCGGTTTTACCTTGGTTCAAAGCCTGCTTGTAGTCCTCATTGAACTTATGGGAAGCAGCCTCTAATTCCGGATCAATGACATCCCATTGGTTTTTGAATTTAAAGCTCAGTTGTTCTTGCAGCTTCTCACCTGCAGTTTTTTCCTTGGCAGCAATTTCTTCGGCCATGAATACTTCTCCTTTTGTGCTGAATTATTTACTTCTTGGCATCCTCATTCTCGTCTACATATTCATAGATCGAAGGACCTGCGTGTTCATGTTCGTCCTCTTCGTTGAGAATATTGAAGTATTTTTCACGCTCAGGTGTCATCTTACCATTTTCTTCCAAATACTTCTTTAGTGCAGCTTTAACTGCCTGCTCAGCCAAAACTGAACAGTGCATTTTTACCGGAGGCAGGCCATCCAAAGAATCTGCTACAGATTTATTCGTGATCTCCAAAACCTCATCAATAGGTTTACCGATGATCATCTCTGTAGCCATGGAGGAGGTAGCGATAGCTGTTCCGCAGCCGAAGGTCTTGAATTTCGCATCTGTCACGATATCATTTTCAATCTTAAGATCAATTTTCATAATATCTCCGCAGACGGGGTTACCAACTTCGCCGGAAGTAGTAGCATCTGGAATTTCGCCCATGTTACGGGGATGCATGAAATGATCCATGACTTTTTCTGTGTATTGCATATATTAATATCCTTTCTTTACTAAAGCTGATCCAGCTCCAGTCCACCCTGGACTGACTTAGTACTGACTGTATTCTGGAATCAGAGATTTTTTAATTTTACCATTTACCCAGTCTTCCCACAGGGGTGACATCTCCCGCAGGCGCTGGATGATGGGCGGTAAGGCCTCTGCCAGGGCATCTATATCTTCCTGGGTAGTCTCACGACCTATGGTCATACGCAGGGAGCCGTGGGCAACTTCATGAGGCAGTCCCATGGCTAGGAGGACGTGGGAGGGATCTAGTGAGGCCGAGGTACAAGCAGAGCCGGAAGAGCAGGCAAAACCTTGATGGTCCAAGAGAATAAGCATGGACTCCCCTTCAATGAACTCAAAAGAGAAGTTGACATTGTTGGGCAGGCGTTTGCTGGGATGGCCATTCAGTTTGGCGTAAGGGATAGCAGTGGAAATGGCCTTGATCAGACGGTCCCTAAGTTCAATCTGCCGCTTGGCTTCTTGGTCCAAGCCCGCGACGGCTAAATCTAAGGCTTTGGCAAATCCTTGGATCAGGGCCACATTTTCTGTGCCCCCGCGCTTGCCCTTCTCCTGTGCGCCACCGTGGAGTAGGTTATCCAGACGATTGCCTCTGCGCAGGTAGAGGGCACCAACCCCCTTGGGGCCGTAGAGCTTATGGGCGGAGAAAGAAAGCATGTCTACGCCCAAGTCTTCTACATCAATCGGAATAGCGCCCAAGGCCTGTACCGCATCCGAGTGGAAGCGCACCTTGTGGGCCTTACAAATCTCACCAATTTCCTTAATAGGCTGTAAGGTGCCGACCTCGTTATTGGCCATCATGATTGAGACGAGGATGGTATCGTCACGCATGGCTGCTCCTACATCTTCTGGTCTGACCATACCGTATTCATCTACATCCAAGTAGGTCACTTCAAAGCCTTGCTTTTCAAGCCACTCAGCAGTGTGCAGGATAGCGTGGTGTTCAATTTTGCTGGTGATAATATGCTTGCCCTTCTTCTGTAAGGCAAAAGCTGTACCCTTAAGGGCCCAGTTGTCAGCTTCTGTGCCACAGGAGGTAAAAAAGATCTCGTCGGGCTTAGCATTAATATTCTTGGCCACCCTCTCGCGGGCATCAATAATGAGATTTTCCGCCTCATGGCCTTCCTGATAAAAGCTAGAGGGGTTGCCGTAATGGTTTTTATACACATCCACAATAGCTTCTAGGACTTCTGGACGCACGCTGGTCGTGGCCGCGTGGTCAAAATATCTGCGTTTTTGCTGGCTCATATCTACTCCGTATTCTAAGTTTCTGTCCAGTACCTAAATACTGTCAACAAAAGTACATAACTACAGCTTTATTTTAAGTAAGGGTAAGTAAGCCTCAAGTAACACTAGTTACTGGGTAGCTACTCAAAAGGCTTAATTTGAGGGATTAAACGCTGACTAGGCCTGGCACTGTCGCCAGTTTACCAGCTCCTTAGCGGAAGCATTGAGGAACTACAGGACATAATTTACCGGCCTAAGTAAGGGGCAATTTTTTCCAGCCAAGTCTGGATCTGTTTTTCGTAGCCCAAGTCGCCCGGTACGTAATAGACCTTGCCTTGCAAAACTTCGGGTAGGTATTCCTGTTTGGAAACATGCAGAGGATAATCGTGGCTATATAGGTAGCCCTCACCATAGGATAAATCGGCCATACCCTCTGCCGGGGCATTACGCAGATGGAAAGGAACCTCACCTATCTTCCCCTTGCGCACGTCACTAAGTGCGTCATCAATAGCCAAATAGGCAGAATTAGACTTTGGCGAAGTAGCGACGAGAACAACAGCCATCGAAAGAATAATTCTTGCCTCCGGCATGCCGACGGCCCTCACCGCGTCCCAGGCAGACATACATATGGTCAAAATTTGAGGATTTGCCAAACCCACGTCTTCAGCAGCGCAAATAACCAGGCGGCGAGCGATAAAATTCGGGTCTTCCCCACTTTCCAGCATACGAGCTAAATAGTGAAGAGCGGCGTTTGGATCGGAGCCTCGCATGGATTTAATAAAGGCCGAGATCGTGTCATAGTGGCCTTCGCCATCCTTGTCATAGCGTAAGGGAGATTGCTGTAGACAGTCACCCATAATTTCCAGGCTCAACTTTCTAACCCCTGCTTCAGTGGGGGCAGTAGTTGTAACTGCCAGCTCCAAGGCCCTAAGCGCGACCCTGGCGTCTCCCCTGCTGGCTTCTTGTAAAAACTCCCGTGCTTCTGGTGCGAGCTCAATCTTAAGTTGACCATAGCCACGTTCGGGATCTTGTAAAGCCTGGTCCAAAACCTGGCCAATTTCTTCAGAGCTTAAGGGGTAAAGCTGAAAGACCGTAGACCGTGAAAGGAGCGCCTTGTTGACTTCGAAGAAGGGATTCTCCGTGGTAGCTCCAATTAGAATAATGGAGCCCTCTTCTACAGCTGGTAAGAGAGCATCTTGCTGGGCCTTATTAAAGCGATGAATTTCATCGATGAAAGCAATGGCCTTGCCCTCAGGGCAAATAAAAGGATTTCGGCTGTCTGCGATAACCGCCTTGATATCTGCTACCCCGGAGGTAACCGCGTTGATGCGGTAAAAAGGTCTTTCGCTATTTTGAGCAATCACCCTGGCCAAAGAGGTTTTGCCCGAGCCCGGAGGCCCAAAAAGGATGATAGAAGACATCTGGTCAGATTCAATCATCCTTCTGAGCATTTTGCCTTCTCCCAAAATATGACGCTGGCCGATATATTCGGCCAGCGTCCTGGGAGCCATACGATATGCTAGGGGTTCTTGCTTTTGAGAACCAGTAGGCATAGGGACTAGTTAAAATCCTTATAGAGAGGATATTTAGCTAAAAGCGCGTCAGCGCGGTTACGGATCTCTTCTTCCTTAGCGTCAAAGTCAAAGATAGCCAAGCTGATGAGGTCAGCGATCTCATCCATGTCAGCTTCCTTCATCCCGCGGGTAGTAACTGCAGGAGTACCAATACGCAGGCCAGAGGTGATCGTCGGCTTCTCTGTATCAAAGGGGATGCCGTTCTTGTTAGCTGTAATATGGACCTTATCCAGATTTTCTTGCAGAGTCTTACCAGTTACACCGGTACCGGTGAGGTTGATGAGGATGAGGTGGTTATCAGTACCGCCGGTGCAAAGCTGGACGTTTCTGTCTAAGAGACCTTGGGCCAGGGCTTTAGCGTTAGCAACGACTTGCTGCTGATAGGCCTTGAACTCAGGCTTCATAGCTTCCGCGAAGGAAACGGCTTTACCAGCGATAATGTGCATGAGGGGGCCGCCTTGGATACCAGGGAACACAGCAGAGTCAATCTTCTTGGCTAACTCCTCTTTGCAGAGGATGATACCGCCACGAGGTCCACGCAGGGTCTTATGGGTGGTAGAAGTAACCACGTCTGCATAAGGCACGGGGTTCATATGGAGGCCGGCAGCAACCAGGCCAGCGATATGAGCCATATCTACCCAGAAATAGGCACCAACTTCATCAGCGATTTCGCGGAATTTCTTAAAGTCGATAGCCCGAGGATAAGCAGAAGCACCTGCAATGATCAGCTTAGGTTTAACTTCATGAGCTTTTTGACGTAAATCGTCGTAGTCAATTTCCATGGTGTCGCGGCGGACTTGGTAGGAGTGGGCCTCGAAATATTTACCGGAAATATTGATCTTCATACCATGGGTTAAGTGGCCACCGTGAGCAAGTTCCATACCCAGGATCTTGTCGCCAGGCTTGCAGAGGGCAAAGTATACTGCCATATTGGCGTTGGCGCCAGAGTGGGGCTGCACGTTAGCGTGATCACAGCCGAAAATTTCCTTGAGACGGTCACGGGCGATGTCCTCTACTACGTCAACATATTCACAGCCGCCATAGTAGCGTTTGCCAGGATAACCTTCAGCATATTTATTGGTGAGGACAGATCCATTTGCTTCCAAAACTGCTTCGGAAACAAAGTTTTCAGAAGCAATAAGCTCGATATGGTCTTGCTGACGTTTGAGCTCCTTCATGATCGCTTCATAAACTTGTGGGTCTGTGGATTTGATGTGTTCGTACATGGATTGCCTCCTAGTTATTAATGCAGTGTGCTTATTCTATCATATTTTCGCTTAGTTAAAGGCAGAAACACGATAGCAAACTGGATGATCTAACAAATGTTATTTGCTAGCTTAAGCCGTATTCTCTCGGTTTTCTGCACCGCTTCTAAAGTCAGGCCCAAAACATCAAGGTGCTTCTCTGCCCTCTCCGCATCACCTAAGCGTGGGTGAGTTTTAGGATGCTTGGCCACAAATACGGTACAGCAATCTTCATATGGCAAGATGGAAGTCTCAAAAGTCCCGATATCTCTGGCTATACTAATAGTGGAATCCTTATCCATACCAATAAGAGGTCTGAAAATTGGCATCTCCGCCACCTTATCTGTGCACACCAGGGCTTCCAAAGTTTGGCTAGCCACCTGCCCCATGCTTTCGCCAGAAATTAACGCGGGGATTTTTTCCCCTTGCGCAATAGCCTGGGCGATACGGATCATCATCCGCCGCATGACGATAGTCATCATATCCTCGGGACAAGCTTCATTTAAGGCTAGCTGGGTACTGGTAAAATCCACAATGTGCAGGTCTAAGTCTCCGGCGTAGCGGGTAAGGATTTTCGCCAGGTCAACTACCTTCTTTTTAGCCTCTTCACTGGTATAGGGGAAGGTGTGGAAATATATGGCAGATAGCCGCATGCCTCGCGATGCCATCATGTAGCCGGCCACAGGACTATCGATGCCTCCAGACAACATGAGCAATCCCTGGCCGCCCATACCTACGGGCAGGCCTTTACGTCCCGGAATAATTTCAGTGTAGAGATAAAACTCCTCGCGCACTTCTAGATAAAAAGTCAGTTCGGGCTCATGCACATCTACCCAGGCCTGGTCAGGGAAATGGTCTAAAATCAAGTCACCCAAACGCACAGCTAAGTCATAAGTTTTTAAGGGAAAAGCCTTGTTGGCTCGTTTAACCTCTATTTTGAAGCTGTGCCTTTGACCATTTGCAAATTTTTCGCTCGCGAGTTTTAAGACATTGGCATCAAGCAGGTCTAAGTCTAAGGGAAAAGCGCGCACCGGACTGGCAGAGACATAACCAAACACGTCCTGAACAGCTGTGAACGCCGCCGCTGTATCAAGATCTTCCTGATCCTCTCCTGCCTCAATCCAAATTCGCGAGTCGGCGCGCGTGAGCTTAAAAGAGCCCTCATGCCGCAAACGGTACTCCAGATTTCTCAACAGTTGCTTTTCAAAGCGGCCGCGGTTAAGCCCCTTGAGGGCGATCTCCCCTATCCTGACCAAGATCAACTCACGATAATGCGCCTGCGTCATAGTTTCTTGCATAAGTTTTGGTTTTCCATTCTTAATTAGATTCAACTTGATGCACTCAAGGCAGAACGCCTAGATTCCGCCTCTTTTGCGCTCCAGACTAGCAGTAAGCTTAGTTTCAACCACCTGAGTGTAATTTAAATTAAGGTCAAAAGCAAAGCTCCACCCTCTAGGGAAGTAGAATTGCCCACATTTATCTGGTTCCACACGGTTTGCGGAGGCTCAAAAATGGTTGGTAAAACGCTGTTAAAGCCGGATTACCAACCATTTATTACTCTCCGAGATCATAGCTAGTGATCTTAGAGCTTAAAACTAGAACCAGTATTGATGTTCAGACCAAGGCCAGGAATTAACTTAAGGCCCAGATTAGGAGTTATCTAAATAGGAAGAATTAGCCCTACTTTTCAATAACTACTTCCGTACGAATCATGGGGACACCATGCTCTAGGTTATCGCCAACTGGGCAGTGTTCGCTCATGAACTGGGCGAAGGCATCAGCTTTTTCCTGAGATTCATTGGTCTTGAAGTGAAGCTTATAACGAATTTCAGAGAATCCATTACGGACCTCGGGGTTCTTGCCTGTGAATCCGTCAGGATCCAGGTCCCCTTCCATCTCTATCCAGAACTCTTCAAATTTGAAATTTTGCATGCGGGCAAAGGATTTTGCGACGATGGATTGGCAGGCACCGAAAGCACAGAGCACAGCTTCTACGGGGTTCATGCCCTCGTTGGATCCGCCTAATTCTTTGGGTTCATCAAGGAGGATCTTAAAGCCACGAGATTCACATTCCACCTGTAAGCCTTTGTCGAGAAGCGTTGCTTTTGCGGTCATTGTTTGTTTCATAGTAATTCATCCTTTCCGCTCACAATTTGCAAGCTATTTGCTTGTATTATATACATCATATACAAGCATTGGAAAGAGGCGATGCAGAAACATATCATAAAGCACAAGGACCCACTAGGCGCAGATGCACACAAACAAGCACATAGGAACTGTTTTTTTAATATCAGAATTCTATTGGATGCCTAGATGCCAAACTCTCTTACAGCTTGAGCAATCCGAGCCGCTAAATCCACGACCTCTTCCTGCGTATGCCGAGGGCTGAGACTCACTCGGAGGAAATGTAAAGCCTGGTCTGGAGTCAGGCCGAGGTCTAAGAGGGCTTGAGGTGCTTTCTGTTTGCTGGATGAGCAGGCAGAGCCAATGCCCACCTCCCAGCCTGCTTGGGAGAGCACCGTTTGAATGTTTTGGGCCCGCAGTCCGGGTATATACAATGAAACAATATGCGGCACGGCAGGGTCAGGCGACAGGAGTTCGTAGGTAAATTTTCCGTCTTCTTGCTGGTGCAAGGCAGACAAAAAAGCTTCTCGCAAGCTAGAGACTTTTTCAACTCGCTCTACCCTTCCCGCTACAGCCTTTTCCACGGCCAAGGCGGATGCTAAGGCCAGAGCGGGGTTTTCCGTGGAAGACCGTCGGCCATCCTCTTGACCACCTCCATGCAGCAAGGGGATGAAACGCTTGCGATAATTTGCCAGGAGCAGCCCTGAGCCTCTAGGGCAACCGACTTTGTGCAAACTAAGAGATAAGTAGTCGACGTCCCAAGCGGCAAAGTTAATCTCACACTTGCCCAAGGCTTGGACTGCATCAACATGGATACGGGCTTGAGGCGCATGCTTCCTAACCAGAGCCGCCATCTCTTGTATGGGATAGATGGCGCCCGTCAAATTATGGACATAAACCGAGCTAAAGAGGTCTACCCTTTCTTTATCCAAGGTCTCCTCAAGGAGGTCTAAGTCAAGACTTCTTTGCCGGAGAGGTAAATACGCAACCTTCCGTCCCAGTTCCTCCGCCACAAAGTCTAGGCTTTGGCTAGTAGCAGCGTGTTCGGCGGCGGGAGCCAGAAGTAAGCCGTCTCGTGACCTGGTTTGCAAGGCCACACTTTTAATCACCGTATTAATAGATTCAGTACCTGAAGAAGTAAAAATTACTTCGCTGGGTAAGCAGTTGAGGGCACGGGCTATACGCTCTTTAGCTTCCTCCAGAGCAGACTTGGCGGCTTGTCCGCCCGCATAACGCGTAGCAGGATTAGCGGGATATTTACGCAAGGCTTCAATATAGAGTTCCAGAACTTCAGGATCCAGATCTCCAGTTGCCGTTTGGTCGAAATAATGAGACACGAATTTCACCTTCCAAATACGAGGGCCAGGAAAACCTGGCCCTCCATAAAGTAATTTAATGAATTATGACAAATTAAGAGTTAAAGCAAAACCGCAGCGTTTGTGAGAAATTCTAATTTATCTCTACCCCAATGAGGTCTGGACGTAAGATTATGCGTAGGGCCTCACAAACATGGCCGGAACGCGCAAATAGAGGTCCTTCCATGGCCAAAATATAAGAGCGGCGAGGCAGGTCTAAGATAGAAGCTTCCTTATTACGAGCAGGACGGGCCACTAAATTCAAGCTGCCCTTCTGCGGCAGATAGGCATATTTATTGGATTTAATATCAATCATGCGCTTACCGGCAGAGATAGCTTGTCCTAAATCAGGGAAAAGCTGCACGGGAATATAGGACTGACAATTCCCCATGGTCTGATTATCGATAATTAGGGGCCATTCAGCTAACCAGTAACCGGGATGGCCTTGGTTGTCGGGAAGCTGAAAAATTGCGTCCATTTCCTTATCAGATTCCAAGAGTTTAATCGGTTTCAAACCAATATTTTCATAAGAATTTAGATTAAGAAAGGAGAAAGATAAGGCGGTAAAATGCGGAATCATAATTTGCTCCGTTTCACCAGCTACAAAGGTACCCTTACCCTTATGAATTTCTAGCACCCCGTCCGCAACTAGTTCTGCAACCGCCTGCCTTACCGTAGGTCTTGACAGATCAAGCTCCCGGCAAAAATCCATTTCTGAGGGAATCTTTTCCCCTGGAGCATAAACCCCATCTTGAATACGCTCCAAAATAAGCTCTCTAAGCTGGGCATAGAGGGGAACGCTAGAATATCTATCGAGTTTCATGTGACCTCCTAAACATACGTATGCCGTCCTTACATCCTAGCATATGTCCGAGGATTTGGAAAGTTGCGCAAGGGGTTATTACAAGTTTACAACTATAGGCAGGCCCGAATTTTAGTCTGCCTCATAGTAGTTAATATGCACCACTTCACCTTGGGCATTAAGCTGACAAGCCGCTAACAGAAGGCGGAGCTTGGAGTCTTCCCAGCCCCTGCTGGCGGCGTAATACTTAGCTACCAAGGCAACTTTATGCTGTTTTTCCTGGTCGAAGGCCGCTATAGCTTGATTTTCCGCAGAAAAATTCCGCTGATTCTGTCTGGCTTTAACCTCCACAAAGAAAAGTTGTCCTCCTTTGCTGGCGATAATATCCACTTCCGCAAAAGGCGGTAAGGTAAAATTGCGTTCTAAGATTTGATAATTTTGATCGGCCAGATGTTGGGCAACACGGTCTTCTGCGGCCCGGCCTTTAATTTGGTCCGAGCTGGGATTACTGTGTCCCGCTCGCAATTTATGGAGAAAACTCAACCTGTGCAAGGGACAGAGCCCTAATTGAGCTATGGCCTCATAATGAGCCTTGGTCCCATAACCCTTGTGGCGGGCAAAGCCGTATCCGGGATAAAGCTCATCTGCGTTCACCATTATCTGGTCACGCGTGGTCTTGGCCAAAACGGAGGCCGCGGCAATACAATTGACTTGGGCGTCACCCTGGACTAGGGATCTTTGAGGCAATGTGATATTTTTTAGAACCACAGCATCTAAGAGCAGCAGATCTGGCTGTAAGTCCAAAGACTCTACCGCTTGGGTCATAGCTTCTTTCGTGGCTTCCAGAATATTGATTTCATCAATTCTTTGGGGAGAGGCCAGGCCTAGGGCATAAGCTTTGGACTTCTGCTTAATTTCTCCGGCCAGCCACTCGCGCTTAGCGGGAGAAAGCTTTTTAGAGTCATTGAGTCCGTAAATAGGCTGGTCGGGATCCAAGATGCAGGCAGCCGCTACCACGGGGCCAGCCAGCGGTCCACGTCCAGCTTCATCCAGGCCGGCAATTGCGCGGAAGCCAGAAGTACGCAGCTCACTTTCCACTTGAGCCATGTGAGCAAAACGCTCTTGGTCTTTTATACCAATACGGGGTTGGTAGGTCATGCCTGAGGACTCTCTAAGCTAAACCGTCCCAAACGGCCCTGCCGGAATTGTCTGAGAGCATGGTCAGCAGCCCTCTCCAAATCAGGCTCCCCTCCCTGGCGGAGAAAACCCAAGGCCGAGGCTAGGTGTTCCAAGATTTTATGGTTAATTTCTAGCTGACTGTCTCCCTCAAAATCCTCAATCTGCAGGCCATACTGGTCTGCCATGGGCGCAGGGTAAAGTCCAGTTAATAGATAAAGCAGTTCACCTGCTAAATCCGTTCTGGTCATAATTTCATCTTTGACCGCACCCGTGGCACCAAGGGCGATCTGGGCTTCGCGCGATTCTAACTTAGGCCAGAGAAGCCCCGGGGAATCCAAAAGTTGCAAATCTGCTCCCAATTTCCACCACTGGAGCTGCCGGGTGACCCCAGGCTTATTTGCCGTTTGAGCCCTGCGCTTGCCTATGAGGCTATTAATCAGCGTAGACTTTCCACAGTTAGGAATTCCTGCCACTAAAATTCGTATAGGGCGGGAGATTCGTCCTCGAGCTTTAGCCCTGGCGAGAATATCCGCACTGAGTTCCTTGGCTAATTTTTGCAGGGCTTGGGCATCCTTAGCTTGCCTGGCATCTAAAAGCAGGACTGGCTCCCCCCTATCTTTAAAGTAGTTGAGCCAAGTCTGATTGATCTCTGGATCTGCAAGGTCCTGCTTATTCAGGGCAATTATCCTTTGCTTGCCTTGAATGATCTCTTGCAACTCAGGATTACGGCTAGACCTGACAATGCGGGCATCACAAACCTCGACGACCAGGTCGCAGAGTTTAATCGTCTCTTTGAGTTCTCTTAAGGTCTTGGCCATATGGCCAGGGAACCACTGAATGTCAGGCATATTCTCTCCATAGTAAAGAGGAGAACCCTTTGGGCTCTCCTCCTATGTTTTGTAATTCTAGTCGTTTTTGACTGCCAGTTTTTCTTTGACTCTGGCTTTCTTCCCCACACGATCGCGTAAGTAGTACAGCTTAGCACGTCTAACCTTACCCTTACGGACGATCTCGATTTTCTCGATCCGGGGCGAATGGACGGGCAAGACACGTTCCACACCAACACCATATGACAGGCGGCGGATCGTAATCATTTCACCGAGTCCAGAACCACTACGGGCAATAACTGTGCCTTCAAAAACCTGGATACGGACGCGGTCGCCTTCGCGAATTTGCAGGTGGGCCCTGACATAGTCACCGACTTCCACATGTTCATGTCTTTCGCGCAAGTAATCTTGCTCAACAGCTTTTACGATGTCCATATTGCGTATCCTCCTCTCTTTTTAGGTGTTCTTACACGCAATTGCAGCGGACCACCTGTTTTTAACCTTTGGGATTGTAGCTTGAATCAGCTATAAAGTCAAGCAAATCCCTCCATTCTTCGTCTTTCACGTCATAGGCCCCTAATAAGTCTGGCCGGGCCTGCAGCGTGTTGTATAAGGCCGAGGCTTTCCTGAAACGCTCAATCTTCGCGTCATGCCCTGAAAGCAGCACAGGCGGTACTTTACGGCCTCTCCAGACCTCGGGCCTGGTGTATTGATCTTCCGCCAAGAGACCTGAGGCATGCGATTCCGCCTGCCAAGCGGCCTTATCAGGCAGGACTTGATCAATCATGCGCAAGACCACATCTATGAGGACAGCTGCCGGAAGTTCTCCCCCCGTTAGCACATAGTCTCCTAGCGAAACTTCTTGCGCCTCAAGTTCATCTAATACACGCTGATCAACACCCTCATAGTGACCTGCCAGGATAATGAGATGGTCCAGCTGGGCCATCTCATAGGCCATGGCCTGGTTGAGCACCTGTCCACGGGGAGACATGTAAACTAAGAGCTCTCGCGGGCTCTCCAGCTCGGGATGTGATGCGCGGAAATCCGCTCGGAGCTCATCTACCGTTTGATAAATGGGCTCGGCCATCATCAGCATGCCAGTGCCTCCACCGTAAACGGCGTCGTCCACCTTACCATAATCATTGATGGCATGGTCGCGGATTTTGGCATGCACTATCTCTACGAGTCCCTTCATCTGGGCCTTGAGGCCCATAGACTCATCTGTAGAAGCCTTGATAATCTCTGGGAAGAGACTGAGGGTTGAAAAGCGCATGCTAGCCCCTATAAAGCTCGTAGAGGCCTTCCGGCAAATTTACCCTAATTAGGCCCTGACTCTGATCAACCTCTTGAATGAGGGCAGGGACAAAGGGCATAAGCAGGTCGGCCTGACCTGCTTGGCTAACCTTAATGAGGTTTTGTCCGGTTTGCGTATAGAACTCGGTCACCTGTCCTAAAAGCCCGTGTTCCTTATCCTCTACCTGACAGCCGATAATGTCCGCTAGATAGTGGTGGGCCTCATCCAAGCTTTGGGCTTCTGAACGTTTTACTGAGAGGAAGTGGTTGCTCAAAGCAGCGGCTTCCTCCCGGCTATCAATACCCGCAAAGCGCAAAAATATTTTGTTGCCGGCCACATTGACCGCTACTACTTCCAGCTCGCGGATAACCTGTCCCTCTTTATCTTCTAGGTAACAAGTCCGGAGCTTGCGGTAGCGTTCCAAGTTATCGGCGTAAGGCTCTAGCCCAATCTCACCGCGCAGACCACGCGCTTTTAGGAGTTTTCCGGTTACCAGTAAGTCTTGCACAATCCTTACCCTAGTCCACGATATCCAAGAGAATGCGTTCGTTCATCGCATTGCCCTTGGCTTTCATAATAGCCCGGATGGCCTGGGCTCTCTTGCCGCCCTTGCCGATCACCCGGCCCATGTCTTCGGGGTGAACTCTAAGTTCCAAGATAATGGCGCGTTCGCCCTCTACTTGTCGGATATTAATTTCTTCAGGATGCTTGACCAGTGGCTCTACTAAACTTCTCAATAGTTCTTCCATGGTAAGCCCCTACTAATTTTCAGCTGAGCTTTCCGCAGGCCTCTCTTGGGCCATTTTCATTAAGCGTCGAACAGTATCCGTAGGTTGAGCACCCTTCTTAATCCAAGCTTCTGCGGCTTCCATATCCAAACGGATTTCTGCAGGTTCCACACGAGGGTTGTAGTAGCCAATTTCCTCGATGAAGCGTCCATCGCGAGGGAAACGAGAGTCAGCAACTACTACTCTATAGTGGGGTTGTTTGGTTTTACCAATACGTTTAAGTCTAATTTTTACAGCCATGATTAATCCTCCTCTGCTGCAGTTAAGTTTTCTATCTCTAAAGAGTTTAAGTCAGTTATGGTTTTTCTTTTGGGCTTAAAGCTCTCATAGATGCTAATTAAAAAATTTTAGAAGGGCAGCTTATTGCCAAAGAGTCTCTTAAGCTTGCCCAAATTCCCCTTGTTCTTACCAGAGAATTGCTTCATTAAGCTTTGCATTTGCTCATACTGGCGGATAAGTTGATTTACTTCCTGCACGGTGGTTCCTGAGCCTTGAGCAATACGTTTACGCCGGCTGGCATTGAGCAATTTGTAGGAATTACGTTCCCTGGGGGTCATGGAACGGATAATCGCCACATAACGGTCGATTACGGCCTCGTCAATAGCGCCGTCTGGCAGCCTGGCGGCTCCTGGCATCATACTGAGCATTTTTTCCATGCCGCCCATCTTATCAATTTGCAGGAACTGATCCAAGAGATCATCGAGGGTAAACTGGTTGCGTTTTAAGCGTTCCAGGCTCTTTTGCGCCAGTTTCTCGTCCATCTGCTGCTCGGCCTTCTCAATTAAGGTGAGCACGTCGCCCATGCCTAAGATACGCGAAGCCATACGGTCAGGATAGAAGGGTTCAAAATCTTCCAGCTTCTCCCCGGTAGCAATCATCTTAATAGGCTTGCCGGTAATCTTGCGGATAGACAGAGCAGCGCCGCCTCGAGCATCACCGTCCAGCTTGGTCATGATAAAGCCATCTATACCAATTTGCTTATCAAATTCCAGGGCAATATTTACTGCCTCTTGGCCGATCATGGCATCCACAATTAACAGACGCTCATCAGGCTTTACTTGGTCATTAACTGCCTTCAGTTCGTCCATCATCTCCTGGTCAATCGTCATACGGCCAGCTGTGTCCACGATCAGAGTATCAGCCATGAGATAACGCGCACGTTCCTCACCCTTCTTGACAATGTCAATAGCACTGGGGTTGCTAGGGTCAATGTAATAAGGCACCTCAATAGATTCCGCCAGGACGGCCAGCTGGTCTTGAGCGGCCGGCCGGTGAACGTCTACAGACACCAAGAAGGGTTTCTTGCCATTTTCCTTAAGATGCTTGGCCAGCTTACCAGCCGTGGTAGTTTTACCCACGCCCTGCAGACCATAAAGAATAATTTTCGTAAAACCGGTAGGAGAAACCGCCAGCTTTTCCTGCTCGCCACCCAAGATGTCAATCAAGGACTCATGTACAATCTTAACAATCTGGTTACCCGGAGTCAGACTTTCCAGAACCTCGGCACCCTTGGCTTTCTCGGAAATGTCCGCCGTGAATTCTTTCACTACCTGGTAATTAACGTCAGCTTCTAAGAGGGCCAGACGGATTTCCCGCATCATGTCTTTAAGGTCTTTTTCTCTGATGCGGCCTTGCCCCTTCATACGGCGGGTAATATCGGTTAGCTTATCACTTAGACTAGAAAACATGCCGGCTCCTATCTATAGTCTTGGGAGAATTTTATGAATTTCCATTTTGAGCTCTTCCAGCTCTTGTATATCTAACAACTGTGTAAGTTCATGCTTGAGTTTACGACGCTGGGCTAAAAAACCCAGTTTGGCCTCATAATCTTCCAAAAGATCACAGGCCTTGGTTACCTGTTCATGTACCGCTTGACGGCTGATTTCCAGATTGTCTCCGATTTCCGTAAAACTCAGGTCATCAAACAGATAGGCCTGGACCATTTCTGCCTGGCGGTCCGTAAGGAGTGAGCCATAGGCGTCATAGAGGCCTGCGTAATGTTCAATCGTTTTTAAATCGCTCCATTTGTTTGACATCTGGCTAAGGATATAACTCCTCGAGATCTCTGTCAAGTAAAAATCTTTACAGCATAAAATTTATGTTTGACAAGCCCCGCCTGGGTGACCAAACTAAGGGCTAAATAACCAGCCATAGTCAAGGTGAAAGGTAATAATTAAACTAGTCAGTCATGAAAAGTGAGCTTATTTTCGGTTTTCAACCCATAAGAGAAGAATATTTGGCAGATATCTCTTCATGGGCCCATGTCTATAAACATCTACAGTCTGGAGCCACTCTGATCTGGTTAGAAAATTCTGATCCTTTTAAAGTCTTTGCCGCATCCTTTAAAACCAAACCACAAAACAACAGCGGAGCTCCTCACATTGTTGAGCATGCCCTCTTAGGAGGATCACGAAAATATAAATCTAATGATATCTTTACGGATCTGGACTCACGTTCTACCAACGCCTTCATGAATGCCATGACTTACCCGGACAAAACTATTTTCCCTATCGCCAGCCGGGATCCCCAAGACTTCTATAATCTGACAGATGTGTATCTAGATTCTATTTTCTTCCCCATGATTCTGGAAAACCGGCAATTTTTCGACCGCGAGGGTTGGCGCTATGAACTGTTTACGCCAGATTCCGACCTAGTTTACAACGGTGTAGTTTATAACGAAATGCTCGGCGCCATGTCTGACCCCTTGCGCAAATTGCTTTATGCGAATTTAGCGTCTATTTTTCCGGATACCTTCTATGTCTATAATTCTGGCGGCGAACCGAGCGCCATTCCTCAACTTTCCTACGAAGAATTCTTAGACTTCTATCATACTTACTATACACCTTCTAACAGCTTGCTCTATTTCTACGGGGACTTAGATATTAAAGAGTATCTGGCGCATCTTGACCAAGAATATCTGAGCAAATTTTCTCGTCTGGAAGCTGAAGTAGTCTACGAAAAGCAACAAGCTTTTACAGAACGCCGTGAATTCCTCAGCTACTATAACTTAGAAGACGGCGCTTCCGGGGAAAATCAGGCCTATCTGGTTTTAAATTACCTGACCGGTGATGGCGGATTGCCGGAAGAAGCTTATATGAATATGGTCTTGAGCCAGGTATTATTTGATTCCAGTACAGCTCCTGTAAAACAAGCTCTCTTAGCTGCCGGCATAGGAGTGGAAAGCGGCTCACTCAGTATGAATTACCGGCAGAATACTTTGGGCGTGGCGGTCCTAAATGCTAACGCCTCACAAAAAGCAGACTTTGTCAGAATCGTAGAGAACACCCTGCGGCAAGTTGTGGCAGACGGATTAGATAGAGAGCACGTCTTAGCTACAATTAATCTCCTAGACCTGCAATGCCGTAAAGCCGATGGCATCTCAGGTCTCAAAGGCTTAGATTATCTCACCCTGATCTTAGAATCTTATAACTATGGCGGTGACCCCTTTGCTTACTTGTATTTTTCTGATATTTTTCACAAGCTGCGGGGAAATATAGATACTGGAGCGTACGAAAAGTATATACAAGAGCGGATCCTCGATAATCCTAGTTCCAGCCTCTGCCTACTTCTTCCTCAGAATGGCTTATCTAAAGAGCTGGAAGGCAAAATCCGCAGAGAATTAGCCAGCTATAAATCAGGACTCTCCCCCACAGAGATTTCTGACTTAATTGACCGCAGCCTCAAGGTAAGAGATGAACCCATCTTCTCCGCGGAAGAATACCATCTGCCTAGTCTTCATCTAGCCGAGATTGATCCCAAGGTTAACGAAATTCCTTATCAAGTTGAGGAGGATGAGCTCTTTACCTTGGTGAGCACAGCTCAGGTTACAGGCGGGATCAATTATGTCAGCATCCAGTTTGACCTCTCGGTGCTTGAGCCCCAAGATTTACCCTACGCCAGTCTCCTGGCTAAGCTCTTAGGCAGCCTAGATACAGATAATTATGACAAGGGACAGCTGGAGAAAGCCGCTTTCATGTATACAGGCGGCATTGGCTTCAGTGTGGCAAATGCTCAAAACCGTGTAACGGGCAAGTATGATGCTCGCTTTGAAGTTTACGCCTCAGCGCTTCGGGAAAACGTGCCTCAGATGCTTGACTTAATTCGAGAAATTTGCCTGAACACTATCTTTAAGGATAGTAAGTGGATCGGTGATCAAATCAAGGCCTTGCGTAAGGCCACGGAACTTGACGCTTCTGCCAATGCGGCCAGTCTGGGCATACAGCGGGCACGTGCCTATTATGACCCCTTGTTTGCCTACCGGGAAAAATTAAGCGGTCTTGATTTTATCCGTTTCCTGCAAGATTTAGATAACAAATTCTCTAGCAATCCCGAGCCTTATTTGGCTAAACTCCACTCAATTTCCAAGCAGCTATTCAACCGCGACCAGTTGGTTATCGGGCTGGCAGCCGCAGAAGAAGACCTTCCTCCTATGCAGGAACAGTTAGCTGTCTTTGTTGGCCAGCTCCCGACGCAAACACAGAAGCGGAATAAATTTCAAGTAATTCCTCAACATTTAAATGAAGGGATCGCTGTCAATACGGACGCCAATTATGTGATCAAAGCAGCCAGTTTAAAGGATCACCTCGCGGAAATTAACGGCAGCCGAAACGTGCTCTCTCTGGTCTTAGACAATCTTTACCTTTATCCGGAAGTTCGCGCCAAAGGCGGAGCCTACGGCGCTTATTCCCTCATCGACAACTACAATAATTTTGTCGCTTATTCTTACTCAGATCCCAATATGACTGAGACCATCAAGATCTTTGACCAGATGGGAGAATTTTTAGCTCAGCTCGAGCTCAATGATGAAGACCTAGAGCAAATTCTAATTGGCTATTTCAAGGCCTATCCCGTGCCCGGCAGAGAGGCCGCTAGTTCCGTGGTTTACCGCTGGCTAAACGGTTTCAGCAATGAATTTTTTGCTCAAGAAGCCCAAGACGTGCTGCAGACCAAGCTGGAAGACCTCAAAGCTTACGCGGAGGTACTTACCAAGGCCATGCAACAAGACAACAACCTCATCGTCCTGGGCAACGCCGAGCAGATCAAAGAGCATGCAAAGCTCTTTCAGACCTTAACCTCCATTGTCCAAGATTAGGGTATATAGGCTACAGACAAGGCTTGAGACTGGATTTAATCCTTAGGTTTACTGATTTCTTCAGGAATTAAGGAGTTGATATAAGAATCACGATCAAATTCCTGCAGGTCATCAATTTGTTCACCCAGGCCGGCAAAATAAATGGGCAGCTGAGCCTCGCGTGCGACCGTTAAGGCAATACCGCCTTTGGCGTTTCCGTCTAACTTCGTGATCACCAGTCCATCCAGGTCTGTGACATCATTAAATGCCTGGGCCTGGAAGAGAGCATTCTGTCCCGTTGTGGCGTCTATAACCAGTAGGCTAGTCACTTTAGACTCAGCCGCTTCCCGGCCAATAATCCGGCGGATCTTGGCCAACTCATCCATCAAATTTTTCTTGTTATGGAGGCGTCCGGCTGTGTCGACAATTAAAATTTGCGCAGACCGGCTCTTAGCGGCTTGAATAGCATTAAATACGACCGAAGCAGGATCAGAGCCGGGCTCACCCTTGATCAAGTCAGCATTTGATCTTTCAGCCCATACTTCCAGCTGGTCAATCGCGGCCGCACGGAAAGTGTCCGCGGCTGCCATAACTACCTTATAACCCTGTTGCTTGTAAGCCCAGGCCAGCTTGCCTGTGGTAGTAGTCTTGCCGGTGCCATTAACACCCACCATGAGAATAACGTTTAAGACATTGGGATCAATGTCTAAATGGCGTGTGGGGCCCAGGGCTTCTGACATGGCCTGGCGAATAACTTCGATCACCGCTTCCACGCGCGTATCTCCGGTGGATTTGATATGGTCTTTAACCTTGTCGATAATAAACTCTGTGCTCGCAACCGAGACGTCGGCTTGAATCATAAGCATCGAGAGCTCTTCCAGCATATCCTCATCAAAATGCCCGAGGTTGCCTGCGATTTTAGTAAAACCCTGGGTGAAAAAGTCTCTAGTCTTCTGCAAGCCAGACTTAAATTTGGCAAACATAGCCATGTGTAGGTCCTCCTAATTAATTGATGTAGTCTTTTCCTTCATCTAAGGCTAAAGAAAGAATCGTGGATACGCCCCGTTCTTTCATAGTTACACCGTAAAGGCGCTCTGCCGCTTCCATAGTTCCCCGACGGTGGGTAACCACGATAAATTGTGTGTTCTGCGCATAGTCTTTAACGAATTCGGCAAAACGAATTACATTGGCCTCATCCAGAGCGGAGTCAACCTCATCCAAGAAGCAGAAAGGCGCGGGCCGGCGGCGGAAAATGGCAAAGACCAGGGCTATGGCGGTTAGGGCCCGCTCGCCGCCAGAAAGCAAGCTTAAACGCTGCAATCGCTTGCCCGGAGGTTGAGCTCGGATCTCGATATCCGCTTCTAAAACGTCTCCTTCTGCCAGTTCCAGTGTAGCTGCGCCGCCGGAAAAGAGCGCGACAAAGCAGGCTTGAAATTCTTGATTGATGGCCTCCAGCTCTGCCACGAATTGTTGCCGCATGGCTGCCTGCAGCTCATCAATAACCGTAAGCAGCTGCTTGCGGGTTTTATTGATATCTTCAGCCTGATCTTTGAGCAGGTTGTAACGCTCTTTCAGGTCCTCATAGTCTTGCGGGGCAGAGTGGTTTACCGGAGGCAAGTCACGTAATTGGTCTTTGAGCTGTTTCAAACGACGCTTGCTGGGATTATCCAGCTCTAGGCTGGCCGCCAGCTCTTTAGCCTGATTGTAGCTGAAACGGTAATCTTCCCAAATACGGTTTTTCTCCGCATTAAGCTTCTCAGCAAGGCGGTCAGCCTGACCTTGCGCTTTGGCTTTTTCACCTTCCAAGCTGTTAAGCCGCTGGTTTAAATTTTCCAAGCGCTGAAAGACCTCTTGTTCCGCCTGACCTGCGGCTTCATTGTCCTGCCGTAATTGGGCCTGGTCACCTTCCAGAGCCTTAAGTTCAGACTTCAGAGTCGTTTCCTCAGCTAGCCTGTCCTCTTCACGCTTAGCCAGGTGTTGTAGCTTAGCCTCTATTTCGTGTTTTTCCTGGTCTAGGGCAGCAGACGCAGCTTGGCGGTGGGCTTGCTCCTCTTTGAGCTGAGCTTGCAGCTCGGAGATACCCTTTAAGGCTTCTGCCAGCGACCCCAGGCTCACCTTGTAGTCCGTTATTTCTTCTCTGAGCTCAATCAGGGCTTGCCGATCTTTTTGATCCCCTTCTCCCTGCTGGTCAGGAACTTGCTCCAAGGACTTAAGGTCATTTTCCATACTCTGGAGTTTAGCCTGCAATTCAATTTTTTTCTGTTTCGCTAAGGCAAGAGACTGCTGGACTTTTTCCTGTTCTCCCTCAAGGTTGGAACAAGCGGTTTCCTGCTGAGCCAAAAGCTCACCCGCGTGTTTGACCTGTTCTTGTTTTTGAGCTCTGGCTTCTCTGAGGTGCTGCAACTGAGTAATAACCTCTTGTTCACGGTTTGCGAGCGAGCTCTCCTCCCCTAAACGTCCGGCTAATTTACCATTACTTGCGCTCAGCTCTAACTCCAGGCGGGAAATTTCTTCTGTCAAATCATCGATTTCTCGCGAACGTGAAATTAAGCCCGACAAACCGCGGGAAGTTTGCCCCCCCGTCATAGAACCACCAGGATGGACGAGATCTCCGTCGAGGCTCACAATTTTAAAGCGTTTGCCAGTACGGTCCGCCAGATTAAGTGCGGCTGCCAAGTCTTCGGTCAATAAAATCCGTCCACCCAAGTAAGCAGCCAAGGGGTAAAGGTCGTCCGGACAGCTGATGTGGTCTTCCAGTGTACCAAGATAGCCCGGAATACGCGCTAATTCCTCAAGCTCCCGTCTGCTGAGGCTGCGAGCCTCTATTTTGTCTAAAGGAAGAAAGGTTTCCCGCCCTGCCTTTTCTCGTTTCAGCCAACCGATCAGGCGTGAGGCTACCTTGCTATCTCGGGTAACCAGGTTGTGCAAGGCTGGTCCCAGACTCATCTCCACCGCAGTTTCGTAATTTGCTTCTACCCTAATGAGCTCTGCCACCGGCCCCAGTAATCCTTCGCCAAAATCAGGATTCCGATCCACTTCCCGGCCCAAGGACTTAACCGCTTGATGGTAGCCCTCTCGGTTTTCTTCCAAATGTTTGAGGGTCGCAAGCTGGTAATCTTTTTGTTTAATACTTTGCTCTAAGTTAATAAGCTGAGATTTAAGAGTTTCAAATTTCTGGAGGAAGTTTGACTTTTCGGTCTGCAGGGTTTGGGCCAGCTTCTCCTGCTCTTCAATCGCGGTTTGCAGGTCCTGCAGGTCTGTTTGGAGCTCCGCCTCCAGCTTCGCTTGTCTCTCTTTTTGCTGGCTAAGGTCGCGGCTTTCGAGCTCCAAGTCCGACAGTTTTTCCTCAAAAAGGGCCAAGTCTTTGTCGAGAGCAAAGTTTTGGCTGCGCGTCTGAAAGATGGCCTCCCTTTGGCTGAGCATATCTGCCTTGCGTTTGGCTTCTGCTTGATCCTTGGCACTAAGCCGAGCTTCCAGTTCATGCGCCTTCTGCTCTGCGGCTGTAAGTTTGGTTATTAAGTCTGCCTGTCTAGCTTCCAAATCCGCTTTATGACCAGACCTTTGGCTCAATTTGGCCTCCAAGCCTTCAGCAGAGGAGGCAAGGTTGGCCTCCTCCAAAGCAATGTCCTGCAGGCGTTTACGGGACTGGCGTTGACTTTCGCCTGATAAGGCAGCCTCTTCAGCCAGGCGCGAGAGTTCTCGAGACTTTTCTTGAAATGAGTGTTGTAGCTCAGCGCTCTGGCTCTCATAGCTTTTGCGCTCCGCCAAGAGTTTCTGCCGGTCGTGGTAAAGTTTTTCTCTAGCTTGGGTCAGTTGGGCGAATTCTTCTGCAAGGTCGCTCAGGAAAGCGCCTTGCTGCTCGGCCTTATCCTCCGCATCCGCTAAATCCTGGATAGTTAGATAGATATCCAGGTCACGTAGTTCAGCGGCAATTTCCTTGTAAGCCAGGGCTTGCTTCGCTTGACGGGCCAAGGGCTTGAGATTGCGCTCCATCTCCTGCCTAATGTCGTCTAAGCGCTCTAGGTCTGCATCTGTACGGGCCAATTTGCGGTCAGCTTCTTGCTTTCGCATTTTATATTTCACAATCCCAGCGGCCTCATCAAAAACTTTACGCCGGTCGTCCGAACGCTCAGAAAGAATGTCGTCCACCCTGCCCTGTTCAATGATGGAATAGCCATCTTTACCCAAACCCGTATCGGCAAAAAGTTCCGTGATATCTTTTAAGCGGCAGCTGCGCTGGTTAATCAAATACTCTGATTCTCCAGACCGGTAATAACGCCTGGTCACTACGATCGTATCGAAGTCTAAAGGGAAATAACGATCAGAGTTGTCAACGTGGATGGAAACTTCGGCTGAAGCTAAGCGTTTGCGGGTGGACGTACCATTAAAGATGACGTCTTCCATTTTATTGCCGCGCAAGCTCTTGGCGGATTGTTCACCCAGAACCCAGCGCACCGCATCCGTAACGTTGGATTTGCCCGAACCATTGGGCCCTACGATACAGGTTAAACCAGGATGAAATTCAATGTATTGGTGTCCCGGGAAAGATTTAAACCCCTGGATCTCTACTGCTTTGAGATACATGACTAGGAGTTCTCTCCTGTCAAGTAAACCAGAGCGCGGGCAGCTGCAGCTTGCTCTGCGTCTTTTTTAGAATGGCCCTCCGCGCGGCCTACTTCTTTAGAATCGAGATAGAGAGCACAGGTAAAGCGCTTGTTATGGTCTGGACCCTGAGCATCAACAATTTTGTACTGTATAAGAGGTTGGGGATTAAGCGATTGAATATACTCCTGCAAGACTGACTTATAGTCATAGTGCAATCTGCCAGCCAAGGCCGCTTGGGCATAGGGATCAATCACCCTCAGGATCCAGGCAGATACCGCCTCATAACCTTGGTCTAAATAAATAGCGGCAATAAGAGCTTCCACCGCATTGGAGAGGTTGGAAGCCTTTTCCCTGCCCCCAGATGCCTGCTCACCTTTCCCCATACGCAAAGAAGAGCCCAGGTCAAGATCCTGAGCAATCTGGGCGAGAGTTTCCTCTCGCGTGAGCAGGGAGCGGATTTTCGTCATCTGGCCCTCGGGCAGCTCGCCGGCAAGGCCATAAAGGGCCTCGCTCACACAGAGCTCCAGCACCGCGTCTCCTAAAAATTCGAGCCTTTCATTACATTCCGACTTATCTAGACCTTGTTCAAAAGTCCAAGATGAGTGGGTCAAGGCTAATTGGAGAAGTTGGGGATTGTGGAAAGATAAACCTGCTCGCTCCATTAATTCCTGAGCAGATTTAAGCATTAAAGATTATCAGCTATATAGTTTACAGCATCGCCTACCGTTTTAATCTGTTCAGCTTCGTCATCGGGGATGGAGAGATCAAATTCATGTTCCATCTCTACAACCAGGTCCACCATATCAAGAGAATCAGCGTTCAGATCTTCAATAAAGTTAGCATCCATTTCGATGCTCTCAGGGTCCAGGCCCAGTTCTTCAGCTAAAATTTGGCTAACTTTTTCAAAAATTTCCTCGCGTGTCATGCAATATGCCTCCTATGAGAAATTATTTACATTCTTATTATTCAGGTCTATAAAGTCAAGCACTTTTAAAAAGCCCGCGATACTTTATAAAATAATCCAAGCCAGAAGCCACGGTTAAAACCAGGCTGAGGCCAAGTAGGATATTGCCCCATAATTGCCAGGTGGTCAAGTCTCCACCCAAGTAAATTGCTAGTAAGGGCTCAGCCAATAAATATACTAAGGTGACCATTTGGCAGGCAGCTTTCCACTTGCCAAAGGGTCCAGCCGCAATCACCATGCCTTGGCTAACCCCCACTTGGCGAATGCCGGTAACCAAAAGCTCTCTGGCGAGAATCACCAGGACAATAAAGGCGTGCACCCGGCCCAGTTGGATAAAGACCAAAAAAGTCCCTAGCACCAAAAGCTTATCCGCCAAGGAATCCATGAGCTTGCCAAAATCTGTGATCAGGTTATATTTCCGCGCAATTCTTCCATCAATAAAGTCGGTCAGAGCGGCCACAACAAAGATAATTAAAGCTATGAGGCGCGCCGTAGGCGAAGCTACAAATTCTGCCCAGGCTCCATTGCCCAGAGGCAAGAGCAGGAAAACCAGCGGGACAATTAAGATAATGCGCAGTATGGTCAATTTGTTAGGTAAATTCATACAAGTCCCCTCCTGAGCTATAGGCTAACGGCAGTTAGGCTGTAAGTATCAGCATCTACAATCTTACAATTCCGCACCTGGCCTGGGGCAAGGTCAGGATCTTGGGCTAAAACCAGGATTTCCGGATCGATATCTGGGGCCTCTGCATAAGAACGGCCTACAAAATAGGGGCTATCTTCCAGAACGCCCTCAATCATAACCTGGCAGACCTCTCCCAAACGCGCATGATTCGCAGCCAGACTGATCTTTGCCTGTTTGGCCATAAGTTCATCATAGCGGGCCTGTGCCGTATCTGCTGGTACGCGGTCTGGTAAGCGGGCAGCCAGGGTGCCTTCTTCCGGCGAAAAAATGAAGCAGCCCAGGCGGTCAAAGCGTATTTCTTGGATAAAGTTTAGCAGTTCCTGAAAGTCCTCGGCATTTTCCCCAGGGAAGCCTACCATTACCGTGGACCGCAAGATCAAGTTCGGAATACGAGTCCGCAGCTTCTGGATGAGGGTACGAATATCTTCTTGAGTTTCACGCCTGCGCATAGCTTTAAGGATCTTATTCGAGGCATGCTGAATAGGTAAATCAATATATGGTAAAATTTTTTCTTCGCTGGCAATAAGGTCAATCAACTCTTCCGAGAAAGCGTCACCGTAAACATACATGAGGCGCAGGGGGACCATGCCTCTTACTTCCAATAGCGCTTTCAATAATTCCACCAAAGAGTTTTTGCCATAAAGATCAGACCCGTAGCGCGTGGTGTCTTGAGCAACTAAGATGAGTTCTTTATAACCCAGATCGACGTAGTACTCCGCTTCGCGGACCAAATCCTCAATTGGCCGAGATTTCTGCCCTCCGCGAATGGAGGGTATGGCACAGAAAGCGCAGGCATTGGAGCAACCCTCCGCGATTTTAAGGTAGGCATAGGACCTTCCCGGAACAGGAGGATGCAAATCTTGCAAATGGGCTAAGGAACCTCGTCCTTCCGGAATGTGCTTGACATAAGTACCTTCAGCTAAACGCTTGCAGGTAGGAACTATTTCTTGATATTCCGCCGTTCCTAAACAAGCATCAACTTCCGGCAGTTCGCCGTAAATATCTTTGCCAAAACGTTGAGAAAGGCAGCCCGTAACCACTAAATACGCCTCTTTACCCTGTTCTTGCCTGGCTGCCTTAGCTTCTGCTAGATCTAGTATGGCGCTGATCGCTTCTTCTTGCGCAGAGCTAATAAAGCCGCAGGTATTCACTAGGAGGAATTCTGCTTCTAAGGGATCTGCGACCGCCTTGTATCCAGCTTTCTTTAGCAGAGCGGACATAGCTTCCGCGTCCACCTCGTTTTTGGGGCAACCCAAGGATAGTAGATAAAAATTATCAGGCATGTGCTTCCTTTAACCGCCTTATACTTGTTTTAATTTGACCATAATTATAGCCCCTAGTCTGCAGCCGACGCATAAGGCGGGCTTCCTTAGCTCCACCATCCAACTCTGCCTCATATCCTTCCAAGATCTCTTGCAAGGAAACTTCATCACTGGGAAGCTGGTCTAGGTAGGTTTCTGCTACACGGCGCTCAACTCCTTGCTGGGTGAACAGAGACAGCATATAGGAGCGAGACTTAGCTTTTTTGCCTTGATGGCGCCGAGCTATCTTAGCACAGGCCTTTTCATCATTAATGTAGCCCAGGACTATGAGATCCTGGACTACTTCACTGGCCAAGCTTGGAGCGTAGCCCTTCTGGACTAGGCTATCTCGCACCTTGCCCGAAGACTTACCCTTATCCAGCCCAATATAGCGTACAGCTGATTCCCGCGCTTTGCTATACAAGGCCTTTTCTGCGGCCTCCTCGCGAGTTTCGGGAACTGGAGCAGACTGCGTTTGGGGCGTTCCTTCCTGGGAGGGAGGAGACTGGCCCTGACCTGGCTTTGAGCTTTGGTACTGGTCTACAATACTGCGGGCCGCAGCGAGTCGGTCAAGATGTTTCTGGTCTTCAATCTTTGTTTCTGCCTCAACTAGGGGTTTTACTGGATGACTGTCCATTAAATATCCAGGTTGAGCAGTTCATCCACGTCATCTACAGACTTAGATTTGCTTGCAGACTTGCTGTCAGCCTCTGGTGAACTAGCCTCAGGCTCCGCCTCTGGGTCCTCTGCGTTTTCTTCCGGCATATAGTAATCCAAAATTTGTTGGCGGATTTCTTCGGCAATCTCCGGTTTTTCTTCCAGCCAAGCGCGGGCATTATCACGGCCTTGAGCCATACGCTCGCCCTTGTAGGAATACCAGGAGCCAGATTTTTCGATGATATCGAGGTCAGCCCCCATATCAAGGATAGAAGATTCATCTGAAATGCCCTTACCGTAAAGGATATCAAATTCTGCTTCTGTAAAGGGAGGTGCGACTTTGTTCTTCACGACCCGGACCCGCGTGCGAGATCCGATAGATTCGTTGCCGTCCTTAAGGGTCTCGATACGCCGGACATCCAGACGCACGGAAGAGTAGAATTTCAAGGCTCTGCCGCCAGTAGTAGTCTCGGGGTTGCCAAACATGATGCCGATCTTCTCACGCAATTGGTTAATAAAGATTACCGCGGTCTCAGACTTGCCTAGTACCGCTGCGAGCTTGCGGAGGGCTTGAGACATTAACCTTGCCTGCTGGCCAGGCAAGGAATCGCCCATCTCCCCGTCAATCTCTGCCTTCGGCACCAAGGCCGCAACGGAGTCTACAACAATTAGGTCTACAGCCCCGGACCTGGCTAAAGCTTCCGTAATTTCCAAGGCCTGTTCTCCGTTATCTGGCTGGGAGACAATGAGATTATCTAGGTCAACCCCAATACGTTCCGCATAGGTGGGGTCAAGGGCATGCTCAGCATCAATGAAAGCAGCTATGCCGCCTTCTTTTTGGGCTTCTGCAATCACGTGCAGAGCCAGCGTAGTTTTACCAGATGATTCTGGGCCATAAATTTCTGTGACTCGGCCCCGTGGAATACCCCCAATACCCAAAGCCACATCCAGAGACAGGGCCCCGGTGGAAATAGCGGCAATCCGCTCCCGGTGCTCATCCCCCAAAATTTGGATGGCACCTTTGCCGAATTGTTTTTCTATTTGATTTAAGGCAAGATCCAGGGCCGCTTTTCTAGCTTCGGAGCTAACAGGTTCTACTTGTTGGGAGGATTTTCCCCCGCGTTTCTTAGCCATATAAGATCCTCTCTTTCGTTCAAGACACTAAAATTATAGTCAAGGCTTCGTACGAGTGCAAGGACTTTCATGCGACAAAGCTCGACATTCACTGCCTATTTCACTTAAACAGACTACCCAATAGCCTCTAAGGACTTTAAAGCCATGCATAAGGCTTCTTGACATGCTGCGGCCTGCACCTGGATACGGTTTCCGGGAAAGTGCTTGGTCCAGCTACAAAGCTGCTCTCTATAGATAAGGCCAAAACATACGATCCCCACAGCTAGGTGCTCGGTTCCTCCGCCAGGTCCTGCGAGTCCCGTAACCGATAAAGCTAAATCCGGGTTTAAACGAGATTTGAGGCCCTGAGCCATCTCTTGCGCCACCTCTTCGCTTACCACTCCGTAGTCTTCTATAGTTTGCCTAGAGACACCCAGTAAGCTTTGTTTAACTTCAACCGTATAGGTAACCAGTCCTCCCAAGAGGGCCTGTGACGCGCCTGGTATCCGGCCCAAAGTCGCCACAATCAGTCCTGCAGTACACGATTCCGCCGTAGCCAAACTTTCTCCACGCTGGCTAAGTAGAGAGAGGACCTGGCGAGCCAGGTCCTCCGTTTTATCTGAAATTTGCTCTGACATGGGCAAATTACTGGATTGCATGCTCTTTGTAGGCAGCCAGGGTAGCCTGCAGCAAAACTGCGTTTGTAACCGTACCAACTCCGCCCGGTACGGGTGTAAGGGCTTTGACCTTTCCTTCGACTTCGTCGAAGTCCACGTCGCCACAGAGTTTGCCGTTTTCGTCTAAATTGATCGCTACATCAATAATAATCTGGTCGGGGTTAGTGTAGC
>CAYNNG010000022.1:0-9240 GCA_964398655.1 uncultured Oscillospiraceae bacterium
TACTGCGGCAAGGGGCTCTAGTGGAGCCCCTTGCTGCTTTAATAGGACACCCTAGCGTATAATGGTAAGAAGTGTTTAGGTGACTTGCTGGCATAATGCTGCGAAAGGAGCTTCTTATGAGCGAAAAAATCCCAGGCTGGGAGGCTATATTTGTTGGTAAAGACCTGGAGGCCGACCTCTTGAAACCCCTCTTGATGGATAACGGAATTCAAGCTCAGATCCTCTCTACTCAAGGACGGGGATTTACCTTGAACGCGGGCAACGTCCTGGAGGACTATACCGTTTTTGTGCCAGAGGAACAGGCCGAAGAAGCCAGGCAAGTTGTAGCGGCCTTCTTTCAGCGCGATTAATCAAGGAATAAGCACCAAACTAGGTGTATATATAGTAAGGAGAAAGTAATGCGTGCCTTAGTGCAAAGAGTATCTCAAGCTTCTGTGTCGATTAATGGGGGAGAGCCTAAAGGTATTGGCCAAGGATTCGTGGTGCTCTTAGGTGTGGGCAGTCAGGATACGCGGGAGGAAGCAGATAAGCTGTGGCGCAAAATTGCTAACCTGCGTATTTTCCCTGATGACCAGGGCAAGACTAATCTTTCGCTGGGTCAGGTGGGAGGCAATATCCTCCTGGTATCACAGTTCACGCTGTTTGCCAACTGCAGGAGAGGCAATAGGCCTTCTTTTATTGAAGCAGCAAGTCCTGTCCAAGGTGAAGAGTTATATGAATACTTTAAGACCTTGGTCGGCATAGAATATCCGGACTATGTGTGCGGAGAATTTGGTGCCTCCATGGATGTAAGTCTGGTCAACCACGGCCCTTTCACGATTTGGCTGGATACAGACCAGCTCTAAACGGGCTATGTTAAAATAGGCCTAATTATTTCCGGGAGGAGGCGCTCTATGACGCGTGCGGCTGGCATCCTACTACCTATATTTTCTTTACCGGGTCCCTTTGCGGCGGGAGTTTTTGGCGATGAAGCAGTAGAACTGGCTCAAGTCTTGCAGAAAGCCAAAATTAAGGAATGGCTCATCTTACCCCTTAACCCTCCGGGAGCGGCTTATTCTCCCTATGCTGCGACCTCCAGCTTTGCGGGTAATCCGGGCTTTATTGATCCCCGAGATTTAAGAAGACGGGGCCTGCTGCAGCAAGAGGAACTCCAAGCCCTGTTTACAGATTATCAGCAGCAGATAGACTATGCGGGCTTTTTTGAACAGCAAGAACATGTCTTGCGCCTAGCCCTCAGCAGGCTAAAAGCTAAGGACGAGCAGGCCCTAGAAGAGTTTGTGGAAGAAGAGAACTACTGGCTGCAAGATTATGCCAGTTTCATGACTATCCGCAAACATTTTAATAACCTACCTTGGTGGGAATGGCCAGACAAGTCTCTAGAGCAAAAGAACAGCTTCGCGGTTCAAGAGTTTATCGAACAGCATCAAGAAGATTACCGGTATTACTGCTACGAACAATACGAGTTTCATAGGCAATGGGCCGAGGTACGCAAGAAGATTAATGACTGTGAAGTCAGCCTCATCGGTGATATTCCTATTTATCCTGCCGCGGATTCCGCGGACTTGTGGGGCAAGCGGTCGATTTTTGAAACGGATGAGGAAGGCCATCCCACCCGGGTCGCGGGTGTCCCGCCGGATTATTTTTCCGAGAATGGGCAGCTATGGGGCAACCCGCTCTATAATTGGGAGCAGCTGGCGGAGCAAGACTACGACTATTGGCGCCACCGCATAGCTAAAACTCTGGACTTTTGCGATAAGTTGCGCATAGACCATTTCCGCGGCTTTGAGTCCTACTGGGCTGTACCGGCGGATGAAAAAACCGCAGTAGAGGGTACCTGGGAAAAAGGCCCGGCTATGGACCTTTTCGGACCCTTGCTCAAGAATTTCCCGCCTAACTCTATCATTGCCGAGGACTTGGGCGTAGTGACCGAGGGCGTTACAGAATTTTTAAAAGCCTCCGGCCTGCCCGGCATGAAGGTCTTACAATTTGCCTTTAACCCGGAGGACAAGGATTCGGTAGACCGTCCACACTCCTATGTCAGAAACTGTGTAGCCTTTACGGGAACCCATGACAATGACACGCTCTTGGGCTGGGCGAGGTCGCTATCTCCTAACCACTGGCACTTTGTTTGTACCTATCTGGGAATTCCAGAAGAGGCCCGCGATCCTGGCCAGGAGGGCTCAGGCAACCAGCTTTGCCGCAGGGCCATTCTGACTCTCTTCCAGAGTGTGGCCAATGAGGTGATTATTCCTGTACAGGACATATTGGGTTTGGGTACAGATTATCGGATTAACTTACCCGGCTCCGTGAGCCCGCGCAACTGGACTATCCGCTTTAGCCGAGAGCAGATTGACTCCCTGGATTTTACCTGGTTGGAGGAGATTATTATTGCCACGCAAAGAGACGAGGCTCTAGAGTAATATTTAAAATGCCTAAAGTAGATACAGTAGAACAGAGACCGGGTTTCCGCATACTAGGTATCGACCCTGGCTATGCCCGTACTGGTTATGCTATTTTGGACTGTGTGCATGATAAGTTTAGGGTCGTAGACTATGGCCTGATAGAAACTTCAGCCCAGACGCCCTTCCCCCAGCGCCTGCTGACCATTGACCGGGCTATCTCCAGCCTGTGTGACCAGTTTACCCCGGAGGTGATGGCTATAGAAGAGCTTTTCTTCTATAGGAATATTACTACAGCCATTGGCACCGCCCAAGCCCGAGGGGTAGCGGTGACAGCAGCTGCACGGAAGGGTCTGGAAGTTTACGAATACACACCCATGCAGGTAAAACTAGCGGTTACCGGCTATGGCAATGCGGCCAAGGAGCAAGTGCAGGCTATGGTCAAGGTTATTTTAGGCTTGAAGGCTGTACCTAAACCTGACGATGTGGCCGATGCCATCGCGATTGCTATTTGCCATGGCCACTCCGGCAACCGGAGAGAGGCCTTGGCGGTAGGTGGCTACCAATAGTTCGTGCTAAAAATAGAGTAAGGATCTAGACATGATTGCCTTTATTGAAGGAAAAGTTGTAGAAAAGAATCCCGACCATCTCATCCTTGTGAATCAAGGTATGGGCTATCGGTTAAACTATGACCCCCTATATGCTTCGCGCATGCCAGGCTTAGGGGAGAATGCTAGGATTTATACCTATCTATATGTGAGGGAGGACGACCTTAGCCTCTATGCTTTTCCGGTTGCGGAGGAGAAGCAGCTGTTTGAGCTGTTAATTACCGTTTCGGGTATTGGGGCAAAACTGGGGGGCACGATCGTAGCCTCCATTAATCCTGCGGAATTTGCCCTGGCTATTTTGAATAATGACCTGTCCAGACTCACGCAAATCAAAGGGGTGGGTAAAAAGACTGCCCAGCGTATGGTTTTGGAACTCAAGGATAAAATCAGTAACGACCAGAGCTGGGCGAGTGATGAAGGTCTGGCTCAAGCCCTGCAGCAAGGAAGTAGAAGTGAGACGTCCGGCATGACGGCAGAAGCCTTAGCGGCCCTGCAGGTATTAGGCTATAGTCAGAAAGAGGCTAGCCGGGCTGTTGGCCAGGCTTTACAGGAAGCAGGAGAGAATCCCGCTCTGAATGACTTAATCCGCCTGGCCCTTAAGCACATGGCGCAAGTATAAGGAAATCAAGTAACTAGCAATGACACAAGACGGTTTTTACAGTATATACAACCCGGAAGACGCCTATGAATCCTATGAGGATGACCGCTTCATTTCCCGCGAGAGAATCTCCTCCGACCGTGAAGACAACGGCATGCGGCCCAGCAGCTGGGAGGAGTACTTTGGTCAGGATAAGATTAAGTCTAATTTAGCAGTATATATTCAAGCGGCCTTGGAACGTGGAGATGCCCTAGACCATGTATTGCTTTATGGCCCTCCGGGACTGGGTAAAACTACCTTGGCCTCAATCATCGCGGGTGAACTGGGTGTACAGATGAAGATTACTTCCGGCCCGGCTATTGAACGCCAGGGGGATTTAGCTGCGATTCTTACGAATCTGCAAGAACGGGATGTGCTGTTTATTGATGAAATTCATCGCCTCAACCGCCAGGTGGAAGAAATCCTTTACCCCGCGATGGAAGACTATGCTCTGGACATCATGCTTGGCAAGGGCCCTTCCGCGCGGTCAATCCGCCTGGACCTGCCTCATTTCACCTTGATTGGCGCCACCACCAGGGCGGGCTTACTGACCTCACCCTTGCGTGACCGTTTTGGCATGATTCTCCGCCTGGAGCTCTATAGCCCCCAAGAGATCGCGCAAATCATCGCCCGTAATGCTCAAGTTTTAAATATGGGAATCACCGATGAGGCCTTGCAGATGGTTTCAGGCCGCTGCCGCGGCACGCCCCGAGTGGCTATCCGAATCTTGAGGCGTCTGAGAGACTTTGCGCAGGTGATGGGCAAGGAAGCCATTGATCGTGAGGTTGTAACCAAAGGCCTACAGGCCTTAGAAATTGATGAACTAGGCCTCGATGCTACGGATATTAACCTCATGCAAAATATGGCGCAAATGTTTGATGGTGGCCCTGTGGGCCTTGATACCCTGGCGGCGGGGACTGGCGAAGATGCGGGAACTATTGAGGATGTATATGAGCCGTATCTCATGCAGTTGGGCTTTATTTCTAAAACTCCGCGCGGCCGCGTGCTTACCCGCTTGGCGTATGACCATTTGGGTTTGCCTTATCCCGACCAGAGCGGCGATTCTGGAGAATCTGCTCCACCCAAAGCTCAAGATAAACAATTAAGCTTTGACTTGGGCCCGGAGGCCTAACCGGCATTAAGACTAGCACGAATATATGGAAATTAATTTAGAGGATTTAACATCGCAAGGTTTATTACTGCATGCTTGTTGTGGCCCCTGCGCAGAATACCCACTCAAGAACTATCGGGCCAAGGGAGTCCAGCCTGTAGTCTATTACTATAACCCCAACATCCACCCTAAGAAAGAATGGCAACGCAGATATGAGTCCCTGGCACAACTGGCCCAGTCTCAAGCGTCAAAGCTTTTAGTAAGTACAGACTTTGACCAGGCTTCCTGGCTGGCCTTGGGGGAAACGCCTGAACGCTGCTTATTTTGTTATGCCTGCCGTATGCGGGCCACAGCCCGGAAGGCTCAAGAATTAGGTCTGAAATACTTTACCACTACGCTGTTGATTTCTCCCTATCAGCAAAGAGACGCCATTATTGCCGCCGGCCACCAGGCGGCCGCGGAATATGGCCGAGTTTTTCTGGAAGAGGATTGGCGTGATCATTTCCGTGAAGGTCAGTGCCTAGCCAGAGAAGATGGACTCTACCGGCAAAAGTACTGTGGTTGCCTGGTCTCCCTGAAAAATTCCCAGTTTAAACGTAAAGTAGGGAAGTCTCTCATGGCCTTTGAGCCCCAGGGGGGAACCCCTCAGCCCCAGGTCTGTAAACTGAGCTAATTTAGGAGAGAATCATGCCCTTAGATGGAATTTCTGCAAATTTCTTAAGACAAGAGCTGGCAGACCACTTAGTGGGAGCCCGCCTCAACCAGGTCTGGCAGACGGCTAATTCTGCCCTCTACCTGCAATTCCGCCGCCCAGGGAAAAACTTAGGCTTACATATTTCAATTAATCCTGCCCAAGCTGCTATTTATCTTGAGGCTCACAATCCTCCGCGCTTGAAAAATCAGGCGAATTTCATCCAATCCCTTAGGAAAAGGCTTTTAGGGGCAGAACTCATGGAGGTTAGTGGCCCGGACTGTGAGCGTATCTTCAATTTAGTTTTTCAGGGTACTAACGAAATCGGGGACATCGAGCGTCATACCCTAGTTGCGGAAATTATGGGCAAACACTCTAACCTGGTTTTAGTGAGGGAAAATGGCATTATTCATGACTCCTTCCGGCATATAGATTCTTCACTCAACCGCTATCGAGAAATCATGCCTGCCCGGCCCTATGTATCTCCTCCCGAGCAAAATAAGCTGCTTTTTCGCGACTTTCTGGGAGAGCTTAATGCCTATCTTTCAGGTGAAAGAATCCTGCCTTTTTTAGCAACAGAATCTGGCACGAAGACTTGTGACCGCTATTTACTTGCCAAATTGGCTGGTTTTTCTCCCTTGCTGGCTCAGGATGTTTGTTTTAGGGCAGGTTTGCCAGACCATCTGCAAATGCGCGATATGAGCCCTGAACAAAGGCTCAGCTTAAGCATTTCTCTTGCCCGGCTTTTCCAAACCCTGTCTCAGGGCAAAACCAGACCTGCCTTGTATTTTATTCAGGCGGGTGACCGCGAGGCCAAGGAGTTTTACAGCCTGCCTTTGAAATTATTTCCGCGCAGGGAGCCCTATCCCAATTTATCCGCGGCCATAGCGGCCTTTTACCGCCAAAAAAGCCAAGCGGAGGACTTGACCCAGCTCCGGCACAAGATAGACCACCAGCTTAAGCGCCTGCAGAAGACCCATGCCAGACGCTACCAGAGCCACTTGCAGGACCTGCAAGAAGGTGAAAAGGCGGAGACCTACAAACTCTATGGTGACCTTCTGCAAGCCAAGATCTATCAGATACCGGCCAAGGCAGATAAGGTTACGGTGGAAAATTATTATGAAGCTGAGCTGCCTTTGATCGATATTCCCTTAGATCCTGCTTTGAATCCCGCGCAGAATGTAAATCACTACTATAGGCTTTATCGCAAGACTAAAGAGAAAGCCCGCAGAGCGAGAATCTATCTCAGGCAGGATGAACTGGAAGGGGAGTGGCTGGATAATTTACAAGTTCTTTTGGAGCGGATGGATAGTCTGGAGGATGGCCAGGCGATTTTAGAGGAGCTGCGGAGTCAAGCTCAGCCGGAAGATGCCAGCAGTGAAGAGCCTGAAGACCTGCCCTTAGGTCAGATTTTGAATCCAGGCAAGCCTGGAAAAAAGGGCAAATATAAAGCCAGCCAGAGGAAGGGTCAGCAAACTAAGTCTAAAAAAAGGCAGAAAGAAATTCGCAGTACTCCGGCTTATCGCGAATTTACCACCAGCGAGGGCTATTTAGTTCAGGTTGGCCGTAACAACTTGGCTAATGACCGCTTAACCTTCAAGAAGGCTCGCAAAGATGATCTGTGGTTCCATGCCCGGAATATGCCAGGTTCCCATACGGTTTTACGTACTGAGGGTAAGGAAGCTTCGGCCCTGGCTATTGAGGAAGCAGCGTCCATAGCGGCTTATTTTTCTTCCGGCAATCAGACGGGGTCTGGTGTCAAGTTAGAGGTGGACTATTGTCCGGTCAAGCAAGTAAGCCGCATTCCCGGAGCAAAGCCCGGCCTCGTAACCTACAAAGATTTCCAGACGGCCTATGTCGAGGCAAAACTGCCGGACTAGGGCTTACTCTGTGCAGGCAGAGAACATGGTATAATTTTTTCCATGTGAGGTGGCCATGGCCAGGAAGCAAGCAAACAGTAAAAGCAAAGCACAAAGTAAGTCCAAAGCTAAAAATCAGCCTGTACCAGAATCTTCCAATTCAGGGCTGGAAAATCTCAAGCAATTTTTCTGGCAGCATGCGTGGGGTAAATTTATTCTGGCATGCCTACTTACGGTCTTAGTCTTTTTTCTTAACTTGCTCCTTGCTCAAGACCACTTGGAAATCTTCAGCCTGCTTTGGGGCGTAGAAATTTTACTGCTCATTATTGTAGGCTGGGGTGTATTTCTTTACCGCCGTCATCAGGAAAGGGAGGACGAACACTAATGGAAATTCAAGTATTTGAAAACTATGAAGAGCTGAGCATTAACGCTGCGCGTCTAGTCGCAGCCCAAGTCCGTTTGAAACCCGATAGTGTCTTAGGCCTAGCTACCGGCTCCACGCCTCTGGGCATGTACGCAGAGCTCGTGCGTATGCACGAGGAAGAGAACCTTGACTTTTCCGAAGTTACTACCCTGAACTTAGACGAATATCTCGGCCTGGGTGAGAACGACGACCAGTCCTATGTATATTTCATGCGGGAGCATCTCTTCTCCAAGATAAACATTGATCCTGATGCTACCTTCTTGCCGGATGGCCTCGCGGAAGATCCGGAAGATGCTGCCATGCAGTACGAAATGCTGGCTAATATGCTGCCTCGGGACCTGCAAATCTTGGGTATTGGCCGGAACGGCCATATTGGCTTCAACGAGCCTGACGATGTCTTCCCTGTAGAGACCCATGTTACTGACCTCACGGAATCTACCATTGAGGCTAATCAGCGCTTTTTCAAGAGTGAGGATGAAGTGCCCCGCCAAGCCATTACCATGGGGATGAAGCAAATTATGGCGGCCAAGAAGATTTTGCTTCTGGCTTCAGGCGCAGAGAAAGCTGAAACCATTGCTGACCTTGTCTTTGGTGAAGTTACCAGCCAAGTTCCTGCTTCCATCCTAAACCTGCACCCGGATGTCATCATCATGCTGGATGAGCCAGCTGCACGCTACCTAGTTGAAGAGTATGGCTTTGATGATGACGAGGAAGAAGACGAAGACTAAAGACTAAGTCATACTTGAGACTCTAATTAATAAGCCCCAGCTGCTGATTGAATTTAAAAAGCACCAGTAAACTCTTGAGGTTACTGGTGCTTTTCTGTATGAAGTGTGAGCTCTGAAGGAAGATTGCTTTCTTGGTCTAAGACCGGTGAAACTCTACTTGCTCTACTTTTAGTTTTGAGCTTCCTCGGCAAGTTCTGCTTGCTTTTCTTTGGCTTCCTGCTTCTTTTTCTTGTTGAGCTTTTTGATCAACTTGTTAATTTTGGCAGAGGGATCCAGCAAGCCAGAGATAGAGGCATTGTGGTTGAGGGAGTCAATTAAGAGGGCTACGAACTTGGTCATATCCGCATCCGTGTACCAGCTAGCCTCCAAGAGCTCAGGCTGGTGATAGTTGAGGTTGGTGCAGAAGACGTGGTCGATGAGACCCTGTTCATGGGCTTCATTGAAGCGCTCAATGCCATCTGTAAAGAGGCCGAAAGAGGTAGCGCAGAAGATCCGCTTAGCCTTCTTTTCCTTGAGGATACGGGCTAGGTCCAGCATAGAGTCGCCAGAAGAAATCATATCGTCCACGATGAGGATGTCGTAACCTTCGACTGATTCGCCTAGGAATTCATGGGCGACGATGGGATTACGGCCAGCCTCAACTACAGCGTAGTCCCGGCGTTTGTAGAAGGTACCCAGGCTCAGCCCTAAAACAGATGCGTAATACATGGCCCGTTTGATACCGCCTTCATCCGGGCTGACGACCATCATGTGGTCAGGGGAGAAGGAGATGTCTGGTACGGT
>CAYNNG010000022.1:9340-34015 GCA_964398655.1 uncultured Oscillospiraceae bacterium
CCGGAAATGGCGAGGATGGTGCGGATCAAGTTCTGGTAGTGGTCATCTGGGCTCATGCGGTTGTCTCGACCAAACATTTTGTAGGTCTTGGAATAGTTAATGGGGTCCACAATGATATAAAGGTCGTGGCCTCTGACTGTGCTATTAATAACAGCCTTGCCTTCACCTGAAGAAAAGCGTACGAGGTCGATGGGGATAGTGTAGTCCTCACGCAAAAAACCAGGTTCCAAGAGGGAAGAGTCACTAGGATCCAAGTCTTCGAGGTACTGCTTCCTGCGGTCTAACAGCTTGGCATTAACCTGGGCCGCGAAATCTTCTGCTCCGGTTAAAGCGATGATGCCCACGGGACCATGCGTCTGCATGGGGTTCCTGCCTGATTGGTTATATACATTGTAGGTTCGGTCTTTAGCATCCAGGTAACCGAAATTGCTATTTCCAGCATTATTTATATTCATCTTGCCTCGCTCCTCCTTTAGGCTTGTAAGTTCTCGCTGTAGTTGTGTAGGATTTCATGGATTCTGGCGTCGGGCGCTAAGAGCTTGCTGAGAGAAGCCTCGTGATTTAAGGCATCTATCACGGAAGCCAGATTTTCGCTCATATCAACGGGGACAAACCACGGAGCGTCAAAGAGGGCTCGTGGTATACGAATGAGGTTAGTAGCAAAAACCTTATCAATGATTCCGTAATCATAGGCTTGATTCATGGACAGGAGTCCATCGCTGAATAAGGGGAAGGTTGCTACAGCAATTACCCGTCTGGCCCCATGCTCCTTAAGATAGTTGGCACAAGCAAGAATGGCCTCGCCCGTATCAAAGAGGTCATCCACGATAATCACGTCACGGCCACTTACATCGTCGCCTAGGAATCCCCGTTCCACGGAATTATCTCTTTCGTGAATCCGATAGAAGGTACCTAGAGGGACTCGCATCATGGTGGCGTAATAAATAGCTCGGCTGATTGAGGTTTCAGAAGGGCTGATCACCATAAACTTATCGGAATTTATTTGGAGATCTGGCATAACTTCTAACATACGCTCGATGATCTGCAAAGCTGTAGGGAAGTTTTCAAAATTTTGCCGGGGCACGGCATTGGCTACGCGGCCGTCATGGGCGTCGTAGGTAATGAAGTTGCTAATCCCAAAACTGAAGAGCTGGCGCAGCATAACCGCGCAGTCTGTAGATTGACGCGATTGGCGCTGATAGCGGCGGCCTTCGTAGAGATAGGGCATGATGACATTTATACGCGCTGCCACGCCCTGGGTGGCCGAGATCAGCCGGATAAGATCCATATACTGGTCATCTGGGCTGAGAGAGATGGTCTGGCCAAAACGCGTCATATAGGTGCCGTCGTTAATGACATCTGTGATAATAAACAGGTCGTGACCTCTCACGTCGTCCAGGAGCTTGGCTTTGCCTTCACCTGTTCTAAAACGGCTCAGATCCACCTCAATACGGTAGTCTTTTCGTAAGTAGGCTGGGTAGTTTAAGAGTTCAGGATAATCTTGTACATAGTTCTCACGCCTTCTGCGTAAGCAACTATTGATATTATCGGCAAATGTGCGGTTGAGCTGGTGGGTAATAATGCCAATGGGCCCCACAGGCTCCATGGTGTTTTCACCGTAACGCCAGAACTTAAAAGACTTCCAGCCTACGTTTTCTGATTCCATCAGTAGTCTCCTCCCCCTCAAGAGATAATTTTAATATTTAGTATAGCATTTATCTTAAGTTAAACCACTGAGGCTTTTCGCTTAACTTTTCTAGGCATACTGCTATAAAACTTCAGAGATATTGTAAATGTATTGATAAAATGCTAAAGTTACAAACTAATCGAGGAGGAAATTACTTTTAACCAGTGAAAGAGCATTCCCTTTCTCGTGTCACCTAGTCGTACCCCCAATTAGGGTACAAAAATTGGAGGATGAATATGAAAAAATTACTGTCTCTCTTGCTAGCCCTAGTCATGGTATTTAGTCTCACGGCTTGCGGCAGCCCTGATGAAAAACCCGAAGAAACGCAAGCTGCTGACAAGACGGAAGCTCCGGCTGAAGACAAAGAAGCTCCTGCGGATGACAAAGAAGCTCCCGAAGAAAAAGACGAGAAAACCGACGACGAAAAGACGGAAACTGCCGATGGTGACGTCATCAAAATCGGTGTGTTTGAGCCCTTTACAGGTGCTGCTGCTTCCGGCGGTGAATTGACCTACGAAGGTATTGAACTCGCTTTTGCAGAAGTTCCTGAAGTCTTAGGCAAGAAAATTGAACTGGTTAAGGTTGACAACAAATCTGATCAGGTAGAAGCCTCTAATGCTGCTCAGCGTCTGGTAGATAAGGATAAAGTCAATGCAGTTATCGGTTCCTATGGTTCCTCCAACTCTATGGCTGGCGGCCCTGTATTCCAGGAAGCTAAAGTCCCGGCTGTTGGCTGCTCTCCCACTAACCCCATGGTTACCAAGGGCAATCCTTATTACTTCCGTGTTTGCTTCATTGACCCCTTCCAAGGCTCCGTAATGGCTAACTTCGCAATTAATCAGCTGGGTGCCAAAACCGCTGCCACGATTAAGGATATTTCTTCTGACTACTCCGTAGGCCTGGTTAAGAACTTCGTAGACGCCTTCAAGGCAGCCAATGGTGATGACGCTATTGTATCTGAAGCCTCTTACAAAACCGGTGACCAAGACTTTACCTCGCAATTGAATAATGTCAAGCAAGTTAATCCAGATGTTATTTTCTGTCCTGGTAACTACGGCGAATGCGCACTCATGATTAAACAGGCTCGTGACCTGGGTATTGAAGCCCCTATGCTCGGCGGCGATACTTGGGAATCTCCTGACTTCATCAAAATTGGTGGCGAGAACATCAACAAAGAAGTTTACTTCTCCTCCCACTTTACTTCTGAGAAGCCCTTGAATGACGTTTCTGAGGCATTCCTCAAGACCTACAAGGATAAATTCAACAAAGACGCCAACGCCATGGCCGCTTTAGGCTACGACGCCTACATGGTTTTAATTGATGCTATCCAACGGGCTGATTCTGCTGATCCTCAAGCGATCCGCGATGCCCTGGCCGAAACCAAGGACTTCATCGGCGCCACTGGTATCATTAGCCTGGATGCAGAAGGTGACGCTGTTAAATCTGCGGTAATTAACCAAGTTAAGGATGACGCCTTTGTCTACCTGCAAACCATTGAACCAGAAAGCAAATAGTCTAACGTAAATCCAAGCGATTACCAAGATGTGTAGGGGCGATAGCCGTACTGCGGCTCTCGCCCTTTATCAGAAGAGCTCTTTCTCTACAGAAAGGATACGTATGTCTTTCTTCATTCAAAACCTGGTCAACGGGATCAGCCTAGGCAGTCTTTATGCGCTTTTAGCCATAGGCTACACCATGGTTTACGGTATCCTACGCTTGATCAACTTTGCGCACGGGGATATTTTTATGCTCGGCGCTTATCTCGCATTTTATGTCATGACCTTGACTTCCTTACCCTGGTGGGCCGCCTTCCTGATTGCCACGATATTGACAGGGCTCTTAGGTATTGTTTTGGAGCGTACAGCCTATGCTCCTCTGCGGCAGGAAGCCAGAATTAACGTACTGATTTCCGCCATTGGCGCTTCCTTCTTACTAGAAAACTTGGCTATCCTGGTTTTTGGCGGCAGACCCCAGCCTTTCCCCGTACCGGAAGTTCTGGACCGCTCGATTAAAGTCGGCCAGGTTAGTTTTAACATTATTCAGGTAGTAATCCCGGTGGTTACCGCGGTATTGCTCTTGGTCCTGCACTTTGTGGTCAACAAGACTAAAACAGGTATGGCCATGCGGGCCCTGGCTACAGACTATGAGGCTTCAGATCTTATGGGGATCAATATTAACCTCATCATCTCGGTAACTTTCTTAATCGGTTCTTTATTGGCAGCTGTAGGCGGTATCCTCTACGCCTGCCGTTATCCTCAGCTTCTGCCCCTCATGGGTATGATGCCTGGTATAAAATGCTTTATCGCCGCAGTTATTGGCGGCATCGGCAATATGACGGGCGCAGTTGTAGGTGGGATGATTTTAGGCATGGCCGAGATCATGATCGTGGGCTTCTTACCCTCTTTGAATGACTATCGTGACGGCTTTGCTTTCATCATCCTCATCCTGATTTTGATCATTAAACCCACTGGCCTCTTTGGCTCAACAGCAAAGGAGAAAGTATAAATGAGAAGCTCACAAGTCTTTACCCGTAAGAATATCCTGGGCCTTCTGATTTTTACCGCTATTCTGGTTTTGATCAATTTCCTGCCCTTGGATAATTACTATCGTAAAATCATCAACTTATCGTATATCTACATCACCCTGGCCTTGTCGCTAAACCTAATTAACGGTTATACCGGACTCTTTTCCTTGGGACACTATGGTTTTATGGCTATCGGGGCTTATACTACGGCAGTTTTAACCATGCCGCCGGAAGCGAAAGATGCCTATTACAACATAGAGCCCATTTACGATTGGCTGAAAAACCTAAATATGCCACTGATCCCGGCCCTGATTGTCTCTGGCATCTTGGCTGCAATCTTAGGTTTCTTGATTGCTTTACCTGTCTTGAGGCTTAATGATGACTATTTGGCCATTGCTTCCATGGGCTTTGCGGAGATTATCCTGGTGCTTATTAGGACGCAATTCCGCATTACTAATGGTGCCCTAGGTTTGAAGGGGATTCCCCGTGTAGATTCTTACTATCTCTACGGTGGGGTAGCCCTGGTCATGATTATCTTCATGCTCCTACTAACCAATTCTGCCAAAGGCAAGTCTTTAGTGGCTATTCGTGAAGACGAAATTGCTGCCCGGTCGGTGGGGATTAATGCCTACCGCTACAAGGTAATATCTTTTACCATCGGATCTTTCTGGGCCGGTGTGGGCGGTGGCCTGATGGCGGTTATGGTAGGCACGGTTAACCAGATGCAGTTTACCTTCCAGCTGACCTTTAATATCCTCTTAATTGTGGTTCTAGGCGGCATGGGCAAGATCTGGGGAACCGTGGTTGCTGCTGTTATCGTAACTTCTGCCCTAGAACTCATGCGCTTCTTAGACGAGCCTATGGACTTTGGCATCTTTAAAGATGGGCTTCCTGGGCTCCGCATGGTCGTGTTCTCATTGCTGCTCATAATTGTGGTTATAGGCAGAACGAAAATCAAAAGGAGGAAGTCACGTGCTTAAACTTGATAACATCACGATGCAGTTTGGCGGGGTTACAGCTGTTAACCAAGCCACAATTGAAGTGGAGAAGCATGAAATTATTGGCTTGATTGGACCTAATGGTGCCGGTAAGACTACAGCTTTCAATATGGTCACCGGGATCTATGAGCCTACCTCCGGCAAGATTTTCTTCCAGCCGGATGAGACTAAAGCCCCTCAAGATATTACCGGCATGAAGCCGGAAGACATTGCCGACTTGGGCATCTGCCGTACTTTCCAAAATATCCGGCTTTTCAAGCAGCTTTCCGTCTTTGAAAACGTCTGTATTGGCGGTTTCCTTCGCATGAAGACCTGCTGGTTTTCTAATGTGCTCCACCTGCCTGCCTACTTACAGGAGCGCAAGGCCCTACAAAAAGAAGCTGAGGAGCTCCTGAAATCTATTGACCTCTGGGAAGAAAAGGATACCCAGTCCTCGTCCTTACCCTATGGCAAACAGCGCAGACTGGAGATTGCCCGCGCCCTGGCCACTCATCCTAAGCTCTTGCTCCTAGATGAGCCCGCCGCTGGAATGAACCCACAGGAAACTCAGGAACTTATGGCCTTTATTAAGGAAATTCAGGAGAAATTTGATTTGACTATTTTCTTAATTGAACACCATATGGATGTGGTTATGGGTATTTGTGACCGCATTTATGTGCTAGACCATGGGCAGATGATAGCCAGTGGTGTCCCAGAAGACATCCAAAATAACCCCAGGGTTATTGAAGCTTACTTAGGGGTGGAAGATGCTTAAAGTTAATGACCTACATATCTCATATGGCGGTATTAAAGCGGTTCGTGGCCTTAATATGACCATTGAGGATAATAAGATTGTGACCCTGATCGGGGCTAACGGTGCGGGTAAATCCTCAACCTTGCGGGCCATCATGGGCCAGGTAGCCAAGGCCAAAGGCCAGGTGCTGTTTGGTGATAAGGATATTACCAATTTTCACACCCGAGATATTGTAAAAGAAGGGATCGCACTAGTCCCTGAAGGCCGCCATGTTTTTCCTAACCTCACGGTTAAAGAGAATCTGATCTTAGGCGGATATACTATCCAGGACCATTCGGCTATTGCCGAGCGAGTAGAGAATGCCTACGAGCTTTTCCCTATACTTAAGGAAAGGTCTTGGCAAAAGGCAGGTACGCTATCTGGTGGTGAACAGCAGATGCTGGCCGTGGCCCGTGGTTTGATGATTAGGCCCAAGCTGCTTATGCTAGATGAGCCTTCGCTGGGCTTAGCGCCAATCCTGATTAATGAAATTTTTGATATCATTAAAACGATCCACGCCCAGGGCAATACCATCCTTCTCATTGAGCAGAATGCGAAGAAGGCCCTGGAAATCGCCGACTATGCCTATGTACTGGAGACCGGATCCTTGGCCCTTGAAGGTACAGGGCAGGAACTCCTGCATAACGAGAAAGTCCAGGCTGCTTACCTGGGCGAACAAAAATCTTAATGTCTAAAGCTCAAGCAGACAGTATTTTTCAGAAAGCCAAGTTTTTCCGCCTGGTAACCCGTCTGGAGGACCTGCCTTCAGACGGGTTGCCCCAGGTTTTGTTGGCGGGAAAGTCTAATGTAGGCAAGTCGTCACTTTTGAATCGACTGTGCCGGCAAAAGCGTCTGGCCCGGACTGCTCAAGAGGCAGGCAAGACTCGACATCTAGTTTTCTTTGACTTAGCCGGTGAATTTTATGTGGTAGACCTGCCAGGCTATGGTTTCAGCAGATCATCCAAGTCTGAACAGGCACGTTTCTCCAAGCTAACCGATGACTATCTGCATTCTGGGAGCCCTGTCCAGCTTATCCTGCACATTCTTGACGCGAGACATTTACCTACCAAGCAGGATGTGGAAATGATCCACTGGTTGGAAGGTGTGCAGGCACCCTACGCGATTTTGCTGAATAAATCCGATAAGCTCAGTCGGCCGCAGCAAGGGGTTATGCGCCAGAAGATCCATCAATTTCTCCTAGAAGAGACTGGTATAGACTTTTACCTGCTATCCGTATCTGCCGAAACCGGGCAGGGGATTGCGGAACTGGAGGAGCTGATTTTAGACAGCTTAAATCTCAATTAGATTCTCCTCTTTAAACTTAAGCTTGCCTTCATCTGAACCGACAATTGTTGGCTAAAGTCGGCTCTTGTCGTAAGAATTAGCCTAAACCCGGACGAAACCCTGCTAAGCTGAATTCAGTAAAAAACCAGGGAGGACAGGGTATGGCTCAAGTGCCAGCATATGATAAGCCTCAGTCTCCTCTTATCTTGTCTCAAGCAAGACCTGCTCTGGGTTTAGCGCTTGCGCTGGGCCTCCCAGGTTTTTTGCTTTATCAAAAACTGGGCGGCTTTTTACTTTGCCTTGTCTGCTTAAGCTTCCTAGCTTTAGCCAAGTGGGGGAGCTGGCGTCTGCCTTGGTTGAAAGGCCTGCTGCTTGCCCTCTTTTTATTAAATATATGTAGGGCAGCCTGGGGCTTGAAGCTTACGCCAAACCCTGGTTGTGACACGCTTTGTACTAACTGGCGCATTGGCCCCCGCTTGTGGGAAAGCCAGACTGCAGACCAGGCCTGTGTAATTGCCAGTCCGCGTGTAGGGCAAAAAGTCGCGCTCATCCTGCCTAAATCGGCATTACCTACAAAAAAACTCCAGGCTAAGGTAGTATTTTGTCGTCCGCAACAGGCAAGTAATCCGGGAGGGTTTGACGAGGCGGCCTGGCTTGCTGGATATGGAATTTTTCTTAAGGCCGAAACTCAAGAGATAATTTCTAGCTCTGGGCGAGTGTCTCCCTCCATCAAAGGGACAGAGGAAGTTAAGTCTGATTTAAAGCAGAGGCTATCCTTCCTGCTGGGATCAGACAGCGCTGGCCTGGTTTTAGCCCTGTGTTTGGGTGATAAAACTGGTCTCTCAGACTTAAGGAGGGCTCAATTCTCAAGTTTAGCACTGGCTCATCTCACTGCGGTCTCTGGCTTGCATTTGGCCTATGTTCTGTTGCCTCTGCGCATAATCCCGGTGGCCAAATTAACCGGTAAAAGGGTCAGTAGTCTAATTCAATATAGCTTAATTTTAGGTTTTTATTGGTTTACGGGACGTCCTCCGGGCCTGCTGAGAGCTGGCCTGGTTTTAGCCACGCGTGACCTCAGCAAACTACTGCGCTTGCGCTCAGATCCTCTCAACAGTCTGGCCCTAGCCTTGAGTCTGGCCTGCCTGCTTAACCCCTTCGCCCTACTGCATAGAGGCCTCATGTGGTCATTCGCGGCTGCGGCGGCACTTTTCCTCTTCGCGGAGCCCTTGAACCGCAAATTAAGGCAAAATCTGCCGCTGTTAGATACAAAATCCTCCAGGGCCTTGGCTGTAGCTTTTTCTACCCAGGCCGCGATTAGCTTGCTGAACAAGTCACAGCAAGGACGTTTTAAGCTGCTTAGTTTAATTTGGCAGCTTCCGTTGACCCTTTTAGCTCAGCTTATTTTCCTAAATGGCTTACCCCTGCTTGCTTTAGCGGCCATGTGTCCCAGGCTTTTCACAAAGCCGGGCAGCCTGCTTCAGGCTTGGGCTTGGCTGATAGACCGACTTGCTCAGTTTTTCCTCCAAACCTGTCAGACCTTAAGCACTATAAACTGGCCTGGTTTTCTCGAGCCTCGTTTGACTAGCGGCCTGATTTTTGCCCTCATTTTGGCTGCCGGCTATCAGCTGTACAGCCGCAGACGCAGAAATTGGCTGGCCTTCCACGGTAAGCAAAGAGTGATGCGCAACTTTTGCAGGGGACTACTAGCCGCTTCTTATCTTTTTATGTACCTGGGCCCCAGCCTTCCCGTCGTCCATTTTTTAGACGTAGGGCAGGGAGATGCCATGGTCTTCTCTTGGGGAAATCAGCATATGCTCATTGATGGAGGAACCAGCGACCAGGCTTTGAAGGTGATCTTGCCTTTCATGGCCAGTCAAGGCATTTCGCACTTTGATGCTGCCTTAATAAGCCATGCCCACGCTGATCATTTAGGAGCTGCCGCTCAGCTTATGGCCTGGGGCAAGATACATGCTCTTTACCTGCCGGAGGCATTCTCCTTCCAAGAAAGACTGGTCAGTTATCTGGGTGAGGAAGCAGAGTCAGACCATATGACCAGGCTAGAAACTAGGCGGAATGGAGAGGAGGAACTAGGACAGGAGGTGTTGGTCCTCGCTAAGAGACAAGAGATGCCTATTTATCGGCTGAAGCCGGGTGACCAAATTAGCTGGCAGGGGCCAGCCTTAGGCAGAAGCTTGGTGCCAAGCCTAAACTTCCAGATAAGTAAGGCTTCTCAAAACAGCCCAGACCAGTATCGGGATGCGAATGAAAGCGGCTTGGTCGTCAGCGTAAATTGGGGCAAGACTAATTTATTGCTGACGGGAGACCTGACCCCGCGCAAGGAAGCACTCTGGCTGGCAGCGCGAGAGAAACCCGCTGCTATCTTAAAAGTTGGTCACCATGGGGCCAAAAATGTGACGAGTGAAGAATTCTTGGAGCGCGCACAAGTCCGAGCAGCCATCATTAGCGTCGGACCCAATTGTTATGGACACCCTAATGCAGAGGTCTTGGCCCGCTTGTCAGAGATGGAAGTGGAATGCCTGCGCACGGACCAGGACGGCGCGATTAAGGTTGGCTGGGACTTGTGGGGACATTGCGGGATCGAGACCTACAAAAGCAAAAAACACCTTTCTGGGTTAGAATGATTCAAGTAACAGGGAGGACGCATGGCAGAAAAGATTGGTTACCGGGCCTGGCGCCGGTCTATAGAGAAGGGCCAGCTTAGCGCTTGTTATTTAATCACAGGAGAGGAAGACTATCTGATTCGGCATGGCTTAAATCTGCTCAAGCAAAAGCTGATTGCTCCAGGCTGTGAGAACTTGGACCTGGTAACTTTGCGCGGCGGCTTAGATGCTGACCAGCTCTTGTCAGAATTAGAAACGGTTCCCTTCATGTCTCAACGCCGCCTGGTCATAGCCCATAATACGGGCTTGTTCAACAGCAAACAGGGTTCGGGTGAAGCTAAGCAGGTCCTCTTGGATAAAATCTGGCCGCGGCTGGGTGAAGGGGTTTGCCTCTGCTTGGTGGAGGAAAGTGTAGACAAAAGGCAAAAGAAAAAGCTGCAAGCCTTGGAGTCTGCAGGTGGACAGTTAGTGGAAATTCCCAAGGAGGAATTCGCCTCGCTTAGGTCTTGGCTATCGGCTTACCTAGCCAAATCCCAACTGAGGATCAGCCGCGAGGCTGCGGAGTCCCTCATCCTGCGCTGTGATTCCTCTATGTCTGAATTAGCCTTGGAACTCAACAAACTCGAAAACTATTGCCTCTATAACGGTGATCAAGATATTACTTTGGAACTTCTGGACCTTTGCTGCCGTGAGGACTTGCAGGGCAATATTTTCAAGCTCACGGACGCCGTTTCAGCTCACAGGACCAGCGAGGCTTTGGTCCTCTTGGACAAGTTGCTGAAACAAAAGGAAGCGCCGGCCCTGATCCTTTTTATGCTAGCCCGGCATTTTCGCCAGCTGCTGTGCGCTCAAGAACCAGTATCAGCTCCAGTTTTAGCTAAACGCCTTAAACTGCCACCCTTCGTAGGCAAACGTTTGAAAGCTCAAGCCGGACGTTTCCAACCCGCCCAGCTGCTTAAACTCTGTCAAGCCTGCTTTAATACTGACCGCGCGATTAAGTCGGGACAATTAGATGAACGCACAGCCTTGGAGCTCTTGCTTTTGCAAGCGGGGTCTGCTGCTTAGTCCTGGGGCTTAGCAGGAAACTTGAATTGACTTGTGCCTGCTTGTAAAATTACAAGGCATACAAGGTCCGGAAGGTTTAATAATCTTAGATTACTAAGATTACTAGGCTTGAACAGACCTTCAACTATATAATGCTACATTAGGAAAGAAGAGGTTTATACCATGCAAAGCTCTACTCTTATCCGTCATATTTTTGCTGACCCGGAGGCATACCTTGGCCAAGAAATGCAGATCTCTGGCTGGATCCGCTCCCTGCGTGACCAGAAGAATTTTGCCTTTATACATATCAACGATGGCACTTGCTTCCAAAACCTGCAAGTAGTGGTGGAACGTGAGAAGTTTGCTAATTATGAAGAAATCAGCAAACTAGGCTTAGGCTCGGCTTTGATTATTCAAGGCAGCTTAGTGGCTACCCCTGGTGCCCAGCAGCCTTTTGAAATGAAAGCGCGGGACATTCAAGTTGAGGGAACTTCTCCTTCCGATTATCCCCTGCAGCCCAAACGCCATAGCCCGGAATACTTAAGGACCATTGCCCACTTGAGGCCTCGCACCAATCTCTTCTCCGCGGTATTCCGTGTACGGTCTGAAGCAGCTTTTGCTATCCATAACTTTTTCCATGAACGGGATTTCGTGTATGTTCATACGCCGATTATCACGGCTTCTGACGCAGAAGGGGCGGGAGAGATGTTCAGTCTCACCACCCTGGATTTCAACCATGTCCCATTGACCGAGGAAGGTAAGGTGGATTTTTCTGAGGACTTTTTTGGCAAGAGCAGCAAATTGACGGTTTCCGGCCAGATGGAGGGTGAGTGCTATGCTCAAGCCTTCCGCAATATCTATACCTTTGGCCCGACCTTCCGCGCTGAGCATTCCAATACACCACGCCATGCCGCAGAGTTCTGGCAAATGGAGCCGGAAATGGCTTTCGCTGACCTTGATGATGTGATGAACCTGGCTGAAGATATGCTTAAGTCGGTGATTTCTCAAGTTTTGGAAAGCTGCCCTGCGGAGATGGATTTCTTTGATAAGTTTGTCCAGCCAGGGATTAAAGACCGTCTGGAGAAGCTAGTGGTTTCTGATTTCCGCCGTATGACCTACACAGAGGCTATTGATCTTCTGCAAAAATCCGGTAAGAAATTCCAATATCCAGTGGAATGGGGTGTAGATCTGCAGACAGAGCACGAGCGCTACCTGACAGAAGAGGTTGTTAAAGGCCCAGTTTTTGTTACAGACTACCCCAAGGATATTAAGGCTTTCTACATGAAGGCCAATCCCGACGGCAAGACGGTAGCGGCTACGGACTGCCTGGTCCCCGGCATTGGGGAAATCATTGGCGGCAGCCAGAGGGAAGATGATCTGGACAAGTTGACAGCCCGCATTAAAGAGCTGGGCATGAAGATGGACGATTACTGGTGGTACTTAGAACTGCGCAAGTACGGATCTACCAGACATGGCGGCTTTGGCCTGGGCTTTGAACGCCTAATCATGTACCTAACCGGTGTATCTAATATCCGTGACGTCCTGCCTTTCCCGCGGACGGTGGGAAGCCTCGAGTTTTAGATCCCAAACCTGCCCCAAGGCGTAAGGCTATAGAGCGGCCTTACTCATACCCGTAGGCTTGATGTTTGAGATGGTTGACTTGTTTGCTTAAGCCTAAGCGAAAGGAGTCAACATGACTACAGAAAGTTTAATCATGCAAGACCTGCCCTTGGCTGACCGGCCTTACGAAAAGTTGGCCAGCCGGGGCGAGGCTTCGCTGACCGAAGCCGAATTATTATCCATTATCATCTGCTCAGGACGTAAAGGTCAGACTGCCTTAAGCCTGGCCCAGCAGATGCTGTCGGTTCATCACAATCTAGCTCAGCTTTCAACTTTGAGCTTGGAAGAGCTGCAAGCTTTTGCCGGCATTGGCTTGACCAAGGCTGTGCGGATCAAAGCAGCGGTGGAGTTGGGCTTTAGGGCAAATTATCCCCTTCCTCAAGAGGCCTATCCTGCTATCTCCAGCTCACAAACCGCCATAGGTTTTTTAGAGAAAGATATGCTCAGATTAGAGCGGGAAGAAATGCACATGCTGATGCTTAATAACCAGGGCCGCTTAATCCGCAAAGAATTTCTTGCGGCTGGCGGCCTTAATGCGGCTAGTGTTTTCCCTAGAGATATTTTTCGCCAAGCTATAAAAGCTAATGCAGCAGGTATTATTCTCTGCCACAATCATCCCTCCGGCTCAAGTCAGCCTAGCCCAGAAGACATTTCCATGTCGCACAAGCTGAGCGAGATGGGGAAGGAGCTTGGGGTCAAGCTCTTAGATCATATTATTGTGGCTCGGGGAGGCTCTGTATCCTTGAAGGCCTTGGGTTATCTAGATTAGTGACCTGGCCTCAACCTGACCACGACACGAGCCTAGTCAAGGACCGAGAGACATATGTGGTAAAATTACTAAATCAGCTTGTGAAAGGCGGCGCCGCATGTCTAAACATCAAAAGAATCGGATCTTAGCCGTGGTTTTGGTTGGCTTGGCCGTTGCCAGCATCATGCTCTTTTCTATTCTGCCTGATCAGCCTTCCAGCAATCTAACCAGCCCTCTCTCCGTAGTCCTGCGGCCTTTTGAGCGGGTGTTTGGCGGATTGGCGTCTTTTGTCCAGAATCACTTTGCTACGACTAGGTTGAACAACGAATTGCAAAGCGAAAATGACCGCTTGAGGTCAGAAAACTTAGACCTGCGTTTACAAATAAAAGACAACGAGCAGGCAGCCCGTGCTTATGAAGATCTCAAACAGGCTTTCAGCTTAAAAGACCGCTTTCCTCATAGGCAATTTTTAGCTGCCAATATTCTGCAGGCTCCTTTAGATCCTAACTACAGCTATTTTCGCTTAGATGTAGGGAGGACTGAAGGCATAGATTTCCAGGGGAGCCCAGCTTATGCTGTGGTCGACGAAAATGCCTCGCTGCTGGGTGCCTTGGTCTCTTCAGATGCCCTTAGCTCAAAATTAATGCCTATTTTCCATGAAGGCTTTTCTTGCAGCGTGATCGGGGAACGGGATCCGGCGCGCAGCTTTATGCTTACCGGCCAAGGTTACTTCGCGGACAAGCACATCCTTAAAGCGGAAAATATCCCCGAAGACCTGGACTTGGTACCCGGAGATAAAATTTATAGTTCAGGCCGCGGGGGCATTTTCCCTGAAAGACTGCTCTGCGGTACGGTAACTGCTCTGGGACCAGTGGACAGCATGGGCATGAGGACCGCGGAAGTTGAGCCTGCCTCCGGCTTGGAGGGCAAGGAGGTCCTGTTTGTCCTCCTGCCCCAAAACCTTCTTCCTGCCGAAACCGCGACGGAAGATGCGGTTGCCCGAGCAGCGGATGGAGGGGAGATTAAACAGATTAAGAGGCTAGAGGGGACACATGAACCGCAAGCTTATTAAAGAAATATTTGTCTGGGTCTTGGTTCTGTCTCTTACCCTCTGTGTCATGTCCTATTGGTCACGCCTAAACGCCAGGCCAGCTTGGTGGCCCGATCTCTTTTTGGTACTCGGCGCGTTTACCAGCTATTATTTTTCTGACCGCCAGGCGACCATAGTCTTGGTCTTATTGGGCTTTTTCAAGGACCAGCTGTTTGGCAGTGTCCTTGGCCCCACGGCTTTAGTTGCAATTTTGGTGCACTGGCTGACTTCAATCATCTTGGATTTTGAGGAGAACAAGTCTTGGCACCGCGGTTTGCTTTTTTCTGCAGGCTGGATCTTTCTGGCCCAAATTCTTCAGGTATGTCTATTTAAGATCTTGCCTGGCACACGTATGCTGGACCAAAGTTTGGGAGTCCGAGTTTTAGGGACCTTACGCGTATATATTCAGACTATTGTGCCCAGCCTGCTGGCAAGCATGGCTTACTTAGGCTTATTTAGCTGGCTTTATCCTGACTTTAAGCTAACTGGACAAGACCAAGACCTGGAGATTGACGAAAGTCCAGGCCGGCTACTTTAAGAAAGGATTTAAATTAACATATATATATGAAACAAATGGACGACAGCGCACTAAGCAAAACGGGAACGTCTCGTGGCTTTAAACTTAATCGCTATGCGGCGGTTGCCATCGTGGTAATCATAGCTTTGCTAGCTATTCTACTTAAAACTACGGTCTTACAGTTCAGGGGCTTGGACTGGGATCCGGTCAATCTAACTCGAGGCCAGGGCGGCAAGATGACGGTCAAAGCACCGCGTGGAGATATCGTTGACAGTTCTGGCCGGATTTTGGCCTACTCAAGCAGCCGTGATGATCTGTATTTGGCCTATGCCGGTCTGGATAGCCAGGAGCTGAACCGGAAGATTTTAGACTTGGTCAAGCTCCTGAGCGACTATGGTTTAGAGCCAGTCAGTAAACTCACGGACTATTTAGATCTGTCCAGTGAAGCGAAGAGCCAGGATCCAGAATCGGAAGAGGCTCTAAGCTTTGTCTTCAAAAAAGATTTGGCGGAGATTGCTAAATGGCAGCAGAATAAAGATCTATTCAATCTCTCTCCTGCCACAGCGTCCGTTCCGGAAAGTGCTAAGGTAAAGCTCAATCCGCAAGATTTTTATGATTATCTTCTCTATTCAGCCTTCTCCATAGAAGACCCCAAGGCTGGCGGTAACCTCTACTATAGTCCTTGGGAAGCCTGGCAGATCATGAAGGTGAGATACCAGATTTTTGAAAACAACTGGACTTTCCAGCAAGGTGAGCCTGTACTCTTGGCCCAGGATATCCCTGCAAGCCTGAAGGATATTTTACAAGAGCAAAAGTTGTCCTATCCTGGTGTCCTGCTGAAACGTGAGTTTAGCCGCCAGTACACGGATGACAGCCGTTATTTCTCCCATATCTTGGGCTACGTGGGTAAGATTTCGGCTCCCGAATATGATCAGCTTAAGGGCCAAGGCTACAGTATCAATGACTACACGGGCAAGGCCGGAGTGGAATATACGGCAGAACCCTACCTACAAGGCAAGACCGGATCTTTGGCTTACGGCACGTGGTTTAAGGATCAGGACGATTTTGTCTACCGAGAAGGGGAGGGCACAGCGGAGCCTGAACCTGGCTCTACGGTCTATCTTTGCCAGGACCTCAAAGTCCAGAAAACCTTGTATGCGTCACTTTACGATACCATTATGTCGGTACGTGAAAAGAAACTGGGCAAGGGAGATTCGGCGGCTGCGGTCATGCTTAATGTGAAGACAGGACAAATTTTGGCCATGGGGTCTATTCCGTCTTTTCAGCCCAGCGATTTTGTTGCGCCTCCGGAAGATAAGGAAGCTTACGAGCGCGCCATTCGTGACCTGCAGGACACCGAACATAAGCCTATACAAAATCGCTGCATTAGTGAAATTTTCGCTCCTGCCTCCACCTTCAAACCGATTACCGGCCAGACAGGTATTCTGACTGGGGTCATTGACCGTAACCACAATTCATATGAGTGTAAGGGCAAGGAGACGATTGGCTACAAGAACTGGGTCTGCTATGGTGAACCGATTCATGGGCACGGTATGATCACGCTGTCAGAGGCCCTGGGATATTCCTGCAATCTTTACTTCTTTAAATTAGGCCTAGACATAGGTATAGATGCCTTAAGTGAGCATTGTAAAGAGCTGGGCTTGGGTGAGTACAGCAATATTGACCTGCCTGGTGAGGCTAAGGGGATTAGGCCTAGTCCTGAGCTTAAGGCTCAAACTCGGATGACCCCGGGGGACCAAGAGTGGTATCCTGCCGACACCTGCCAGACCGCAATTGGCCAGTTTGACCATGCTTATACGATGGTGCAGCTAGTCCGCGCCATTGCGGGCACGGTTTCCAATGAATTAGTTACACCTCACGTGATCAAAGAAATCCAAGGGCCCCAAGGTCAAGTCGTACGTCCTGAGCAAATCAGCAAGCAAGACCTGGGTATGCCTCAGGAAGCGGTTGATTTGGTAAAAGAAGGTATGGGTGAGCTTAAATACTATACGGCTTTTAATGTTACCAACCATAATTTTTTAAATTATCCCATTAATGTAGGCGCAAAAACCGGTACGGCAGAGGTAGGGTTTGAGCTTGCTGATATCAATGCGGTGTTTGTCTGTTTCGCGCCTTTGGAAGATCCGGAAATCGCTATTGCCTGCATCGTGGAGAACGGTGGTAAGGGCGACGTATCGTCTAACATTGCCCGTGACCTGTTAGATGCCTATTATGGTTATGAGCCCAGACCTGAACTTCTGGCCCGCTTGGCAGAGATGGATGCGGACCCGGAGGAGTTCTTCCTCATGCATGAACGGGAGAATTGGCATAAAGACCAGGACGAGGACAAACAAGGAGCGCAGGAGACCCCTCAGGGGGGAGCAGAGCAAGATTCTTCTGGCGAAGAGCTGGAGAACCCAGAAGGGGAGAATACTCAAACTAGGCCCTAGCCACTTGTGCAAAATGCTTGCAAACTTCTGAAGCTCTGCGCTATAATTTGCCATAATGCTAAAAGAAATAGCGAGCTGTGTCTCCTACTGCTGCTAAATACGAAATCGAGAGTTGAGGAAAATTTATGAAAATTGTGCTCATGGCTGATATGCGTAAATACGATTTGCTGATTAACTTTTGTATTGCCTACAAGCAAATACTACAGAGACAAAACCTATATTCCATGTTTAATACTTCTCACCTAATTAGTGAGGCCACTAAACTGGAAATTAATACTATGACCACATACAGCGAAGCCAATATCGAACAGCTGGCAGCTCGTGTAAACTATAACGAAATTGATGCCATTGTCTACTTGAGAGACCAAGATGCCCCTAACTACTCTCTGCCCAATCCCTTGCTCCGGGCCTGTGATAAACAAAATGTGCCCTATGCGACTAACTTGGCGATGGCCGAGCTGCTTATCTTAGCGATTGACCGTGGCGACCTAGACTGGAGAGAGCTTGTAAAATAATGTCTTCATTAGCTGATTTACTTACTATCTATCCTGAATCTTGGAAGCATAGCAATACTTATTATTTGGATTTAGCTGGCGGCGTCCTGATTGACCCTGGCCTAGACAGGCCTGCGGACTTTACGAGGCCAGTAGCCAAAGTGATAGCTACCCATGGCCATTATGACCACCTGCGTGCTATTGAGTCTTGGCTAGAGGGGGGGGCAGAATTTTATTATCCGGAAGGCGACCTTGTCCTGCTTGATGATATTGAGGCTAATGCCTCCAAGCTTTTTGCTGATAAGAGGACCTTCCCCCGGCCAGACCACATCCTAAAAGACTTGGATCAAATTGATTTGGGCCAGGGCTACACCTTAACCTGCTATCACACGCCGGGACATACCCCGGGCTCCAGTTGTTTTCTTTTGACACATAAAGAAAACAATGGACAGGTGAGCGAGCTTTGCCTCTTCTCGGGTGATACGATTTTTAATAACTCTGTAGGTCGTACCGACTTGGCTGCGGGTGATCCTTTGGCCATGCAGCAGTCTATCAAACGCCTGCAAGACCTGTTGGCAACCTGGCCGGAGGACATGCCGATACTTTCTGGTCATGGACCTGCTTGCTCTATCTCAGATTTAAAACGCCAAAACCCCTACTTCCGTTAACCAGACCTGTTGTAGCCCGTTTTGACACCTGTTGACGGTGTTTGTCGCACGATTTAGCTTTCTAGCATCCTCCTAGCTGTGATAATGGCTTTAGCCCAGTCCAGCCAGGAGGTTTTTATGTCTCAATCAATTGAAGCAGCCGTAGTCTTGAGCATCTCCTTAATTTCCAGCTTAAGCATCCTAGCCTATGAAGTACCTTTTCTGAAAGCGGTGCAGGGAGAAGCCAAGCAGCTCAAGGTCATAAATGAGTACCAGGTGAAAGGCCAAGACCTCTATATGATTAAGAGTGAGGCTAATTCTTTCCGTCAACAGACCGAAGCAACGCCCTACGTTTCAGCTAATCCACAAAAGGCTCTAGAGGCCATCAGGCTGGCTGAAGATTTATTTAAACTCCAAGACCGCCGCCGTACAGAAGACAGTGCGCCAATAGATTTACCTGCCTTGCCGCCAGGCCAAATTTTACCTGAGCTCCCAGGCGCCCCTACCTACCCAGGCTTACCGAACCCAACTAATTATCCCGCTTTGCCGGATCACGGTGGGTCTTCTTTGCTGGAAAATTTCGGAGACTAGGATGGAGGTCTCTAATCGGCCCAGACCAGTCCGGCTGCAAGGCTCCGTATCCTTGCTATTTGCCCTGCTGATGCCAGTCTTGTGCCTAGCTCTACTCCTGGGCCTGGCCTATGCTGAGCGCTGCGCAGCAGAGTATGACGGTATACGCTGCCTTAAGTCCTCGGGCAAGCTGGCTCTAGCCTCCTACTCACGTTCCCTTTGGCTGAACTACGGCTTATGGGGCTTGAATCCTCAGGAGGTTGACTTAAGTGAAGCTGAAGAGATTCTAGCCCAACTTCCTGCCCTGGTAGATAAACAATTGGACCTAGCATATGACGCTGAGCTTTATAGCGGAAGCCAGATTCAAGCCCAAGTCAACCGTTACATGAAGCTGCGCGCTCCTCTGGCTATGGGAGCCGATTTGCTTGAGAGAATGCGGACAGCAGCTTACGCTAGACAAGATTTAGGTCAAAAAGGAGCCTTAGCGACTATCCAGCAAGGTCATAGGCAAATGAGGGCTTATGACCTTTATCAAGAGGGCCAGCAGGATTGGGAAAGTATTAAAGGCTACTTGCCAGCCGAAGCTGGGCCCGACAGTGAGACAGATCTAGACGAAGCCACAGAGAACCTCCAAGTGGATGGTCTGACAGAGACAGATCTGGAAGCCGGTTTAGAGGCTATGGCTCCGCTGCTGCGCCATTTTTCCCGCTATATGCTGCCTGTGTATGAGGCTATGGGCACAAGCGAGGTTAGTGCGGACACGGCTTTTGCTCCTAGGATGATTGAGAGCCTGGCAAGCAAGCTGGACCTCCTGCTTGACCACGGCCTGGGAGTAACTACCGAGGCTATGAACCTGGCGGAATACAGTCAGCTATATTTTCCGGCAGCCGTGAATTATGAACGACTACCAGGCGCTATGACCTATCTTTATACCCCACAGGGCCAGTCCCTTGAGGACTTAGCCCAGGAACGCCCTCTGGAGTTGGAGCAAATTGCCGCGGGCTTAGATAAGCCCATATTAGCCGATAAGTATTGTGAAGCCATGCTTACAGGCATGCGCTTTATTCCTCAATATATTGCCGGGCAAAGAAGTCCCAGCAGGCAGCTGCGCTATGAAAATTGGGCCAACTTTCTCTCGGTCTCATTGAACATCCTAAGCTTAGGCGAACTGCAGATCGATCCTCAGGTCCTGAAGTATTTTGTGCAGGCAGCGGACAGCCTGCGCTTGGCCAGACTGGACTACAAAGAACTAAGAAATGGTTTCGGCTTGCCGTTCTGGCCCGTGGAGGCTATGGCTACCTATAACTCCGCTCAGTACAAGGTCAAATTTTATTATCGCGATTATTTGCGCCTACTCATGTATACCAAGCCAGCTGACCAGCTGGCTAAGGGCTTAACCCGCCTAATTAAACACGAGGAACCAGGGCCATTTTACACTAAGGTCAGAGTTGGCCTGAGCATCAATCAGCGGCAGGTTGAGTATGACTACGCTTATCTTGCAGACTAAACAAAAGCATGGTCAAGCCAAGCTTTGTGCGGGCTTAAGTTTGGAGGCGGCTTTGGTGTTGGCGCCTTGCCTCCTGCTGTTAACCAGCCTGCTGTTTCTACTCTACGCCAAATTAATGGCCCTTGAAGTACGCTATGCCCTGGAAAATGTGGCGGAAGACCTGGCGATAATTTTTCCCGTGGCGGACCAGGCCTTGGAGGCCAGCACCGGTAAGGCCCAGGAAATCCTCGATGAAGTCTTACAGGGTGAAGAAAGGTCGCAGCTGAGTTCCCTGGCTGGAGACTATGCTTCATCTTGGTTTTTGGGACCCTTTTTAGAAAGACGCATAGATAGCTGGCTAGACCGTAAGGCTGCCAGCGGAGATTTTCCGGTCCTGCGCCATCAACGACAGCTGTCTTTACATTGGGGTACGGGTGGCAAAAGTCTTAGCCTCCACCTGGAATTTAGGCTGCCTACGCTCTTTGGAGATTACAAGGAAGAATTTACGGCCTTGGTGCCTCTCTGGTCTCAACGCCTACCTGGAGAAGAGAAGAAAACAGGGGAGGAGGATCACCAGAAAGAAGAAGACAATATTTGGTCAGCGAATAATTTTACCAGAGGACGTTATTTCCGGGAAAAAGAGGGGGCTAACCTGCCCTTTAATTTCCCTGTGATCGCCTACTATCAAGCGGGGGTGGCTAAGTCGATTAAATCCATGGATCTAACGGCTCCCAGCTATCAAGACAGTGCTTATACCTATGAACAAGTCAAAGAACAGATCCAGCGTTTAGCAACCTTTCACGGCTATGAGAGCAAGTCTCCAAGCATGCCAACCATAAAATCTGGGGATATTATCAGCAAGAGTCTAGTTCTGGTGGTCCCTGAAAACAGTCCTGACTGTTACGATAGTGCCTATTGGCAGAGGTTAGAGGCTTTAGCAGCCCAACGAGGTATAAAGCTGGAATTAAGGTCTCGCGGCCGGTCTTCGCGCTATGCCGTAAACGAAAACTGATAGCAATCTGGACAGGCTTAAGGTATGATTAACTGAGCTTTACACAAGAAGGATTACACCATGAGCTTATTGCGTACTTTATTTGGTACCTCTTCTCCTAGAGAAATTAAAAAAATTAAACCCCTTATTCAAGCGACCAATAATTTGGAAAGCCACTATGCTGGACTATCTGAGCGGGAACTTAAAGCTGAAACCGCACGTTTCCGTCAGGAAATTGACCGTGGCAGAAGCCTTGATGATCTCTTGCCAGAGGCCTTTGCTACTGTAAAAGAAGCTTCCTACCGCGTCCTGGGCATGAAACATTTTGATGTGCAGCTCATCGGCGGCGTCATCCTCCACCAAGGCCGGATAGCTGAAATGAAAACTGGTGAAGGAAAGACCCTGGTGGCGACCCTGCCGGTTTACTTGAATGCTCTGTCAGGTAAAGGTGTCCATGTCGTAACGGTTAACGATTACCTGGCCAAGCGTGACTCAGAGTGGATGGGCAAGGTCTATCGCTATCTGGGTATGGACGTGGGCCTTATTGTCCACGGTAAGTCCAGCCAAGAACGGCGGGCTTCCTATGCTGCGGATATAACTTACGGCACTAACAACGAATTTGGCTTTGACTACCTGCGCGACAACATGGTCACGGAGCTGGACAAGCTGGTACAAAGACCTCTGAACTTTGCCATAGTGGACGAGGTTGACTCAATATTAATTGACGAGGCGCGTACCCCCTTGATTATTTCAGGTTCGGGCGAGGAGTCTTCGGAAAATTATAAGCTGGCCCAAGATTTTGTATCTCGGCTTAAGGTCAAGGTTTTCCGACAAGTTGATACTAAGATGGACTACGAGGAATCTGATGAACTAGAAGGTGATGCAGACTACATCGTAGATGAGAAGGCCAAGACGGCCGTGCTGACGAAAAAGGGTATCCGCAAGGCGGAGAGTTTCTTTAAGCTGGACAACCTGGCTGATCAAAGTAATTACCAGATTAATCATCACATTAATAACGCCCTCAAGGCCAATGGCACCATGCAGCGGGATAGAGACTACGTGGTACAGGATGGAGAAATCATCATTGTAGATGACTTTACAGGCCGGCTCATGGAGGGCAGACGCTACAGCAATGGTTTGCATCAGGCCATTGAAGCTAAAGAAGGCGTTAACGTGCGCCGTGAGAGCAAGACCCTGGCCACGATCACCTTCCAGAACTACTTCCGCATGTACAAAAAACTCTCCGGTATGACCGGTACCGCCATGACGGAAGAGGATGAATTTAAAACTATTTACCGCTTAGACGTGGTTACGATACCGACCAATAAACCCTTGATCCGAAAAGATCTGGATGATGCGGTTTATAAAACCAAGGAAGGTAAGCTGCATCGGCTGATTCATGATGTGGCCGAGGTACATGCCACAGGGCAGCCTGTGCTGGTTGGTACGGTATCCGTAGAATCCAGTGAATATTTCTCGAATGCCTTCCGCAAAGCCGGTTTGCCCCATAACGTGCTGAATGCTAAGCATCATGCTCAAGAGGCGGAAATCATCTCACAAGCCGGACGTTTGGGAGCGATCACCATTGCGACAAATATGGCGGGCCGCGGTACCGACATTATGCTGGGCGGCAACCCTGAGCACTTGGCCAAGCAGGCTATGCGGAAAGAAGGCCTTTCCGAAGAATTGATTGAAGAAGCGGATGCCTACAACGAGACGGATGACGAAGAAGTCCTCAAGGCAAGACAGCGCTTCCAAGAGCTAAAGGCCGCTTACGCCGTGGAGACGGACAAGGAAAAAGCACAAGTCATCGCCGCTGGCGGCCTCTGCATCATGGGCACAGAACGCCATGAATCCCGCCGGATTGATAACCAGCTGCGCGGGCGTGCTGGCCGTCAAGGCGACCCTGGTACCAGTAAGTTCTACCTATCCTTGCAAGACGACCTGCTCCGCCTTTTTGGCGGGGAGCGCCTGCACAGCCTCTTTGAAAGTTTGGGCGTGGAAGATGACATGGAAATCAACCATTCCATGCTTACCAAGGCTATTGAATCTGCCCAGCGCAAGGTTGAAGGACAAAACTTTGCAATCCGTAAGTCCGTCCTCCAGTACGATGATGTCATGAACCAGCAGCGTGAGCTGATTTACCGCCAGCGCCGTGACGTGCTTGAAGGTAAAGACCTCCATGACTATTATTTAAGGACTTTGGACAACCTGATTGCCAGCCAAGTAAATATGTTCCTGGCAGAAGGTGAGCATAGCGAATGGGATTTACCGGCGCTTAAAGCCAGCCTGGAAGACCTCTTAGGCGATCTCCCCATATTAAGCCAGCTCAATAGTCAGACTAAAGTTGTGCCCTCAGAATTCTTGGCTGAGCTGCAAGACCAGGCCCGTCAAACCTTAGAGGCTAGGGCTCAGGTCTTCGGTTCACCTGAGCGCCTGCGCGAGGCTGAGCGCTACGTCTTGCTGTCGGTGGTAGACAACCATTGGATGGACCACATCGACGCCATGGACGCCTTAAGAGACGCTATTGGCATGCGGGCCTACGGCCAGCAAGATCCACTTATTGCCTACCGTAAGGAAGGCTTTGAGATGTTTGAAGCCATGAACCAAGCGATCCAGGAAGACTCCATCCGGCTGATCATGCGGGCCCAGCTTTACGACCCGGAGGCTGCCAAGGCTCAAAGTCATAAGCAAGAACTTTCCTCTGGCAAGAAAGGTGAGGGCACAGCTGTAGAGCAGGCCAGGAACCAGATGAATGCCCGTGCCGCCCAGGCTGCCCAAGCCGGTGCCCCCAAACAAGAACCTGTAGTTAAAAAAGTCATGCCTGGCCGTAATGACCCCTGCTGGTGTGGCTCTGGTAAGAAGTACAAAAACTGCCACATGAAATCTGACCAGGAGGCCCAGGGCTAGGCTAACTTGTAGCTTAAACTCTGGTATAAAACTTACCAAAGGATCACTCAGCACCGTCGCTTTAGCCGGCAGTGCATTACTTTTAACTCAACCCAATATTTTGCGATTAGTGCTGTAATGCGGGCAAGGAAAAAGGGCCCAAGATCTTGCGATCTTGAGGCCTTTAGCTTTGGAGCCGAAGGTGGGAATCGAACCCACGACCTATTCATTACGAGTGAATTG
>CAYNNG010000023.1:0-1106 GCA_964398655.1 uncultured Oscillospiraceae bacterium
CTTTTATCAATAGATGGTATTTGATTTGGCGGAGAAGGGGGGATTCGAACCCCCGTATCGGTAAACCGATAAACTGATTTCGAGTCAGTCCCGTTACGGCCACTTCGGTACTTCTCCATAGAAAAATTTGCTAAACTTGTTTTGTCCAAAAATTATATAGGACACTATCATTTCCTGCAAGAATGGAGAATCTTATGCCACGTATCAAAATTGCCATACCTTCTTATGTTTACCAGGCGAAAGAGTATTTAGGCGAGCTGGGGTATCCTTGGCTGAGAATTAATCAAGACTATCCCCGATCACTGGTTGCAGCTGGGGCTGCTCCCTTCCTGATCACCCAAAGCCCAGACCGCGATTTGCTGGAGGAGCAGATGGGGTTCATGGATGCCCTGGTTATCCCCGGAGGCGAGGATCTGGACCCGCATTACTTTCAGGAAGAGCCTACTTATACCACCGAAATTCAACCCTTAAGGGATGCCTTTGACTGGCAGCTTCTGGATATCGCGGTCAAGCAGGGTAAACCCGTGCTGGGCATTTGCCGTGGCCTCCAACTCTTGAACGTTTACTTTGGCGGCACTCTTTATCAAGACCTCAAGGCGCAACAAGCAAGTCAGGTTAAGCACAGGCAAGACAATGCCATCCGCTATCCTTGGCATAGTGTGGACATTGTCTCAGGCAGCCATGTACATCAAGCCTTGGGCTTAACTGAGACTCGGGTCAACAGTCTCCACCATCAGGCCGTCAAGGACCTGGCTCCAGGTTTTGCCATTACCGCCCGGGCCAAAGATGGTGTGGTTGAGGCTATTGAGAGCACCAGCGGTCCCTTGCGCTGGGGCCTGCAATGGCATCCCGAGATGCTGAGCCTTTACTCTGAAGAAGGCCAGGCTATCTTTAACCACTTCCTAGCTCAAGTCAGAGCTGATCTATAATTTAAAGGGAAATATGTAGTTCAATAAAGCTTCTGCGATGTAGAGGATGCCTCAAATCACTAAGTGATGGAGACACCCTCTCTTGTATTCCAACTTGGGGGTGCGCACACTACCCTGCAAAACCTGCAAACTTTACAGAAATTCGCACAAGTTAAGATTATCTCGGCTCATTACAGA
>CAYNNG010000023.1:1206-25435 GCA_964398655.1 uncultured Oscillospiraceae bacterium
AGATTATCTCGGCTCATTACAGAATTTCGCACAGGTTGAGACTATCTCGGGAATTATGCACTTTACCTAATCCAAGTCCGGCAGGAAGATTTCCAGGCCGGTGGGCAGGTTGTTGATGTTCTCAATCTGAGGGTTAACGGCCAAGACCCGGTCGACAACCTCCTCGTAGGCGCCGTAGCGGTTGTAGAGGATGGTATAAAGGATATCGCCATTCTGTACGACATAGGTGGTCCCTGCAGCCTGTTCCGAGGGCTGGGAGTCTGCGGCTTGTGAGGCCTCCTCTGTTACGCTAGGTTCGTTAGCAGGCTCGCTGGCGTTAGGTTCATCAGTTTTTCCCCTACTCTCTTCTGTCGTTACTTCAGGGTTTTCCTCGTCAGAAGTTTCAGCTTTCGTAGCTTCTTCCTCGGCAGCTTTCTCAGCTTGGGTTGTGAGCAAGGCCTGCCAGGCTCTGGTCAGCTGGGTTTGCAACTGGGCCCTGATAGACTGGACTTGGTTAAGAGGTCTAGCCAGGCTCCTCGTAATTTGCTGTAGTGAGGCCAGGGCTTCCTTGGGCTGGAGTAGGTCTTGGCTGTCAGAGGCAGGAGAAGTTTTCTGGTCTGGCCCTTCCTGGTCTGTGTCGACAGCCTGCTCTGGCTCTAAATCTTGGTCTGACTCAGCTGAAGGCTCAGTTTCAGGGGTAGAGCTAGTGTTATTCTCACTGGCAGCCGGTGCAAGGCTCTCACCGCTTGTATCTTCTGGCGTTTGCCCATGGTCTGCCTGGGCTGGCTGCTCCGAGTCTGTTGGGCTTGCGGGCTGATCACCGCTTTGCTCAAGTCCGGCTTGAGGCTTCACGTCTGCCGGCTGCTTATTTTGCAAGAAGAGGTAACCAAAATAGATCAAGGCAGCCAGGGCGGCTACAGATAAAATGATGAGCAGGGGCAGGAGCCAGCGGCGTTGACCGTCTTTAGCGTCCTGGGGTGTGGATTCTCCAGCCCTTGCCGTGTCGGAAGCCGATTTTGCAGCAGGTCTGGCCTTAACAATTGGCGTGGAAGAGTTCTCAGACAAGGTTGCTTGAGCTTGACCTCTCTTACTAGTCTCCTCCCTTGCCACAGCAACTTCCTCCGGGACTTCCCGGCGCTCTGGTCTCGCCGCTAAGCTTTCAAGTTCTGTAGGACTATATCCGACTTCATCCTCGGGGAAATCTTCTGGATCCCAGACCTGCTCATGACTGGAGTCATTAGAGGGTTCATGGATAGAACCTGCATTCCAGGCTTCCTCGGCAGACAGACCTTCATAAGTTTGCGCATCCTGGCGGGCTTGATCGTAGACTTCTAGCTCTTGCGAATGAGTGTCCTCCTGATAGGCAAAGGGACTATCGGAAGCAAGGGTATGATTTTCACCCAGAGAAAATGCGGTATTATGCACCTCTGCAGCTTCTGCAGCTTCTCCATCCTGGTCAGCTAAAGCTTCCTGGTCTGGGCTGACCAGGTCTCGCTCTTGGGGAATCGAAGTTGGCCGGGAGACATTGTCTGCTGGCTTATCAAGATAGTCTTCCAGGCTCTGGCCCAGGGCTTGCAGGTCTTTTTGGAAAGCTTCCAGGCTGGTATAGCGATCTTGCGGATCTATGGCTGTAGCCTTAGCAAGTACTTCAGCAAAATCAGGTAAGTCTGCTTCTAGATGGGGCATAGGCAAATGGCCAGCTTGACCCTGCTTATCTCCTGAACTAGCAGACAATTTAGTCCGCAGGTAGGTCGCAAAATCTTGGGGACTCAGCAGCTGCAAGAGCAGGAGGCCCAGAGAAAAGATATCGCTGGCAGGACTCGCTGGATAGCCGTCTGCTAGTTCCGGTGCCAGGTAGACTTTAACGGGGGCCGGCCAGGCTCCTACGCCGGTACGGGCTAGAACGCTCCCTGTTAGGCCGGATAGGGGCAGCCCGCCTAGCTTATAGTCATAGTCGCCTTCCCGGAAAATCCGGCTAGGCAGCAGAGGCCCATAGGCCAAATTACGGGCATGCAGGGCTGCCAAAGCTTGGCTGATATCCCTGCTCAGAGCTAGGGCCTGGCTAGGGCTGAAGGCCTCTGGGCCAGAGGCGGTTTTCTCCAGGCCCTCGGGGTTTTCGGCTTCTGAATTCTGCAGGGTGTACAGGGTCTCCTCAAGAGGCTTGTAGGCGCTGAGGCTTGGTAAGAATTCCGTGCGGATAAGGACATGCCAGCCCGGGCCCTGCAATTGCTTAAGAGCCTTGTAGTCTAGGATTTTCAGAAAGGGACTGTCAAATTGCAGGTCCTGCAGTTGGCGAATTTCTTCCTGCACACCCTGTACCAAATCTTTATAGTAGGCGGCCAAATCCTGGGGCCGGCTTAAGTTGAGGTCACGGGCCAGTTCCTTACCTGCCGCCAGGCTGCGGGGCAGGGTTAAGACACGTATAGCATAACGTTCCGGCTGGGGCAGCTGGTTTCCAGCATTCCGTACCGCAGCTTCCAAGCTGAGGTCTTCTTGAGGACCAGTCTGCTGACTGGATAGGTTTTCAAAGTTAAAATCCTGGTCAACCAGGCCTTCCGTTCTTACTTCATATACAGAACCGAATAAGCCGGAACCCAGCTGGCGCTTGACCTTAAGGTCTGGCCACAGACTTTCGATGAGATAAATATCTGTCGCTTGTGACATGGGTGTCCCTCCGGTAAAAATTACTTTAGGCGGCAAAAGCCATGCTTAATATAACCTAAACTTTCGGGCTAAAACCCCACTCCACAGGCTTGTAAAGAAAGCTTAATTTAAAGGCAAACAGGCTGTACCCTTTCTAGCTACAGGAGGTCTCAGACCCGGAAGGAGGTACGAGCCCTCTGGCAGAAAAAAGGAGGGCTCCAAGCGCGAGCCCTCCTTAATTCAATAATTGGGAAGTAAAAATCTAGCAGTTCCTTACTTGACCGGTGTGGCCTCTTGGGCCACGAAGGAGCCATCTACAACTTTATTAATGATCAGGGACTTGACCGGACTGCCCTCTTGATCAAAGCTCAGGTGGCCGGTAGCCCCTCCAAAGTCGCTGGCCAGCAAGGCCTTTTAATGGCCTCCGGGTCTGTAGAACCCGCTCTTTCTATAGCATCTACTAGCAGCATATAGGCCTGGGTGACCAAACGCTGGGCGACATTGTAGGCTTCCAGCTGGTCAGACTTGTTATCTGCCTTCACCAGGGCAATTTTGCGGCCCAAAACTTCCGGCACTATGGCCTGGGCTAATTCCATGCCTTGGAAGTCCATCTGCGCGGCTGCCGCGTAGAGGCCGGAGAAAGGCTCCAAAACACCGATGCGAATAGCTTCGGGGTCGCTTAAATTCTGCTTAAGGCTTTCCGGGCTCGTGGCTTCTTTGTACAGGGCAAGGGCGGCGCTGGGAGCGAACAAGCTTACACTCTCTACCTGGCCGCTTTTCTTACCCACTGAGATACGGGCTTGGCCGGTCAAGAAACTGTAGGTGTAAATCGTTCGGTCTCTCAACTCAAAGCTTTCGGTCGTCTTGCCGTAGGCGGCTAACATGTCTTTGGCCAAAGAGCCCAACTGGATGTTGACAGATTACACAGATGTTATACCTTTTTATACCACTAGTGCGACTAAAGACTTGGTCTAGAACGAACGAGAGCCAGCCCTAGCGAGGGCTGGCTCTGTGGGAGGATTCTATGAGCCGGAGGTTAAACTGCGGCCAGTAACTAATAATTAGGGTTAATTAGAGTTTTAAAAATCTTGGTCAGTCTCAGACGGCTCGGTCTCTTCCTCTGACATCTGAGGAGCCGCTTCCAGCGTCATATTGGTAGACTGCTTTTCGCCTTCACGGAAGAAAATGACCTCTACTGTATCGCCGGGAGCCCAATTTTTCTTCATGTTTTCAATGGAGCTCACGGAATATACGGCTTTGCCATCAATTTCCACGATGAAGTCTCCGGCTTCCAGACCAGCCTTGGCTGCTGGGGAGTCATCTACGACTTCAACTACGAAGATGCCGGGACGGTCAGCCAAACGATATTGGCGGGCAAAGTCTTTATCAAAGCCACGGCCGGCAATACCCAGTTGAACTCGGGACACCACTTCACCATGTTCCATGAGGTCTTGCAGGATGGGAACCGCATAATCTGAAGGGATGGCAAAAGAGAGACCTTCAAAGCTGTCACCCGACCGTCCACCAGATAACTTAGCGGTGTTAATGCCAATTACTTCGCCGAAAGAATTGAAGAGGGCACCGCCAGAGTTACCGGCGTTAATGGCGGCATCTGTCTGCAGAACATTGAGTTCCAAGCCATCAATATTGATCGTCCGCTCCAAAGCGGAAATAATACCGGCAGTTACACTGCCTTCCAGGGTACCGGAGGGGTTGCCAATAGCCACGGCCAGTTCACCCACTTCCAGGTCGCCGGATTTACCAAATTTCACAGCGGGGAAGCTCTCATGCTTATGGGGCTCAATCTTAATCACGGCTAGGTCGGACAGGGGGTCGGTACCTACAACTTCGGCTTCGTAGAGCTGTCCATCATCCGTATGGACCTTAATGTTGCTAGCGTCTTCCACTACGTGGTTATTGGTGGCAATATAGCCATCTTCTGAAATAAAGAAGCCAGAGCCTGCCACGGGCATAGGGACTTCAAAATAGAAATTAATCGAGACTGCTCTTTCCGTAGAGATCGCGACTACCGAAGGCTTACCGAGTTTGGCTATCTCCGTAATCTGCAAGGGCTTGCGCTCAGTATCATCACGCACGGCCGCGCTGTATAAAGATAAGTGCTTGTCCGCAGAGGGCTGAGCACCAGCGGATTCCGCGCTCACCGTAGCGGCTGGCAGAGCAGACATCCGGCTTTCCAGTTCCTGCTGCAGGCCGTGGTTTTGCCAGAGCAGGCCAACCAGAGAAAAGAGTCCTACTACAATGAGAAATAGGGCTAGAACCTGTTTAATTTTCAGGGCCCGTTTTTGGGGAGAGAGCTTTGCTTGTTCGGTGCTAGTTTTGCCCTTGAAAGTGTAAACTCCATTCTCTTGCTCCGTGGAGTAAATATTCTGCCGGGGGCTATCGTCCTCAGGCTGGTAAGCATGAAAACGTTGATTTTCCATATAAATTCTCCTTCAGTGTCTATCTGGTCCTGAGCAGGGCAAGCGGTCGTCGGAAAGGGAAAACAGGGGGTTTTTCCAAGCTTATCAGCCTCCGCCCGCAGGGTGCTTTGAAACACTGTCATTATAGGAGGAAGCAAGCATAAAAGAAGCACGATAATGCAAAACAATGTGCCAGCTTTGTGAAGAATTTTGACGAGTGAAATTAAGGGCTAGTTTTTAAGGGGTAAGCCTTTACAAGCAAGCCCTGTACAAGTTAGTTAAGAGTTGAGCCTGTCTGGATAAAAACGATTAAGGATAAAGCTGTCCCACAGACGCTGCAGCTTTTTAAGCAGGAAAAAGTAAAGTAAGGGGACGTAAATGGCCAGCACCAGGATTACGATGCCCACCAAGGCCAATAAAATAGCTCCGGCAGCAACCCCGGCCAAAGTAGCTGACAAGCCTCCTAAAAATGAGAAAAATCCGGCCAGATTGGCCATGAGGTTGTTGGCGAGCTCGCCGATTTGCATAACCAGGCCACTGGCAGACGCACCTGGTTCGTCACCCATAAAGCTTTTCAGCACAAAGCACCAAGAGGACAGGTACATGAGGGCATAAGCCAAGAGAACCAGGACTTTAACAGGCCGGGGCAGGCCATGATAGCGGGCGGCGACAAAAGGCAGGGCAATCAGCAAAACCAAGCTCGTAAATAAGTAAAAAAGGGCTGGCAGGGGAAGGTAACGCTGTAAAGCCGGGACAAAGTACATCGCCAACCCCACGGCTAAGGCGATGAAGCCCACAAAAAAATGGAAGGCAGGATGCCGGCGGTCTTCGTAATCGGTTTGAGCCCAACGGGGGCCTAAAAATTCACCCTCCCAAAAGTCCAAACTAATGGCCTCCTATGGGGTCAACCAGCTGGTCAGCGGTATTCTCGATAGACTTAATAAATTGCAGCCAGTCAGGATTTTTATTGTCATCGCCGCTGGAAAACAGGCTGGGCTCTTTATCCTCCGAGAGGCCAAGCGATAGGCACCAAGAATAATCTAGGTTGGGGTCGCAGGCTATACCCTCGGGCGGGCGGGCCACAGCTAATAGGGGCAGGAGCTCACGGCGGATAGCCTGCACCTGGTCATCCCGAATGTTACGGGTAAAATCGTTGTACCAGCGATTGCTGTCACGCCAAGAAAGAATGCGCTTGCCAAAATCTACTCTTATCACAATTTGGCCTTGGCGGAAGCGGTTCACAATTACTTCTACCCAGTTCACCTTTTGTGCTTTCTTTTTCAATTTTTCCAAGGTCTGTTCATCCATAGTTTTACTTCTCAAATAATATCCCTCATTCTAGCATGAAGGTCAAATCCTGCCTAGCTGGGGCTAGGCTTCCAGATCTGCGCCTAAGCTCTCAGCCAAATCGAGGAGCTTCTGCATGCGGTGGTTTACCCCCGACTTGCCCAAAGGCGGATCTAGGGCTTGGCCTAACTCCGCCAGAGATAGCTCAGGATATTTGAGCCGCAGTTTGGCGACGCTTTTTAATTTGTCTGGAAGCTTAGCATATTCTCCACAGGCTTTGAGATGTAAAATAGCCCGGCGCTGGCGGGCCGAAGAATCAGCAAGACGCTGGGCATTAGCCGAGTCACAGTTAACCACGCGGTTGACCTGGTTATACATCTCCTTTTCTACCCGCAGGGATTCAAAGTTCAACAGGCCTTGATTCGCACCGCTGTAGAGCAGGAAATCCGCAATAGTCTGCCCATCCTTGGTATATAAAACATAGTAGCCTTGGTGGCGCAATTCCTTAAACTTGAGGCCCAAATCAGCAAAAACTGCTTGGAAGAAGCTCTGGGCCAGGCTTCTTTGCAGAGAAAACTCTAGGTGGTAAAAATCCTGGGGACTGGCCAGGGAGCCGGCAGCCAAAAACAAGCTGGCCAATATAAGGGCGATATTATTGCGCCTTTCTTCTTGGCCCAGGTCTGCGGCGATATAGGCCTGGCCAGTTTGAGCAAATTGTTCGAGGTCTGCCCTCAAACGGCGGGCTGTATCCAAGTCTTCCAGGTAAAGAGAGGACCGCGACTTGCTAACATTAACCTCTACCTGGATGTGGTAGACCTGGTCCAGCGCTTGGGCCAGATACTCTACGAAGTCCTGATTTTGACTGGAGAAGTGGAGCTCTCTACCTTGAATGCGAAAGGCAGCCAGGAGCGAGACCAGTAGCGGCAAGGACATATTCTGCTTCCGCTCACTGAGCAAGGCAAAGAATTCCTGGCGAAGATTTTGAGAAAAGGAAGCTTGCAAATTAATCTCCTGAAGGGGCCTAAATTCCACCCGTGGCCTGTTTGTGAATATCTCGATGTTCAACAAAAACCGGATAAGCAGAATCAGCCAGGCGAGCTTTAAAGGCCTCTACAAAGGCCACCGACCGGTGGTGACCGCCTGTACAGCCAAAGGCAATATTCAGCCTCATCCGGCCTTCCCGCTTAAAGAAGGGCAAAATGAGGCGCAGATTCTCTAACTGCCGGTCAAGAAAATCCCGGCTTTCCGGGAAAGAGAAAATATAGTCGAAAACCGGCTGGTCAAGGCCACTTAGCTGCTTTAATTCTGGTATATAAAAAGGATTGGGCACAAAACGCACATCGCAGACCATATCGGCATCGGAAGGCAGGCCGTACTTATAGCCAAAAGACTCCAAATACAGGGTAATAAAGTCTTCTTGGCCTGGCTGGAAGCTATGTATGAGCTGGTCTCTGAGGTCTAGCCCGGAAAGGAAGCTGGTATCTATGATATCCGTAGCCAGCTCCCGCAGAGGAGCCATGAGCTCCCGCTCCCGGCGGAGAGCGGATGTCAAATTTGAGGATTTGGCCAGGGGGTGGTTGCGCCGGGTTTGCTTATAGCGTGAAAGCAGGACCCCGGGTTGGGCCTCCAGATACAACAAGCGGATTTGCGGATACTTTCGCAAGATGCTGGACATTTTGGGAGATAGCTCATCATTTAGGAGCAGGGAGCGGGCATCGCTGATCAGGCAGAAACGCTGGGTTTCTCCCTCCTCAGCGTGGGCCTCCGACAAAGAATTAACCAAGAGCTCTAACAGTGAGGGCGGCACATTATCTATACAAAAATAGCCCAGATCCTCCAGATACTTGGCTGCCGTTGATTTACCGGAACCGGATAAGCCGGTTACGATCAGAATTTCCACGCGTTATCTCCTCTACAAACTAACTATGCTATCTATGCCCTCTCAGGATGATCGCTTAGTTCTGACCAGTCACCGATGAAGCGTACTTCCGGCTCCAGGCTATAGCCTGACTGCCGCTTTACTTCCGCCTGCACATGGGCAAAGGCCTGCCTAAGATCTTGGGCTGAGGCATTTCCATAGTTGACAATAAAGCCTGCATGCTTGGCGGATACCCCGCAGCTGCCTTGGCGCCAGCCCTTAAGTCCCGCGCCCTCAATCAAGCGCGAGGCGTAAGCGCCCTGCGGCCGCTTAAAGGAGGAACCCGCGCTAGCCATTTCCAAAGGTTGGGACTTGCGACGCCTGGCCTGGAAATCCGCCATGCGGGCATATATCTCGTGCTTGGCTCCAGGAGCCAGTTCCAGGCTTACCTGAGAAATGAGGCCAGGGTGGTCGCTAAAGTAAGAGTGGCGGTAGGAGAAGTCAAGCTCCTCCTTGCTCAAACTTCTGACTTGCAGCTGGTCATCAATATAGGTCACCTGAGTCACCAAATCACCAATGGTACAGTCATAGGCGCCTGCGTTCATCATGACAGCACCGCCCAGTGAGCCTGGTATGCCTACCAAACCTTCTGCTCCGCTCAGGCCCTGGCGGGCACAAAAAGCCGCCAGCTGATAGAGCGGGCAGCCAGCCTGGCAGCTTAGTACTTTGCCCTGCAAGTCCAGCTCGCTATAGGCGGAACTCAAAATAATCACTAAACCGCGGATACCCTGGTCAGCTACGAGTACATTGGAGCCCCGACCCAGGACGGTTACAGGAAGGTCCAGGTCACGCGCCAGGCGCAGGCATGCCAGGATTGCCTCTTGGCTGTGCGGCCAGGAGACAAGGTCTGCCGGCCCGCCAACCTTAAAACTCACCAGCTGACTGAGGAAGTAATGAGTGGAGAAACGCAGGCCGGTAATTTCCTTTAAGCCCTGGGCAGCCTGGTCCAACTTTGCTTGCCAATTATCCAAGATTTTCCGCCTCCGCCTCTGCAACACCAGATTGACCAAAGACGCGCTCCGCTAAGGCCTTAGCGGCATCATAGCCCATGGTCTTCTGGCGGAAGTTAATGGCTGCGGCCTCAACAATCACGGCTAAATTCCGGCCAGGCCTAACAGGTATTGTAATAGAAGGCACATTGATGCCCAAGATTTCCGTGTACTCATCCTGGAGACCAAAGCGCTCATAGTTCTTGCTTTCATCCCAATATTCCAGTTTGAGAATAAAGTCTATGCTGTCTTGGTACTTAACAGACGAAACCCCGTAGAGCTCTTTAATGTCCAAGATACCTACCCCGCGGATTTCGATCAGGTAGCGGATAATATCTGGCGCCCGACCTAAAAGAGTAGTATCTGAAACCCGGCGGATCTCCACCAGGTCATCCGCGATTAGACGGTGGCCGCGCTTGACAATTTCCAAGGCCGTCTCCGATTTGCCCACACCGGACTCACCCAGCAGTAAGACCCCTTCGCCATACACCTCTACCAGGACACCGTGCATGGAGAGGCGTTCCGCCAATTCCACATTGAGGTATTTAATCAGAGATGAGGAAAAAGAACCGGTCGCTTCCTCCGTACCCAAGAGAGGGATACCAAAGTTTTGGGCTGCGATTTCCATCTCCTTCATGGGCTTATAGCCGCGGGCCAGGATAAAGCAGGGAATGCCCGTAGCAAACAGACTGTTGAGCCGGCACTGTCTTTGGCTGGGCAGGAGACTTTCCAAGTAGGCAAACTCCATATTGCCGATAACCTGGATCCGGTCCGGACCAAAATGCATGTAATTGCCCGTCAGCTGCAAGCCTGGCCGAATTACATCCGGCACATAAACGTTCACCTGGGGAATATATTCCGACCCTTGATAACATTGCAGTTTGAAGGTCTCAACTACTTTACTTAATGGGGTTTGGTTCACACTTTCCTCCTAAGCTCTAAGCCAGGCCAAGTTGAAGTCATATGAGGATTATAGCACGCCCAGCCTTTGGTCTAGCCGCCAGGCCCCTGAACAGCTTTGTGCCTTTTAAAAATTTGCCACTGGTCAGAGCATGTATAATTAGAGAGATTTTGCAAAATTGAGAAGGAGAGCAACTCTTGAATCTAGTTGAAGTTATCCTCATTGCTGTCGGCTTGAGCATGGATGCCTTTGCCGTAGCTATCTGCAAGGGCTTGTCTGTAAAACAGCTCCTGCCCAGACATTACCTGATCACCGGACTCTGGTTTGGTGGTTTTCAAGGGCTCATGCCCCTGCTGGGCTTCCTCTTAGGCCGGGGCCTGGAAAATTACATTAAATCCGTTGACCACTGGATTGCCTTTGGCCTCTTAGCCCTTATCGGCCTCAATATGCTGCGGGAATCCCGCAACCCCAGTTGTGACGTGCCGGCAGGTAGCGCCACCCTTGACCAGGCTTTTGCTCCTGGCACCATGCTGCCCCTAGCCCTAGCCACCTCCATTGATGCCCTGGCCATCGGGGTAAGTTTAGGTCTGCTTGACCAGGTAAATATTGGCTTAACCAGTACGATTATTGGTGTAATCACCTTCGCCTTTTCTGCCCTGGGCCTAGGCTTAGGCCGGATCCTGGGAGAAAAGTTTCAGCAGAAGGCTCAAATCGTGGGCGGTATCGTATTAATTAGCCTAGGCTTAAAGATTCTCTTGGAACATTTAGCTATAATTTAGTTACAAAACCCCCAAACTGTGAGACGAGGTTAAAGTCCATGTCAGATAAAGCCGAGCAAACTAAGAACTTAAAAGCTAAAGCTAAAACCAAGGATCCCCATGCCCTCTACTGGCGCATCCTGGTAAGGACCCTCTTAGTAATTTTAGGCTGTCTGGTCATCTACTATCTCATCATTCCCGGCCTGCATATTTTTTCTCCTCTGATCTGGGCAGCCATCCTGGCGGCTCTCCTCTCCCCCCTCTTAAATAGTATTTACAAACATATTAAAATTCCCCGGGGCATCCTCAGCTTTATCATGGTCATCCTGATTCTGGCTTTGCTGGTAGTGCCTGCTTATTTTTTAGTTAAGGCCGCCCTGGACCAGGTTCAAGAATTTGCGGGGGCCCTACAAAAAAGTAACCTGCTAGACCTCGGGGACCACGCAACTATTGAAAAAATTCAGGATTGGATTGCTGAATTGCCCGGACCTGTAGCAGGCTATCTGCAGGATCTCCTGAACAGTTTGCAAAGCGGACTGCAGAGTTCCGGTAATAAGATTCTAAATTTCACCGTAAGTTTTGGCCGGCAATTTATCTCTCAAACGACTGCGGTTGTTCTCTGGCTGTTTACCTTCTTCATGGCTATCTTTTTCATCCTCGTGGACTATGAAAAGATCAACAACAAGATTGGCCAGATCCTCACGCGACCCACTCGCAAAACCCTAACCATGGTCAAGGATACAGGGATTGTAGCTGTAGGAAAGTATGTGCGAGGGCTCTTCTACCTCGCTATTTTCTGTACCGTATATATGCTAATTGCCTTCACCATATACGGTTATCCTTACGCTATTATCCTCTCCCTCTTTATGGGAATTTTGGATATCTTGCCCATTGTGGGCTCCCTCACCTTCCTGGTTCCCTGGTGCGCCTTAGAGTTCCTCATAGGTGATGTACGTTTTGCTAGCTTCCTCTTGATTACTATTTCTATCTATACTGTGCTACGGAAAATTGCCGAACCTAAGCTTATGGGTACCGCAACTGGCCTGCACCCCCTCTTTACCCTCATCCTGTTCTATGTAACCCTCCGTTTTATGGGAGTTTGGGCCGCGATCCTTGCCCCCATAGTCGTAATGATGATAATCTCGATTTACCAGGCCGGCTTCTTTGATGATTGGCTGCTAGACCTTTATGAATTCCGGTCCCGCATGCGAGTTTTCCTACGCCGTAAAGGCTAAAGCTTGAAGAGTTGCCCTTAAGTTATCCAGTAAGAATTTCCCTACCCTAGACAAGGAGAGAACCATGATTTACCACGAATTTAAAGACACAAAAATTTCCGCCCTAGGCTATGGCCTAATGCGCTTGCCCGTCTTAGATGAGGACAATGCAAAAATAGATGTCAAAGAAACCGAAAAACTCCTGGCCTATGCCATGGAGCAGGGCATTAACTACTATGACACTGCCTATGGCTACCACCGTGGTAATTCTGAGCCGGTGATTGGGGAAATCCTTTCAGCTTATCCCCGCGACAGTTTCCACCTGGCCTCTAAATTCCCTGGCTATGCTCAGGAAAACCATGCCAAGTGCCGGGAAATTTTCCAAAGCCAGCTGGACCGCTGCCACACCGAATATTTTGATTTTTACCTCTTGCACACCGTAAGTGACAATAATATTGACTGGTACCTTGACCGCTCTTATGGTCTGATTGATTATCTTGCCTTAGAAAAGGCCGCCGGTAGGATCCGGCACTTAGGCTTTTCCACCCATGCCTCTTTGGAAAATACCCGGAGGCTCTTTGAGGCCTACCACGAGCACTTGGAATTCTGTCAAATCCAGCTCAACTGGCTGGACTGGACCTACCAGGAAGCAAGGAAAACCTTAGCCTTGGCCCAGGAATATGGAGTACCAGCCTGGGTCATGGAACCCTTGCGCGGAGGTAAGCTGGCTAAGTTGGAGCCTGAATACGAAGCTCAGCTCAAAGCCCTGAGGCCAGATGAACCCATTTCTGCCTGGTCCTTCCGTTTCCTACAGAGCCTGCCCGAGGTCAAGCTCGTGCTTTCCGGCATGTCTAATATGGACGTGCTGAAGCAGAATATTCAGACCTTCTCCAGTTTTAAACCTCTAAACGAACAGGAAAAAGCTGTATTATTCTCTATTGCCGAGGATATGATCGCCAAAGTTTCTGCGCCCTGCACCAACTGTAAATATTGCCTGCCAGAATGCCCCAAGCGCCTGGATATCCCTGCGATCTTAGAAGTATATAATCAGCTCGCTATGGAGCCTGGTAAATGGGGTAAGCCTCAAGCCTTTGCCGACTGGGAGGACCACAAGCTGCCCGCAGCCTGTATTGCCTGCCACCGCTGCGAACGTCAATGTCCCCAAGGGATCAAAATTGCGGAAATTATGGCAAAATTTGCCTCTAAGATGGAAGTCTAAGGCCTTTTGTGTTAGGCTGTATATGTTTTCGGGGCAGGGTGCAATTCCCTACCGACGGTGTTAGGTCCACTCGGCCTTCAGTCCGTGAACTCCTGCAGGAGCCGATAGGGTGAAAATCCCTAACCGACAGTACAGTCTGGATGAGAGAAAACCTCAGTGTTTTATCTTCTCCCAAAAACCTGCCGCAAGGCCGGTTTTTTTCTGCCCGAAGGCAAATTTTACGCCTTATAGGAGAAGGACATGAATTTTCAAGAAAAGACAGTATTAAGCACAGCAAACGGGACCGAGCAGGCCCATGACATGCGTACGATCGACCAGCAAAAGCAGCGCAATCACACGATCGCCAAGATCTCCATTATGTCTGCCATCGCTTTCATCCTCATGTATCTGGAGTTTCCCGTACCCTTAATGCCGGCCTTCCTCAAGTTCGACCTCTCAGAAATCCCCGCTCTCTTAGCGGCTTTCAGCATGGGGCCTCTGGCGGGAGTAATCGTGGAACTGGTCAAAAACCTCCTCCACCTCCCTTTAAGTCAAACCATGATGGTCGGCGAACTGGCCAACTTCCTGATCGGGTCTAGCTTCGTAGCTTCCGCGGCTTTGATTTATAAGCATCACAAGTCAAAGAAAAGCGCGATTAGAGGTATGGTCCTAGGAACCTTAACCATGACCCTGGTCGGAGCGCTCTTTAACTATTTTATCAATATTCCCTTTTACATTAACGTGATGGGTTTTAACTTGGAAGCCATCGTGGCAATGACCAACCAAGCCGGTAATAGTCTGGTTACCGATTTACCCAGCTTGATCGTGTGGGTCTTCGTACCCTTCAACATTGTTAAAGGAGCCCTGGTCTCCCTACTGGTATCCTTGCTCTATAAGCCTCTGAGCCCCCTACTGCATAGATAAGAGGGGCAAAACTTAAGAGACCCGCCCTGGGTCTAACAAACGGAAAGCTCTGTAGAAATTCGGGGCCAGATCCCCTACCCGCATAGACCGCTCGCTCGTGGCAGCCGCCAAGAGCTGAGCGGTTTTTACATGGAGCCACACGGCCAGGAGCGCAGCCGCGGCTAAAGATAGGCCTTGAGAGGCCAGGCCGAGGCAGAGGCCGGTTAGCACATCGCCGGAACCTGCGCGCGCCAAGCCAGAACAGGATTCACGAGAAATAAAGCCTATGCCATCTGGCAGGGCTAAAATGCTGTGGCTGCCCTTTAATAGTACGAGGGCTCCGCTTTCTTGAGCAAATTGCCGCGCCGCGGCCAGGCGTACGTCCTCCCCGTATAAGTTACCCAGGTCCGGTGCCAAGCGGGAAAATTCTCCCGGATGAGGAGTCAGAAGTGTAGTACCGGGTTGTCGCCGGCTAAGCTCGCGCCGTAAAGCAGGGCCAGAGCTCTTTTGGGCTAGGAGGTTGAGGGCGTCAGCATCTAAAATCAAGGGGTAATCTCTAGACAGCAAATTAGTCAAAACCTGGTCATAGTCTGCCTGGAGGGACCAGCCCGGCCCAGCGGCCAAGGCTTGAATTTGGGGGTCTAAGTCCAGCCCTAGGGCCTGGTGATCCCGAAGCAGGACAACTTCCGGAAACTTTAAGAGACAAAGCTGCAAGCTAGAAGGCGCCGAGGCCACTTCTACATAGCCTACGCCTGAGCGCAGGGCGGCCTCTGCCGCCAAAAGCAGGGCTCCTGGGTAGGCCTCAGATCCCGCCCAGAGAGCTGCCCGTCCAAAAGTACCCTTGTGACTGTCCTCAGGCCGCACAGGCAACAGCCGTCCTGCCAGGTCTTGCGTCAACAAAAAAGAACCCGGAAGGCCTGCAGGCTGCAGGGCTTCCGGGGAAACTGCTAAAAAAGGAGAGATGATATCCAGGGGCCTGGACATTAGAGAACCTTATCGAGCTCCGCTGTAATATCCTCATAGGGGCGAGCACCAACCATACGGTCTAGTACGTCACCATCTTTGAACACACACAGGGTGGGAATAGACATTACGCTATAGCGTTGGGCCAGACCAGATTGTTCGTCGACGTTAATCTTGCCAACAATAACCTTATCCTTGTAGTCTTCCGCAATTTGGTCAATCACAGGGCCTACTGCGCGGCAGGGGCCACACCAACTTGCCCAAAAATCAACTAAGACGGGTTTATCATTATTAAGGACTAATTCCTCGAAGTTCTGTTCAGTAATTTCTATGCTCATAGCTTTCCTCCTGTTAGTAAAGGCTCTTGACTTAGCCAAGGGTAATTAATGAAACTGCCTTTAGTATAAGTAAAGGCAGCTGGGGGCTCTGTAACATCTGAAACTTTAGATAAACTCCCGCAAGATAGAGTCTGCGGGCACCACTGAAGCATCCACTGAGGGCAGGAGTTCACAGACTTTACTCAAGCGGCGGGCGTCTTGAATCGCCGCATTTAGGTCGGCATAAAAGAGGCCAGGTCTTACATTGTCTGAGGGTTCCAGGGTACCAGCTAAATATTGGTCTATAGAGGCTTTTAGCGCTTGATAGGCCGCAGGGGCTATCACGGTAAATTCATAGGCCAGAGCGGAGTTGATGTAAATATCCGCCCGCTCCAGATAGGCAAGGATAGAATTTTCTTCCTCCCGCTGGATCGCCGGCCAATAGTCCAAAGTCGCCAGAGCACTAGAGCCTCGCTGGGTAACATCTCGGGAGCAGCGGCGCAGCTTCCGCATGTCCTCCGGAGACAGGGTCCTCTTATCATGAATAAATTGAGCATAGGGCATGATAAACACACCCAAGTAATTGTCTGGTGAAAATCCGCCCAAAACCTCATCACTGAGGCCATGCAGGCCTTCGACCAAGATAATATCGTTTGCCTCCAGGCTTATCATATGGTCGGGGGCGTATTTACGCTTGCGCGCCAAGAAGTCAAAGGTCGGAATATTTACAGTCTGCCCTTGGGCTAGCTGCAGGAGTTGCTCATGCAAGAGGCTTAGTTCCAGTGTAGCGACCGACTCCAGGTCCGGCCGACCCAATTCATCGTAGACAAAGGGAGTTTCGTAGTAGTAGTCATCTAGGGAAATAAGTTTGGCTGTCTTCCCGATGCTCTCCAGTTTATGGCGTAAGTGATTGGTAAAGGTTGTCTTCCCCGACGAGGTGGGTCCAGACACAAAAATAAAGCCCAGGTTAGGCCGGTCTTCTACCGCGGCCAGGACTTGGTCTACTTGCTGCTGGAAGCCCTGCTCACATTCCTGGACAAAGTGGGGGAAACTTGATCCCCCCAACTTGGACTCCAGGAAGTCTAAACTGTACTGCCACAGCGGGGTAAGTTCAGCCATTTTTTACTCGCCGGACTTAACCGTATAGGCCTGAGCTGGATCCTGAGGAGTAGCCATAATCCGCCAAGAACCTTTAGTAGAGATGACTTCCATACCGACATCCCCATACAGGGCATCTGATTCCGGATCAATATCAAGCAGTTTGGCCCTTGCCTGGCAGAATTTCTCAAAATACTCTGCCGCCTCTTCTTCGCTGATGCTGCCATCCACCAGCACTACGGCCTGGGAATTATCATTGCCCCGAATGAGCAGTCTTTCAGCATCTTTTTCGGGATCAAGCTTAATGTCTTGGAGATAGGCCGTACTAAGTTCGGCCTTAACCCGGTCGCGCTCTATGCTGACGGGAATCATGATGGCCAAAAAGATCGCGGCGATTAAAATCGCGACACCTGCCACCCGGGCCACTTGCCGGCGCGGCATGCTCAGTTCGGGGATCGCCTGATCTGAAAGTTCCAGAGTAACCTCGCTGTTTTGCCGCTTAGCCGCCTGCTTTCTCTGGTTGGCTTCAATGCTCTGCTGCAGTTTTTCCACGTCAAAGCGGGGCTGGTACTGCTTGGGATCGAGGTTAGGGCCTTCATATTTAGGCTGCTCCTCGTTGGGGAAAACATAATCGCCTAAATTTTCTGCTAGGTCAAAAGCCTTAGCATTATCAAATACCGCGTCACAATAAAGGCAATGGCCTTTTTCCTGCTCGGGATCTAACATGAGGATGGATCCACAGTTGGGACAGCGTCCTTCTTTAAGAGCCATAAAGTTCGCTCAACTCCTTTAGCTAAATGTAGTAAAATCAACTTTAACCATTTTAGGAAAAAGCGGGCCGTCCTGCAAGATAAGGAGTTAAATAGGCAATATGGACTTTTCTCCCTTCGACCAGGCTATGATGAAGCTCGCTTTGCTGGAAGCCCAAAAGGCTGCGGACGCAGGCGATGTGCCTGTGGGAGCTGTGCTTTGTCTGGGAGAACAAGTCCTGGCCCAAGCCAAGAACGAAAGAGAATTGCGGCAAGATGCCACCGCGCATGCCGAAATTCTGGCCATACGTCAAGCGAGTGAGGAGCTCAAGACCTGGCATTTAGAAGGTACGACCCTCTATGTTACGCTTGAGCCCTGTCCCATGTGCGCCGGCGCTATACTAAACTCCAGAGTGGCTCGTGTAGTCTTTGGAGCCTATCAGCCGAAAACTGGGGCCTTGGCCTCTAAAGCCCGCCTCTACGATCTGGACTGGCCGGGAAAACCGGTTTGGCAGTCAGGCCTGCTTGCGGCAGAGGCCCAGGATCTCCTCCAGACCTTTTTCCGTGAGCGCAGAAAGGAAGCTTCCAGGCTGGGCGGACCAGGCGCGCGCCGTGCAGCCGCCCTCCAAAACTGGCAGGACCGAAAAGAAAGATGCCAAGATGACGAATAGACCAACGAGAGATACAGGAGCTGCAGACCACGCAGATAAAAAAAGCAAGCATAAAAGGAAGGATTCAGGGCATAAGATACCCCCGCCCCGTTCCTTGGCTGGCCGCCTCATTGTTTCTCTAAGCCTGGCCTTGATTCACCGTAAACTCAAGATTGTGGTAGAAGGCCGGGAGAATATCCCCCAGGATTTACCCTACGTGATCATTGCCAATCACGTTACCTATATTGATGCTTTGTGGATTTTCGACCTTCTTCCTCCTGACCACTATGCCAAGACCTGCTCCATGATCGGGGCAGACCTGCAAACTGACTATGGGATTTTGGGCAAGCTCATGTTCCAAGCAGCGCGGGCCATACCCGTGGAACGCAAAGGCTCCGCAGGCGCCCGGTCTTTGATTACGGCTAAGAACGCCCTGGAAGCGGGCAACAACATCCTGATCCATCCCGAGGGAACCCGGTCCAAAACCGGCCGTTTAGGGCCCTTCCAATCTGGGTCTTCCTATCTCTCCACCAAATATGACGCGCCAGTCTTGCCCATCTATATCAAGGGAGGACACGCTATTTGGCCGCCGGGTCAGCGCTTCCCCAGCTTTACTGATCCACAAGGCAATAAGAGAGAACTGCGCTTGATCATTAAGCCCTGTTTGTACGGGGAAGACTACCCTGATGCCAAGGCCATGACCAAGGATTTGCAGAAGCGTTTCCAAGCTCTCCAGGATGAAATAGGCTACTAAAAATCAAGGAGGGGCTCCAGCCGCCTGGCCTTCACCCCTCCCTTTAAGTTATTAACTAATTAATAGCCTTTGAGCCCTACTTTGTGTAGGGCTTATTTTTGGTTTTTAGGTCCTTGAGGATCTGCTTTTGTTCTTGCTGGAGCAGCTTGGTTCTGGCCGCATTGGCTTCTAAAGCTTCCTTGCCTTCTTTTTTCAGTTGCGCAAAAGCCTCGCGCTCTTCCTCCTGCTTGGCCTTCATCGCCTGCTTGCCTTCACTGGTGAGGTCCTTGTGGGCCTTGCGATCTTCTTCCAGCTGGACCTTAAAGCTTTTCTTCATTTCTTTAAGTTGCTGGCGGAAAGCCTTACGTTCCGCTTTATCCTCTTGCTTATTGCGCTTATAGGCCAGCTTGAGCGCCTTGTCCCATTCTTTAGACTTAGCTTTGAGCTCCTCGGGGAGGTCATCCCAGACAGGCAGCTGGTTATTCAACTCCTTCAGGTCTAGGTACAAGCCCTTGCTAAGGTCATTGGCCTCCACCTGGAAGGCTTCCATATGGTCATGAGTTTGCTCTGCCGCCTCCTGCCGGAGCTGGAAGAGCTTGCGGTTGTACTGGTCGTGGAGAGCTTGCAATTCTTCCTGATATTTTTGCTGCAAGTCTAACCGCTTTTTATTTTCTTCCATGCGCAACAGGTCTTCCTGCTGACCCTGCTTCATATTGAGAATGATCGTCTCTTGATCACGGTCCCGCTCCAAGGCCTTTAAGCGCCGGTCATAGGTAGAGAGGCAGGACAGCTTCTCCTGCATAAGGTCTGCGGGGCTGAGTCCGGCAAAGCTACGGGGTGGGGCATCTGAACTGGCTGAGTGCTGCTTTTGCTGATCGGTCTCTTCTAGAGGCTTCTTATCCTCTGCCAGCTTGCTTTCCAGTTCGTCCAAATTTACACCAATAAGGTCCCGCCAGCCCAGCTGCTCCCGCTTAATAAGGTCTTGCAGGCGCTGGGTTTCCACATTACGCTTGACTTTAAGGGTAGTGGTTTTGATCATGTCTTTGAAGCTGTAAGCGTAAGACCGGATCCCTTTAAAGCTGGGTACAATATGGTTAATTTCCTTGATGTAGTTATCCAGAGTATCCTGGATATCCTCTGGGCCCTTGCCCTCTTTGGCCATTCTTTCCTTGTCCAGGACTAGCTTGGCGGTCAGCACGATATCGCCATTGCCGTCCTCCTGGCCAAATACCAGGGAATCCTTAACATAATCTTGGTTGTTGAGCAGGCTTTCTAGCTCCTCCGGGAAGACCTTTTTGCCAGACGGCAGCACGATCATGGACTTGGTCCGTCCTGTGAGGTACAGGACCTGCTTCTTGGGATCAATGTAGCCAATGTCGCCCGTGTGGAACCAGCCATCTTCGCCAAAAACTTCCTGGTTGGCGGCTTCATTTTGGAAGTAGCCCAGCATGACCATATCACCGCGGATCAGAATTTCCCCGGGTTCATGAGGCTGGTCTGAGTCGATCGCCAAGGTGACTCCCGACAGGGGCTGTCCGCAAGAGCCCCGCACGTTATATTGAGTATTGCAGCCCGCAACTACGGGAGCTGTTTCGGTGAGTCCATAACCTTGCAGGATCTCGATACCAATATCGTAGAAGAAATCAATAACTTCTTTGTTGAGGGCTGCCGCCCCGGATATGGCAATATAAAAATCCCCGCCCAGCTCGTCTAAGACGGAAGAGAAAATCTGCCGGCGTCGGTCTATGCGGAAAAAGCGTAAAAATTTCGAGAGGAAGAGGCCAAACTTAAACTTCCGCATCTGGCCAGAACGTTCGATATTACTCAAGATCCGCTTATGGATAGCCTCGAAAACCTTAGGCACGCCGATCACCATATGGACATGGTATTCCTTGATGTTTTTCCCGATATAGCGCAGGCCATCACAGACGTGAATACAGCCTCCCAAGCTCAAGACGGAGAGTAAACCGCAAGTATTCTCAAAAGTGTGGTGCAAGGGCAGCAAGGACAGCGATCTCAAGGGGTCAGTAAATTTTACGGTCTCTAAAAGCGCACGGATATCGGCCGTAATATTAGCATGGGATAGCATTACAGCTTTAGATACGGCCGTGGTGCCCGAGGTAAAGAGCAGGACCAGGAGCTCATCATTCGCCAAGGGATAATCAGGGCTAGGTTCCTCCTGGGCAAGTTTTTCTGCGCCCGTTTCTAGTAAGAAATTGAGGTCCTGAGCCTGGCTATTTTGATCTTTAAAGAGTTCTGTCAGTTCCTGCAGAACTTCTTGATCTTTATCGTAATTAATGTTGTGGACAATCCACTGTTCAACCAAGGGACATTCCCCAACAAAGGGCAGCAGGGAGTTGAGGGCCGCAGGATCTAAAATTACCGCCTTGACCTCTGCCCTCTGAATAAGCTGGGCCAATTCGAAACCGGTCAGCATGGCATCTAGCGGGCAGGCTACGCCAGTATCCCAGCAGATAGTTAAGTAAGACAGCATCCAAGTGAAAGAGTTGCCGCCCACCAAAGCTATCTTCTGTCCGCCCAGGCCAAGCCTCAGCAAGGATTCCTTGAGCGCTAGGCATTGATCGTAGAGTTGGCTGTAGGTTACTGTAACCGGGTCTGACTTTACGTTAGGGCGGTAGACAATAGCGCCGCGTTCTCCATAAATCTCCCTACCACGTTCAAGAATATCTCCCAGCCGGTGGATAGGAGGGGCTTCAAAATACTTTTTACCAGTAAGAATTTGCATATATTTGTACCTTAATTAAATATAGTTCGGAGCCGGCTGTGTTAAGCCAGGCCCAGACGGGAAATCACGGGACGGGGGGCCAGGAAAGAAACCAAGATGCCCTCATCCCCATATTCTAGCTGATTTATCCAGGCTTGCTGACGGATAATCGCCAGCTTTGCGGAGTCTGCGTAAGGGATACACCAACTGACCTGTTCCCAATCCTGGCTGACCATGTCCAAAATAGCCTGGCGGAGTTCAGGTAGACCCTGGCCTGTCTTGACCGAGACCCAGCATTCTCGCACGTTAGCCTCCCGGCTGGAGGGGAAAAATCCTCCGCCTGCCAGCTGGTCTGGAGCAACAAGGTCGAGCTTATTCAGAACATGGATGCGAGGCTTATTGCTAGCATCTAGAGAATAAAGCAAGTCATCCACCATCTGGCACTGTTCGGCGGCCTCCGGGTCGGAAATATCTGTAACTTGAATAATAAAGTCGGCTTCCCTCACCTCGTCCAAGGTAGATTTAAAGGCTTCAACCAGTTCGTGAGGCAAACGGCGGATAAAGCCAACCGTATCGGTCAATAAAAGTTCCGGACCCTCCTGGGGCAGGCGCCGGACCAAGGGATCCAGCGTCGCAAAAACTTGATCATAAGCTTCCAGGTCTGAGGCACAGAGGGCGTTGATCAGGCTGGATTTACCCGCGTTAGTATAGCCGCACACGGCAATTGTATAGGCTTCCCGCTCTTCCCGCTGTACTCGGATAAGCTGGCGGCGCTTAGCCACCTGTTGGAGTCTTCGCTTGAGCTTGGTTATCCGGCTCTGAATATGGCGGCGGTCACTCTCCAGCTTACTTTCGCCGGGTCCCCGCGTACCAATACCGCCTCCCAGGCGAGAAAGTGCCTGGCCTGAACCGGAGAGACGGGAAAGTCTATCCTGCAGCTGGGCAATTTCCACCTGCAAGACACCCTCGCTAGTCTTGGCCCGGCGGGCAAAGATATCCAGAATTAAGAGGGTACGGTCCAGAACCTTGAGGTCAGAGAGCTCAGCAATCGTAGCCATCTGGCTGCCTGAGAGCTCGCCATCAAAAATGAGGCAGTTGGCTTCTAATGGCTCAGCCATATCTGCCAGTTCTAATATTTTGCCTTTGCCTGCGGCCGTAGCCGGATCCAGACTTGGCCTCCGCTGCAGGCTCTTTCCCACAACCTCAATCTCGCAGGCCTCGCACAGTTCGACTAATTCCCGCAGAGAAGCTTCCTGCGCCTCTTCTTCATCTCCCGGCAAAATGAGGCCGAGCAGGATGGCGCGGTCAGGGTGTATTTCATTAACAGGATAAATAGGTTTTCTCCTTGTTTGCGCCCAAACAATAGTTCAGGCACTATAGTCCCAAGCCCTGAGGACTCAGGCTGCAATGTTTAGTTCCACTATTATACCGTGTTCCTGGGCTTTGCTAAAACCCGGGCCCAGAAAGCCCCGTAACAGCAGGCACAGTTCCCAGCTTCTGACTGCTATTCGCCTGCCTCTTCGCTACAATTGAGTCTGCCTCTCCATCACTACTCACTCTGTTTCTTCCCCCACAATCTACGCTGTCTCTCCGCCACAGTTCGCTCTGTCTCTTCCCCAAAATTCGTTCTGTCTCTTTCCCAAAATTCGCTTCGTCTCTTCCCACAATTCGCTCTGTCTCTTCCCACAATTCGTTTTTTCTCTTCCCCACAATGATGTGTGATTAAGTCATAGTTTGTAATTCACCGTTAAGTACCCGTCTACCTCTTGTGGATTTAATATTGGTCATAATTTTCATATAAATGTTATCAATTAGCCTATTAGTATTAATGCTATTATATAAAACTGTCTTTTAAACTTCTTACTCATAACTTTTAATATTGCTGGTTATATATATGTTGCAAGCATATGTAATTTACTCGTAACTAAACCCAGCCGTGTTAGGCTAAAATTGTTTCTTAATTTCTCTACAGTAAAGAAAGTGGGGTATATCTTGAATGAGTTTGTGAATGCTGCACTCCTAGATGGTATGGGACTAGAAGCGGAATATTGGGTAAAGCTAACGCAAGTTTACCCTGGTGTGTATGATGACGTCCAAATGCTCTTGGGTAATGAGATTCGCAAGCGGCGCAAGCAATCCGGACTAACCCAAATTCAGCTAGCCAATCAGATATTTTGTTCTGCCACGACCATCTCCAACATTGAGCATGGCTACATTTTTCCCAACATGGCAGTCTTTAACAGTATTTGCCAGCATTTCAAGCTCATGTCAGGCAGCCTAATCTATCTAAGCCAGCTCTACTGCCTTTACCATCATCACCACAAATTAGAAGGCCATGTTGCGCTGCCACTTAAAATCCAGTCCATGAGCAAGTCCCCCCTCGACTCAAAGCAAGCCACGCGGAAATCAGAGCGGAAATCAGATACACACACACGGAGGGCCGCGGGTAAATCCTCCACACATACTACGAAATCCACGGGTAAATACTCCACTGATGCTACAAAAGCTGCGGATAAATCCTCCACACATGCTCGGAAGGCCGCGGGTAAGCCTCAACTAAATGCGCAGGAGGCCGTTAATAAGCCTTCCCTAAGTACAAAAAAGGTCCACAAAACTCCTGAAAAGCTTAAGAAAACTGAAGAACTTACAAATACCGAAGAAAAGATGAGATAGTAAGTTCGCTTTCTTCTAATTAGATTATATTGCTCCTACGATCTGAAGGCTCTTTGTTGTGAGATCGTCCGAAAGGGCATTCTCACAACCATTTCAGAGCTTCCAGAAACC
>CAYNNG010000023.1:25535-31765 GCA_964398655.1 uncultured Oscillospiraceae bacterium
AGCCCGGTAAGAGTAGGCATTTCTGCTAAAAGTGAACTCTGCCAGGTTGGCTGATCGCGAAATAGAGGGTTCTCACAACTAGTTAAGAGTCTTCTAAACCTGTCGGGAGCTCGATTAGGGTTGGCTGATCGCCAGAAAGAGCATTCACACAACCAATCACGTAAAGACTTTTCCCTTACGCCACTAATCCTGTAAAGGTTTTGAGGCTTGATCAAACTTGGGCCGGACCTACCTTGAGCCGTCAATGATCAAAGACCGCCTTGCGGCGCCAAAGGCGTCATTGACTGCTCAAGGGGGCCGGCCTATAAAGTTATCAATCCACAAAAGCCTAACAGAAATTTCATTCGCTAACTAAAAAACTGCACCCATGTGTAAGTTTAAGCTTAGATGTGTACCTGGGAGCGTTAAAGCGGGCTCCCCTCGAGCTGTCCAGGGTGTGCTGACGCATGGCCAGAACATATCTGGAACATGTTAAAATAGGACGTTGAAGTTAAGATAATTTAGTTAAGCGAGGCTATGAAGGTTTTGTAAGCGAGGCTATGAAGTTTTTGTAATTGAGGCTAAGAAGTTTTGGTAATTAATGTTGTTTATCAAAGATTATGGTTTACCTAAGATTGATGTGTTTCAAAGATTGATGGTTTATCCAAGATGGATGTGTTGCAAAGATTGATGTTTTGCAAAGGTTGACGTTTTGGAAAAGATAAGAAATTAGAGATACAAGATAAAATTAAAGTTACAAGATGAATGATTAAGGATGGTTTTAGAGCGGAGCTAGCATGAGTACACATATTGTCGATAAGTTTTTTGAAGATTTTCCTATTAACCGCCAGATTGTCGCAGCTTTAGCAGAGGAGGGCATTAGCCAGTGCACTACGGTGCAGGCTTTGGCTATCGGGCCGATGCTGGAGGGCCGAGATGTGATTGCCGAAGCGCCTACGGGCACGGGCAAAACTTACGCTTTTGGTATTCCCATCATTGAACATATAGATCCCGAGGAAGACTTTATTCAGGCCCTGGTTCTGGCCCCTACTCGTGAGCTGGCCCAACAAATCAAAGTAGAGTTCGACCTTTTGGCCAGCCATCTGCCTCAGATTCAGAGCTTGGCCGTGTATGGCGGTGAGGATATGCGGAAGCAGATTAAACGCCTGAAAAATCATGAGGTCAATATTATTATTGCTACACCTGGCCGGCTCATTGACCATATGAAGCGAGGCAATGTGGACCTGTCGCGGTTAAAGTACCTGGTGCTTGACGAAGCAGACCGCATGCTGGACATGGGGTTTATTGACGATGTGCGCTACATCATGGAGCGCTGCAATGAGACAGCCGTTAAAGGACTGTTTACGGCCACACTTTCCCGGGAAGTTCTGGATATCTCCTGGCTTTATCAGAGGCACCCGCTGGAAGTTAAGGTAGAAGCCCAGGCAGAGGATAAACCGGATATCCGGCAGTTTTATACCGTGGCCAACGGATCTGAAAGGATTGAAGCCATTGAGGATATTATGCGGGACTTCCAGGTAGACAAGGCCCTGGTCTTTGTCAATATGAAGCAGTCGGCAGAGATCGCTGCCCGCAAGCTGGTTCAGGAGGGCTTCACGGCTGCGGCCCTGCAGGGCGACATGCCGCAGTCCAGCCGCAACCGGGTCATGCGTGATTTTAGGGAGGGCAAAACGGCTATCTTGGTTGGTACGGATGTAGCGGCCCGCGGCCTGGACGTTGACGACGTGGATATTGTCTTTAACTATGACTTGCCTCTGGAGTTGGAAAACTATACCCACCGGATCGGCCGGACAGGCCGGGCAGGCAAAACTGGGCTGGCCTTTTCTTTTGTAGCCCCGGGAGAGATGGAATCCTTCGAGAAGTTCTGCCGCCAGCTGCGGATCTCGCCTGAACCCTACGCTTGGGAACGTCCGGTGGAGCAAGAGGAACTTTTTATCTCCGAAGACAAAGAGGCTGAGGTAATAGCCATGATCCGGTCGCAGTCTCGCTATCTGCAAAATGCCAATCTGGAAGACCGTAATGATCCCTTGCAGACTCGGGAGAGAAAGCACTATGCAGGGTCTTCAGGCCGACCCAAGTCGTCCAGAAAGTCCCAGGGCAGGTCCAGGTCTAGAGACCAAAAAAGGCGCCGAACTGGCCGGGGTAAGCCAGGAGCTGGCCAAGGATCCAGCCAGTCCAGTCCCGCAAGGTCTAAGACCAAGTCCCAGGCCGGGAATAAGTCTAAGTCCGCCCGGCCTAAGAGCCAAGGCCAAGGTCAGAGACGGCAGGATGAAAGCCGCCGGCCAAGTGGGCCAGTTAAACATCGAGATTTTTAGTCTTTCCGCAAATTCTTGCCGTGCTCGCAAGCTCTAGTTTTCCCGGAGCTTGGCGAGGCCAAAAGCTCGGCGCAGAGTATCCTGCAGGTCTAAGGCCTCACGGAATTTTAGCGCCAGGCCAGCCAAGTAGTAGGTAAAGAGGCCTGCGAACATTTTGAGGGCATAAAGGAAGAGCTGCACGATCTTATGGTCGGGAAAGAGGGGCAAGCTGTTGAAGCTGTGCAAGACCAGCCAGGTTACGCCCAGGCACAAGAGCAGGCGGATATTAAAGGCCGTCAAGCGGTACGGCCGCATATCCTGCCGGTGGCGTTTGTAGAGGGCAAAGACTACGAGAGCAGCTACACAGCTGTAGGCAGCATGTGCCATCCCAATACCGGCTAGGCCCCTATCCCCTACCACCACGAAGAGGTAGAGGAAAAGAGGATTTAGGGCCAAGGAAAGAATACCCACAAAGAGAGCTATACCGGTCACCTTGCGGGCATAGAAGGCCTGGTTAGTAATGAACACCACCGTCTGGGCCAGCATGCTGAGGCAGAACCAGGACAAGGCCGAGGCGGTCTGGCTGACTTCCAGATTAGAGTAAGATGCGGGATTCCACTGAAAGATCGCCTGGATAGTTTCAAAATTCATCACCGCAAAGCTTAGCGCAAAGGGCGCGACAAAGTAAATCGCCCGGCGGAGACTGGACGTATATAAGGCCCGTACTTTTTTATCATTACCCAATTCATAAAAGCCGGAGATATTGGGCAGCATGACGTTGCCGATCGCGACAGCAAAGATCGCGTAGGGCAGGCCCCAGGTGGTCGTGCACTGACGGATGGCAGTCACCGCGCCCGGCAAGTTCAAGCCATTGGCATAGCGGTTCATAATCACGCTGGATAGTTGTAGGACAGAGCCAGAGAGGATGGTCGGAATGGCTAGACGCACCAGCCGCCTAAAGCCGGGGTCTTGCAGGTCCAAGTGAAAATTATAGTAGCGCAATTCTCTGCGGGCACAGAAGGCCTGGTAGAGAAAGTAGAAGAAGGCCGCTAAAACTACGCCCCAGGCCACACGTCTCAGGCCCTGCTCATTGGGGGCCCCCCAGAAAATTAAGGCCAAAATATAAAAGACATTGTAAAGTACAGGCCCTAGAGCCAGGGCATTAAAACGCTTATAGGCAGAAAGCGAGCTGTGCAGAAGGGATACTAGGATTAAGAGGAAAGATTGTATGAGCAGGATGCGGGTCAAGGGGGCTGCCATCTCAGCCATCTGCTTGAGTTCCGCCGACGCATCCGCGGCATAAGCGCCCGTAATCAAGTGAATTAAAGGATAGGCCAAGAGCTCCGCCAGGAGAAGGACCACTCCGGTGAGGACAATACTGAGGCTGGCGAAGACCGAGACTGAATACCAGGTCTCCTGCTCACGGCGTTTTTCTATGCCGGCTGACAAGGTTGGCGTAAGGACAGCGGCCACTACCCCGCCCACCAAGAGCTCGTAAACTAGGTCAGGAATTTGAAAGGCGTTGACATAGGTGTCAGATAAGAGGCCATAGCCAAATTTAGGGACTATGAGCATTTCCCGCAGGAAGCCGGTAAGTTTAGCCAGGAACATGCCAACCATGGTTATCAAGGTAGCTTGACGAATACTAGACCCCGAGCCAGCACGTATACTGTGCTTGTGGCGGTTGTGCTGGTCCTGATTTTCCTGGTGGTTATCTAAAGGAAATTGCAAGGCAATCTCTCCTCACTTATTTAAAATAGGGGCTTAACTGCCCCGTCGCTAGTCATTTTAGCATAGGAAGCTGGTTAGCGGACTAGGCCTTAGACCAGATAAAAATACCCTGTCCAGTCTGCTTGACCTGAACTCAGAAAGCCCTGGCCAGGCCGAGAAATCAGTCTAGTCTATGAAACCAAACTCTAAGAGGCGGAAAAAAATAGCCAAGGCCAAAAGGTCAGCGGAACCTCCGGGAGAAAGGTTCTGCTCAATCATTTCACAGTCAAAATCCTGCAGGGCAGCCAGGAAATTTCGCTGGTCAGCCTGCGTCACAGCTGGCTCGTCTTTACCCGAGAGCTGAAAGCCGCGTAAGAGGTCCTGAGCCCTGCCTTGCACCCAGCGCAGGCCCTCCTCCCCGCCCCGGCGCAGGATATTAGTGTCGGGGTTAACCGCCATAAGGCGGACCAGGCTGACTAGGAAAAGAAAATTGCGGTCTGCTTCCGAGCTTTCTGGGGTCCAGGCGCGCAAACTGGCTAGACCAGGGTTTAGGACTAGAGGATAACCTTGAGCCGCCGCTAGTCTAGCTCCCCCTGGCCGATCCTGGCCCTCTCCCTGCTGCCAGGACAGGTAGGCCGGTTTGGCTAAGGAGCTGACCAGGCGGCAGATCTCCTCTGGATAAGCCTGCCTTATCCCCCAAGCATTTAGTAGTTGAGCCGCGGGCAAAACCAGGGCCCAGGCAAAATTGAGGCCCGCATGGCAATTAACCCCCTGGTTAGCCGCCAGGGAGGCTTCTTCCCCAGCCAAGCCCAGCTTTTGCAGTTGGTCAAAGGCTTTCAGGGCTTGGTCAGGGCTCAGACCAGCTTTAAGGTAGGATTCTCGACTTAAGTCCAGGCCTTCCCCAGCTTTGGCGTACACCAGCAGATGTGGCTCTAAAGCTGCAATGGAACGCCCAAAAGCTGCCTGGTCCATATCTTGGTGGGCACCTGAGTTAAAGGCATCCACCAAGCCAGGCTTGGGACTGCAGGCGACTTCCAGCTGCATAGCTTGGACAGCCGCCTGGGCAAGACGGTGAGCTAAGGTATTTGCGGCCGCCATGAGGTATAGCCGCTAGATGCTGTTCATGTCTACCAGCTTCATGTTGAGGTCAAAGCCCACGATCCCTACCAGCATGTATTCGCCAGTAATGGAATCGCGCAGTAACTTTGGGTAGAGACGGAACTTGGTAATTTTCGAGGTGTTTTCCACATGGACGCGCGGGGAAGTACAGTAGTGGGTTATGTCGCCGATTTTAATGTGGTTGTCATCCAGGTAGGAGACATCCAGCTTGGCTTCAATCATTTCTTTTATATCATGCTCCAAGGTCTCAATATCAATATCGGGCTTTTCGCGGAAAGACAGGATAAAACCATGGCGCACATCACCGTGGGTATAGCGGAAGATCCCCTGCTTGGCCAGGCAGTATTCACATAAATCTTCTGTGGTGTGGGCCATCTTGCGGTAGACAATGGATTCGTAGACGATGTTGGCAATCTGCTCAGGCTCCGGACCGAAGTAGGAGGGCCGGGTTACGATAATCTCCTCACCTACGCCAATCAGCAGATGGGCATTGCGGCCCAGGGCATCGTAGATCAGGTCAAAGTGCTCGACAATCACGCGCTTGCCGTTATTCATGGCATTTAAAATGGCATCTGCCAGTTCATGCAGCTGGTAGAAGCCCATCTCAAAACGCACGTCCAGGTGATAGGTATGGGGTTTAAAAAAGCCTTCGTCTTCCAGGTCCATGATCGGGAGAGGACGTACATTCACACCTTCATCGTCGTTGGTGAGCTCCAGGCCGGGAAACATACCCTTGATCAAAGCAGATTTTCCCGAGCCCCCTTCGCCGATCACTCCGATCAGCTGGTCAAAAGGCGACAAGTATAATTGGGCGATTTGGGCTCCCGTATCAGCCATACGAATGCGTCCGCGCGGGGCCAATAGCACACTGTAAAGTTGATTCTTTTGCATACGAGCAGAATAGGACATAATTTTTTCCTTTCAGGTGGAGCGACAAAGCAGCCAAATTTATTAGATCTATTATAGCGTATAGCGGGACTTGAGCTTGCCGCCAAAATCGAGTAGGAGGCTGACCGTTAGTCGGTCAGCCGTCCTCTCACACCACCGTACATATCGGTGTCCTCTCCGCTCAAGTTCTTGGTCGCTTTCGTTGAGCACGACGTTTCC
>CAYNNG010000024.1:0-16128 GCA_964398655.1 uncultured Oscillospiraceae bacterium
GCAAAAAGCCTGCCCTCATGCGGGGCAGGCTATTTTTTGTGTGCTTGTGCGAGCAGGGCCAGCCTGCTTAAGCGTTGATACGCGGGTCAGCTAATCAGTTGTGCTAGGCTCGGTTTCCGCCTCAGAATCCGCCTCGGTTTCTTCCGCCTCTGCTGCCTGCTCTGTTTCAGCCGGAGCTTCCTCCGTCTCCTCTGGGACATTCTTTAAAGAATCCGAGAGGTCTTGGATACTCTCTTTGACAGATTCCAGAGCGTGCTGGTCTACAGGCAGGACTAACTTCATGTTGTCTGCGTTAATCTCAAACGCATTGTTAGCTTCGACGGCCTTAAGGCTGTCAGCAAACTTGGCAGCAGCCATGGCTTGCTTGGCTTGAGTTTTCCATATACTTTCGCCCAGACCCTTGAAGTAAATAATGTGGTAGCCGGAGTAGCCGCCGGTGGCCTCACCGTCTACACGTACGATGCCGACATCGCCCTCCTGGCGCGTAGGATCCAGGCACCAGTCTTCATAAGCTTTAACAAAATTCCCCGGTTGGGTATTTTCGTAGAGACCGCCCTGGTCCTTAGAACCGGGATCTTGTGAATATTTTGTAGCTAAAGCCGCAAAGGCCTCTTCGGTCTTTTCTCCCGCTTTGTATTCTTCTAAGATTTTCTCTGCGGCGGCCTTGGCTTCGGCTTCTGCTCCTTCTTCCATGTCCTTATCCATGATCAAGATGTGGCGAGAGCTATAAGTTCTGGCATCATCGCGCTCACGTGAGACAAAGTAGAGTACAGAGTGACGGCCATTATCACTAATCACCGTGGTATCTCCTTCTTTACGGGCTTCATCAAACAGCCAAGCGGAGAAAGAGGGGGAAAGTTCCGAGTACTTGGCTCGCTTGACTAAGGTAGAATCTTCGTCTTCCAGTAAATTGCGGTCTTCAGCCAAAGTATAAGCCATGGCTTCATGACGGAACTTTTCTAAGCTGGTGGAGGCATCAGCCATAGCCTGGGCCTTGGTCAGGGCTTCCGCATTGAGACGGGCATTACGCTCAGCTTCGCTTTCTTCCGCCTCCGTCTCTGCAGGTTCCTCGTTCTCGGTTGCCTCAGGCTCAGTTTCTTGGTCTTCCGCTTGCTCGTTTTCGGGATCAGCTGCGGGTTCAGAGTTCTCTTCCTCGGCCTTGGACTCTTCCGTTTGGTCGGTTTCAGGCTTGTCCGCATCTTCGTCCAGGGAGTCGTCGCGGTCAGGGGTGGCATTATTAAAGCCGAAGGCGTGGAAGCTTACATAATCGTAAAGCTCAGGATGCGCCTCGTACTCTGCTTCATATTCTGCATCGGTAAATTCGTAAGCATTCTGGGTATCCAGCTGGTAACGGGCAGCCAGGAAGTGGCGCTCAAGGATGGGCTGCAGGGACTTGAAGTTGGCACCCCGGCCAAAAAGCAGGCTTAAGAGATGGTTGGGGTTCATCTGTTGCTGGGCCGCACTCATCTCAATGTTCTGCTTAAAGCGGTTGAAGGCCTCATGCTCATCCTCACCGATTTCGTAACCTGCCTGGATGGCTTGGTCATAAACGGCGTAGGTCTGGCCCGCGCTCTTGCCGAAGTTATCAATCAGGATATCACGCAAGGGACGAAGACTCTGGGTCTCGGGATCAAGTTGAGGGTTAACCAGCATACTTTGACCATCTACATTGAAGGCTGAAGTTCTGAACATCTGGTTAAAGCTAGAACCCAAGGTATAGTTAATTTCCAAGGGTGTGACTTCGTATTTGCCATTGACTAAGGCGGCGACATTATGTTTTTCTTTGTAGCCAGAGTTAATTAAGCCCATGACGCACAGGCCCAAGATAGCGGCTATGATAATTACGATAATGAGAAAATTACGGAGGTTAAAGGATTTACGAATTTTCTTTTTACCGCCGTCGGCAGTCTTCATGGCTTGCAGGCGTTCTTTGCGCTCTGCCCTTTGGTCATCAGACTTCCAGTTTTCGTTCTTGTCTTTGCTCATATACTCACCTTTTTTGTCCGGCCCCAGGGCCGTACGTATTTTATAAACAACTTGATTATTATAGCAGGTTTTCCTGGGCTGCTATATTTTCTTCTGTTGGGGCTTGCGGAGCGTATTTGATCAGGATTTTTTCAATACGTTTGTCGTCCATGGATAAAACCTTAAACAGGTAGTCTTGGTAGCGGACTTCCGCTTGTTCGTCGGCCTCCGGGATACGGTCCAGCAGCCCGATCACCAGGCCGGCTACCGTATCGTAGTCGTCGGAGGGAAATTCCGTATCCAGGTACTCAGAAAGGTCTTCCAAGGTCAGGCCGGAGTCAGCTAGCCACTCGCCAGGACCCAGAGGCAGGAAATCTTCCTCATCGTCGTCGTATTCGTCCTCAATATCGCCCACAATCTCTTCTAGTACATCTTCTAGGGTAATCAGGCCTGCTGTACCGCCATATTCATCAATGACGATGGCCATATGGACACTTTCTAGCTGCATCTGCCGGAAAAGCTTGGCTATGGACTGAGTTTCAGGTGTATAGCTGGCTTCTTTAAGTATGAGGTCAATGCTGAAGGGCTCATTTTGGTGCCTGGCAGCAAAGAGCAGGATATCCCGGATATACACCAAGCCAATAATATGGTCGATGTCTTCCCGGTATACCGGAATGCGGGTATATTTTTCTTCTTCTACCACTGCTAAAAGCTCGTCTAGGCTGATATCTGCTTCTACCGCCACCATGTCCATGCGGTGGGTCATGCAGTCCCCCACCGTTTTATCGCCAAAGGCAAAGACGTTCTCCAGGAACTCTCCCTCCTCACTTTCCGCGCTGTGCTCCAGGAGGTCTTTTACCTCTTGGTCAGAAATCATGAGGTCACGGCCGTCAGGATCAATCTGACGCTTCTTCAGGAGAGCGTCGGAGATAGCCAGGGCGGGGCGGCTCAAGGGGGTGAGGATATTGCTGAAAAATAAGTAATATTTGTAGCCTTTAAGAGAAAAGTTCAGTACGTCCTGCTTGGCAAGCTCTTGGGGAAAGGCGCGGGCAAAGGCCAGGATCAGGAAAATGATCAGGAGAAGGACCAGGCCGGTGAAAATATAGGTTAACCAGGCCAGATGGCTAGGCAGGACCGCCTGAAAGAAGTCCTCCAACGGACAGGTTAAGGACCAGGATAAGAAGATTAAACTGGTAATTTTGATCGCGTTAATAGAACTCAAAAAACGCCGCCGCTGGGTCTTGAGCTTGAGGATCGCTTGCAGGCGGTCAGGATTCGCCGCCAGGCGGTCACTTAATTCATCTTCATCTAGGCGAGGTATAACTGCGGCGTAGGCAGTTGCGAAAGCATAGAGTCCAGCCAGAAAGAGCGCAATGAGAAAAAATAGCACCAAGCTAGGATAGGACTGGAGCAGGATAAAATAAGGTCCCCCTCCAGGATCAGGATCTGACATTGAGAAGCTTTCCTCCTTTGAAAAAAGAAAAAAATATAGCTAGGGGTCGGTCCCCTAGCTATATTATAGATATTTACGCCAGACTGGCAATCTCTAGGCCTAGTTTGACTACTCTTCCTTTTCAGCCTGGGCCATGGCGATAACTTTCTGAGATACCTCACCAGGGGCTTGCTCGTAGCGGGCAAATTCCATGCTGAAGTAGCCGCGGCCCTGGGTCATAGACCTTAGGTCAGTCGCATACTTCATCAGTTCTGAGGTGGGCGCTTCAGCGTCTACAACCTGGTAACCGGTCTCTTCCGGGTCTGCTCCCATGCCGAGGATACGACCGCGGCGCTTGGACATATCACCCATGATATCGCCCAGGTAGCTGTCAGGAATATGAATCTTCACCGAGGAGATTGGCTCTAGGATGATGGGGTCAGCTTGAGGCATACCGTTGCGGTAAGCCAGGCGGGCAGCCTGGATAAAGGACATTTCGTTGGAGTCTACATCGTGGTAGGAACCATCATCCAAGATAGCCTTTAGTTTAACTACGGGGTAACCGGCGAGAGGACCTTCCTTAACTGCCTCTTGCAAGCCTTTTTCTACAGCGGGGAAGTAGTTCTTGGGCACGGCGCCGCCTACGACTTCTTCGGAAAATTCTAGTGCATCTTCGGTACCGGGTTCAAAACGAATCCAAACATCACCATATTGGCCGTGACCACCGGTTTGTTTTTTATGCTTACCTTGGACACGGACCTTCTTGCGAATGGTCTCGCGGTAAGGTACGCGCGCATCAGAAAGTACCGCCTCTGTACCGAATTTGTTTTTCAGCTTGCTGCAGAGGGTCATGAGCTGGATCTCACCCTGGCCAGATAAGAGCATCTGGGAAGTTTCGGCGTCGTTGGCAATGGTGAAGGAAATATCTTCATCCGACAGACGGTTCATACCCTGCATGACCTTATCTTCTTCTCCCGATTTAACGGAAGTAATAGCCATAGTCAGGCAAGGAACTGGCATAGTAACAGGCTTAACTGCTACAGCCTGGTCTTTCAGAGAGAGAGTTTCATTGGTTTTGGTCGTAGTGAGCTTGGTTAAGGCACCGATGTCTCCGGCATAGAGCTTATCAACTTCAAACTGCTTCTTGCCGCGCATGACATAGAGACCGTTGATGCGTTCTTCGGAATCCTGGGTCAGGTTATAGGCATTTTCGGAAGAATCAAATTCACCAGAGAAGACCCTGATAAGAGAAATCCGGCCCACAAAGGGGTCCATGATGGTCTTGAAAACAAAGGCAGCCAGGGGGCCCTTGCTGTCACAAGGCAGCTCGATAACTTCGCCGCCGGCCTGAGCAGCTTCCACGGGAGATCTGCGGGTAGGACGGGGGAAATAACGTACTAGAGTATCCATGAAGAAAGTGATACCCATATCGTTAATTGCAGAACCGCCGAAGACGGGAATTAAGGTTTTTTCAGAAATAGCGTGAACCAAGCCCATTTCGATTTCCTCAGGGGTAAAGGGCTCATCGTCAAAGAACTTCATCATGAGTTCTTCGTTGGTCTCAGCGATTTGCTCCATGAGGGCATTGTAGTAGTTGCTGCAGAGCTCTTCGAATTCTGCAGGAATGGGAATTTCGTTAGCTTCTGTCCGGTCACCCAGCTTATAGGCCTTGTGGTTGAGCACATCAACAAAGCCAGTCATCTTTTCATTTTCAACGATAGGAATGGACAGGGGTACAACCTTGCTGCCGAAGGCTTCTTGGTAAGCTTCTATGGCTTTGGTGTAACTTGCGTTGGGCTCATCAACCCGGTTAATGAACATGGCAACAGGCATGTTGCTCTTTTCGGCCTGGCGCATGGCCTTGTCTGCGCCCACTGCCGCTTCTGTATCACGGGCAGAGGCCACGATGAGGGCAACATCACCAGCAAACATGGCCAGCTTTTGTTCGCCTAAGAAGTCGAAATCGCCAGGAGCGTCGATCAGGTTGATCTTGCAGTCTTTCCATTCACAGGCCGCGTAGCTGGTATTAATTGAAGAACCGCGGGCAATCTCTTCTTCAGTAAAGTCCGATACGGTATTGCCGTCGGTGACCTTACCCATACGGTCCAAGGCCTTACTGTTGTAGAGCATGGCCTCAATGAGGCTGGTTTTACCGGCGCCGGAATGGCCAACCAAGGTAATATTGCGGATTTTGTCTGCGGTGTAAACTTTCATCTGGGATCCCCCTCTAGTGATATGTATAGTGCAGGCAGGCAGGATCAAGCCTGTGCCTTAGGCAACTGTTCCTTATTATAAGGCCGGCTATTCTTTGTGTAAAGTTGAAAGTTTCTCGAGTTTATCCGAGGCTAAATTGGGCAAATTTTCTAGGTCTCTTTAATTAGCAGGCAAAAAAATAATGGCACGGAGTTCTGAACTCACGTGCCATCCGTAAAGGCTATTAATTATTAGGGCAGTTAGCCGCTCAAGGTTTTATTCGGCATTTACTTCGTCAACCGTCTTGCCCTCAACTACGAGCGTCAGACTGTCAGGGTTGCCGGAGAGCAGGACATGCTCCGCCGGGGGATCGAAAGAAACCGTATAACCATTTACACCGTCAAAGACGGGCTCTTGGGGAACGGCCGGCGTGGGGTTAATGAAGTAATACATCACGATAGCAGATAGTTCCAGTACGTCGTCATAAACGGGATCTCCACTGTTGCCGCGGTCGAAGCTGCCGGCATCAAAAGTAAAGGTATAGGAATCTAACTGGCCATATTCATTGAAGTGGTAGGTCAGGACAGCGTTGTATTGGTAGGCTACCTTGTCATAAGACAGAGTTTCGGCAGTAGCGCCGCCTTCCTGCATACCTTCAACGCCCATGACCTGCCAACGGCTGGAGCCCCATTTAAGGCCATAGTCAGCGACATTCAAGGTGTTGCGCAGATCAAGTCCGTCGTGGCGGGTCTTTTCAGCCTCCCAATCGGTGGGGGGTACATTGGCGGCCGCAGCGTCCAAACCTTGGCTGTCTACTTGGGCAAAGAACTGTTCCAAAGCCTCTTTGAAGGGCTGGATTTCAGCCTTGGTGGTGTCATAGAGAGCAGGCAGGTTGGTGGCATTCCTGTCTTCAATCTGCATGAGCATATAACGGACCCGGTTGGCGCTGAGATATAGCTTGTTATAGACTTCCTTAAAATGCTCAGGAGTTTGTTCTGGATCTACGGCTTCAATTTGCCCCGCAACTTCCAGCAGGGTTTTACGGGTTTTTACATAGTCAGGATATTCTTCTACGTACTTGGCCGTTTTCATGATGTCATCCACGTAGCCAGGCATTTTCTCTCCAAAGGTTTCCAAGCCCTTTTCCAGGCTTGTCCATTTTTCTTTGGCATAGGCCAGATATTGGTGGTCAGCTTCGGTGAGACCTTTGTTATCGCGGGAGAGTTCAACACCCTCCACCGTGGGGGCCATGGTTGGTACTTCCATACCCTTGTTTGAGCCACCCAGTCCCAATTTATCGCATCCGGTAAGGAGCAAAGACATGCTGACTAACATTACCAGGGCTAGGCTAAAGCCGCGTAGTTTTCTATTCATTGTTTATCCTCCAATAGGGTCACGGACCAAGCAAATTTGCTAATATCCTTTATTATAGTACATAAGCGTGCTAAGAGGTGGGGACTAGTCCCCTTGCCTTAACATAGGATAAAGTATTAGCAAATAAAATAAAAGAGAAGAATTTTAAATTTTTACGTGAAAGACCAACAGGAATACAGACAAAGGTCACAAAATCTGACCGTAAGCTCTCCCCTCTCTTGGGCAGGAGCAGAACTAAAAAACCGCTTAATGCTGGCTCCGATGGCGGGACCAGGAGGCTTGGCTTTCCGCCGCATCTGTGAAGACTGGGGGGCAGGCTTAACTGTCACCGAATTGGTCTCTGCCCGCGCCATCGTCTACGACCCCAGTTTTGACCATAACGCCCGCTACTTGGACCTTTCTTCCTTGCAGGGGCCGGCCACAATTCAGCTGTTTGCCTTCGACCCCGACGACCTGCGCAAAGCCATCCCCCGACTCCTAGACCATCCCCTCTATAGTAAGACAGCTTTTATTGATCTCAATATGGGTTGTCCCGTCAAGAAAGTCGTGAAAACGGGAGCAGGCTCGGCCCTGATGAAAACCCCCGACCTGGCAGCCCGTCTCGTGGAGGCTGCCGTGGAAGTGGCCCTGCCCTATGGCAAGCAGGTTACCGTAAAATTCCGGTCTGGTTGGGACCAGGACCATATCAACGCCCCCTATTTTGCCCAGCTCCTAGAAGAGGCTGGAGCTTCCGCCCTCGCCTTGCATGCCCGCACGCGAGAGCAAATGTACAGCGGTCAAGCGGACTGGGAAATTATTGGGGAAACCGCCAGCAAGGTCCGGATACCGCTAGCAGCTAATGGCGATATTCAGTCCTGGGCGGACTGCCACCGTCTTCTTAATACTTATGGCGCAGACGCCTGCATGATTGGCCGCGCAGCCCTTGGCCGGCCCTGGATTTTTGCAGAAATCTTGGCGGCGGACCAAAAAAGGTCCTTCCAGCCGCCCGAAGGTCGGGTTTGGGCTGAGCATATTCTCCGCCACTACCAGCTCTCGGCCAAGGCTCTGGGTCCAGAACATGCCATGAGGGAGTTCCGCACCAGTTTGAGCTATTACTTTAAGGGACTCCGCGGCGCAGCTGGCTTTCGGCGGTCTATCACCGAATTAACCAGCCTACAAGACCTGGAAAGCTTACTGACCGCAGTAGTTCAAGAAAATCCTTTCTGAGACAACAATTAGGCTTCAGCCCGCATATCTTCCGCGATGGCTGCAGCGAAAGCCTGGGCAGACTCACGATCGGCCAGTTTAGGACTGGACTTAATGGTGAAATCCTCTCCCAGCTTCCGTAAATTTTTGCCCTTGGAGAGAATCTCCTCCGCAATTTTTACGCCGCGGCCACCCCAGGACATGTTGCCTACTAAGCTATAGGCGTGTCTATCCCAATTTAGCATCATGAGTTCCCGCAAGAGGGCATCCATAGGTGGATAGAGCTCGGTATTGTAGTTGTTGCATACGAATATAGCATGGGAAAAACGGAAGAGATCGGAAATAATTACTGAAACATTGGTTTTTGAAACATCGTAAACCCGGATGCTGCCCGCCTCTTGGTCCGCCAAATAAGCTGCTAGGGTATCTGCCAGATCGGCGGATTGGTTGTAAAGAGAGCCATAGACAATTACTGTGCCCTGGTCCTCTGCGGCATAGCGAGACCAGCGATCATATTTTTCTACAATATAGGCAACTGATTCAGGCGTACGGAAGACCAGTCCGTGGACAGGGCAGATCCGTTTGACCTCCAAGCCTTGGACTTTCTGTAAGACAGTTTGCACCGCAGCCCCCTGACGGCCCACGATGTTGCTGTAGTAACGTCGATTTTCAGCCAGCCAATCTCTCTCATAGTTACATTGGTCAGCGTAGATATAACCGGCCGGAGCTCCGAAAGAGCCAAAGGCATCGGCGGAGAATAGGGTTCCGGTAGTCTCTTCAAAGGAGAAAAAGACTTCAGGCCAATGGACATTAGCGGCCTTGATAAAGGAAAAGTGATGATGGCCTGTATCTAGTTTGGTCGTCTCATCAAGCAGAACCAGGCGGTCTTCACCATAATTGATCTGGGGATGGAACTGCTGGAGGATTTTATAGCCCAGAGCAGAAACGTAGAGCTGACATTTAGGGTATTTAGTCATTAACTGTACGATCGTAGCACAATGGTCAGGCTCGGCATGTTGGCAGATCAGGGCATCTAAGTCCCGTCCCTGCAGGAGCTCTTCCACCGCTGCCATAAAGCCCTCCGCCACGGCATGGTCAATAGAGTCCAAGACTACAGTTTTTTCATCATCCAAAAAATATGAGTTATAGGAGACCCCGCCAGGGAGGGTGAACATGTTCTCAAATTTTTCTAAGCGGCGGTCAATACCGCAAAGCATATAGAAGTTTTGATCAAGTTTACGGGGAATCATCTTGTATACCTCACTAAATCTAGAGTCGCTGCGTGGCAAAAGAGACCCCTAAGGCCCTATTTATCGCATTAAATAACCCTCACAGCATTTAGAGTATAACAACAATAGCCCCCAGCTGGGGGCTATTTTAAGGATTAACTAGGTAGTTAATTATTCAACGATGTCGGAAACAGTACCGGAACCAACGGTTTTACCACCTTCACGGATAGCGAACTTCAGGCCCTTTTCCATAGCGACAGGGGTGATCAGTTCAACGTTGATGGTAACGTGGTCACCAGGCATGCACATTTCGATGCCTTCGGGCAGGTGGGCAACACCGGTAACGTCAGTTGTACGGAAGTAGAACTGAGGACGGTAACCAGTGAAGAAGGGGCTGTGACGGCCACCCTCGTCGTGGGTCAGAACGTAGATCTGAGCAGAGAACTTAGTATGGGGGTGTACAGAGCCAGGCTTGGCAATTACTTGGCCGCGCTCGATGTCGGTACGGTTTACACCACGGAGGAGCAGACCAACGTTATCGCCGGCTTCGCCTTCGTCCATCATCTTGTGGAACATTTCGATACCGGTAACAACAGTCTTAAGAGGCTCATCCTGAAGACCAACAACCTCAACAGGTTCGTTCATGTGGATGGTACCGCGCTCTACACGGCCAGTAGCAACGGTGCCGCGGCCGGAGATGGTGAATACGTCTTCGATGGGGAGCAGGAAGGGCTGATCCACAGGGCGGGCAGGAGTAGGAATAAAGCTGTCAACAGCAGCCATCAGGTCGTTGATGGGCTTGTAAACTTCGGCGTTAGGATCGGTTTCGGTGGACTCCAGAGCTTGGAGAGCGGAACCAACGATGATAGGAGTATCATCACCGGGGAAGTCGTACTCGTTGAGGAGTTCGCGAACTTCCATCTCGGTCAGTTCGATCAGTTCAGGATCGGACTGGTCAGCTTTGTTCAGGAAAACAACGATGGCAGGAACACCAACCTGACGGGCGAGCAGGATGTGCTCACGAGTCTGAGGCATGGGGCCGTCTGCAGCAGATACTACGAGGATAGCACCGTCCATCTGAGCAGCACCGGTGATCATGTTCTTGATATAGTCGGCGTGCCCGGGGCAGTCTACGTGGGCGTAGTGGCGGTTATCAGTCTCGTACTCAACGTGAGAAGAGTTGATGGTGATACCACGTTCTCTTTCTTCTGGTGCCTTGTCGATATTGGCATAGTCAGTGAAGCTGGCTTCGCCCCTGAGGGAGAGAACCTTAGTAATTGCAGCGGTAAGAGTGGTTTTACCGTGGTCAACGTGACCGATAGTACCCACGTTTACGTGGGGTTTGTTTCTTTCAAATTTGGCTTTGCCCATTGAGAACTTCCTCCTTATGTACAGTTATAACTGAAATCTTAATTGGCAATATCCTGTCACTTTATCTATTTTACACATCTAGAGATATTTGGCAATTATCTCCTGGCAAACCGCCGCGTAACAGGCATCGGCAGTAGTAAAAAGGTTTATTTGGTGATTTCCTCGAGTTTGCTCTTAGGAACGGGTTCGAAGTGGTCGGTCTGCATGACGAAGGTACCGCGTCCTTGGGTGCTGGACCTCAGGCTAGTCGCGTAACCAAACATCTCAGAAAGAGGTACAAAGGCATGAATGTTCATGGCGTTGGATCTGGCTTCCGTACCGGTGATTTGACCGCGGCGGGAGCTGATATCGCCCATTACGTCACCTAAGTATTCTTCTGGTACCACAATGTCAACCTTCATGACTGGCTCAAGCAGAACAGGATAACCCAGTCTCATAGCTTCTTTGAAGCCCATGGATCCTGCAATCTTGAAGGCCATTTCTGAGGAGTCAACTTCGTGGTAGGAGCCATCCACCAGGGTAACCCTGACATCTACGACAGGATAACCGGCGATGGTACCAGACTTCATAGCTTCTTCTACACCCGCTTGTACTGCAGGAATGTATTCCTTAGGAATTACACCGCCCACAATCTTGTCCACAAACTCAAAGCCTGCACCAGACTCCAAGGGTTCTACTTCCAAGACACAGTCACCGTACTGGCCATGGCCGCCCGATTGACGGACGAAACGGCCTTGCGCACGTGCGGGCTTGGTAATGGTTTCCTTGAAGGCTACACGAGGCTTACCTACGTTAGCTTCAACGCGGAACTCACGGAACAGGCGGTCCACAATTACTTCCAAGTGGAGCTCGCCCATACCGGAAATCAGGGTTTGACCGGTATCCGCGTCGGTGTAGGTGCGGAAGGTAGGATCTTCTTCCGCCAGCTTGAGCAGAGCAACTGTCATCTTCTCTTGAGAGGCCTTGGACTTGGGCTCAATGGCTACGGAGATAACCGGCTCTGGGAATTCCATAGATTCCAGAATAATCGGGTTTTCTTCGTCGCACAGGGTGTCACCTGTACCGGTGTCTTTGAGTCCGACCGCTGCCACGATATCACCCGCATAGACCTTATCAATGTCTTCGCGGTGGTTAGCGTGCATCAAGAGCAGGCGGCCAATCCGCTCGCGCTTGCCTTTACTTGTATTGTAGACATAAGAACCTGCATCCAGAGTACCGGAGTATACCCGGAAGAAACACAACTTACCCACATAGGGGTCGGTCATGATCTTGAAAGCCAAGGCGGAGAAGGGTTCTTCATCAGAAGCATGGCGCTTCTCTTCTTCTTCCGTATCAGGGTTAACACCCTTAATGGCTTCGATATCCAGAGGTGAAGGCATGTAATCTACAATGGCATCCAAAAGCATCTGTACGCCCTTGTTGCGGTAAGAAGATCCGCAGGTCACAGGAACAATTTCGTTAGAAACCGTAGCCTTACGCAGGGCCTTACGCAGCTCTTGCTCCGTAATTTCCTCTTCGGACAGGTACTTGTCGGACAGTTCTTCGTCCGTCTCACAAATGGCTTCAATTAAGTCTTCGTGCCATTTTTGAGCTACGTCCTGCAGTTCCTCTGGTATCTCTTCGACGACGTAGGTTTTGCCCTGGTCGTCTGCCTCATAGAGTTCGGCCTTCATGGTCATGAGATCAATGATGCCCCGGAAGTCATCCTCTTTGCCAATAGGCAGCTGGATGGGGACAGCATTCGCGCCTAAGCGCTCTTTCATCATGTCTACAACGTTGAAGAAATTAGCGCCCAAGACGTCCATTTTATTGACATAGGCCATGCGGGGAACCTTGTAAGTATCCGCTTGGCGCCAAACAGTTTCTGTTTGGGGCTCTACGCCGCTTTTGGCATCCAGGACGGTAACAGCACCGTCAAGCACACGCAGAGAACGTTCAACTTCAACTGTGAAGTCAACGTGTCCCGGGGTGTCGATGATGTTAATGCGGCAATGTCTCCACTGGGCAGTGGTCGCGGCGGATTGGATTGTAATACCCCGCTCTTGTTCCTGCTCCATGAAGTCCATGGTGGCAGCGCCCTCATGGGTCTCACCCAGACGGTGGATTTTGCCTGTATAGTACAAGATCCGTTCTGTAGTGGTGGTCTTACCAGCATCAATGTGGGCCATGATGCCAATATTTCTCGTATCTTTAATTGAGAATTGTCTGGCCATGTGGCTCAAACTCCTTTCTCCGGCTAAAAACCGGACTACCAGCGATAATGGGCAAAGGCACGGTTGGCCTCAGCTGCCCTGTGCATTTCTTCCTTGCGTCTGTAGGCTGCACCTTGGCCGTTGACCGCATCCATAATTTCCGCGGCGAGGCGTTCTTTCATGGTGCGTTCGCTGCGGTCACGCGCAGCGGTTACGATCCAGCGCAGAGCTAAGGTTTGCCTTCTCTCGGGTCTGACTTCGATGGGGACCTGGTAGTTAGAACCACCAACCCGGCGAGCCTTAACCTCGAGTACGGGCATGACATTTTCTAGTGCTTTGTTAAAAGCCTCAATACCTTCTTCACCAGTTTTATCCTTGATGATGTCGAAGGAAGAATAAACGATTCTTTGAGCGAGGCCCTTCTTACCATCCAGCATGACTGTATTGATCAGCTTGGCGACCTTGAGGTCGTGGTAAACGGGGTCAGGTAAGATTTCTCTTTTAGGGACATGACCTTTTCTAGGCATCTTGCTTCCCTCCTTTCATGATTATGCGGATTAACCGAAATCATAGGTACTCACGTGTTATTACGTGTGTGCCAATCATCATGTCGCCCTTTAACGTATATATGTAAAAGAGGGCAGATGATTGTGAGAACACGTCAACACAACTGCCGAAGATTACTTCGCAGACTTGGGTCGTTTGGTACCGTACTTAGACCGGCCTTGGGCACGGTTGTTGACTCCGGCGGCATCCAGGGTTCCCCGTACGACGTGGTAACGTACACCAGGGAGGTCTTTGACCCTACCACCACGCACTAAGACGACGCTGTGCTCCTGGAGGTTGTGACCAATACCAGGGATATAGGCGTAAACTTCTTGCTGGTTGGTGAGGCGGACACGGGCCACTTTACGCAGGGCAGAGTTAGGTTTTTTCGGGGTACTAGTTTTGACCACGGTACAAACTCCGCGCTTCTGGGGTGAATTGTAGTGAGAATAGTTGTTCTTAATCGTATTCATCCCTACGCCCAGGGCTGGTGCCTTAGACTTTTCCGTTTTGCTCTTACGACCTTGTTTAACCAGTTGGTTGAATGTAGGCATCTGACATCTCCTTTCTTAAAGTTTCTGTCCATAAAAAAGCCCCTGACGGGCTTGGACGACTTATTTTACCAAACTCGGCAGGGTCTTGTAAACTTGCGGAGCTCTAGCAAGTGCACGAAAAACCAGGGCTTTCCAGCCTTTATTCTCTTGTTTTGCATTCAAGCCAAAAGATTTAGCCAGAACTTTACCTATAACTTACAGTTAGGACAATTTCACCTGTCTATTTAGGCCGATGCGGAATGGCCGGGCGCGTCACGGAATTGTAGGTCATAGAGCTCTTTATAGAGGCCCTCATGTGCATAGAGTTCTGCATGCGTGCCTCTCTCCACGATACCTTCATCCGTGAGGACGAGGATTTCATCGGCGTTGCGGATGGTGGATAAACGGTGGGCGATCACAAAGGTGGTCCGGTCTGTGGACAGCTGGTCCAGGGCCTGCTGTACCAGGAATTCGGACTGGTTATCCAAGGCAGAAGTGGCTTCGTCTAAGACCAGGATGGGTGGGTTCTTAAGGAAGACGCGGGCAATGGAAATCCGCTGCTTTTGCCCGCCAGAGAAACGCACGCCTTGTTCACCGCATTGGGTGTCATAGCCCTCGGGCAGGGACATGATGAAATCATGAATATTCGCTTGCTTGGCAGCTTCCATGATTTCTTCATCGCTGGCGCCGGGTTTGCCGTAGGCGATGTTGTCCCGCACTGACATATTGAAGATATAGACATCTTGCTGCACTACGGCGACATTTTCCCGCAGTGATTTCAAGGTGTAGTCTCTCACATCTACGCCATCAATGGTAATCGCTCCCTTGGACACATCATAGTAACGCGGGATCAAGGAGCAGAAAGTGGTTTTACCCCCGCCAGAAGGCCCTACTAAGGCCACCGTTTTCAGAGCAGGAATACGGAGGTTAATATTATCCAGCACATGCTCTTCCGCGTCATCATAAGCAAAGGACACATTATTGAAAACGATATCGCCGTGCAGGCGGCCAGCTTCCATGGCGTTGGGCCGGTCTTGGACCTCCGGTTCGGTATCAATAATCTCGCAGAAGCGCTCAAACCCAGTCATGCCTTTTTGGAATTGCTCGGTAAAGTTAATTAAAGTGCGGATGGGATCCAGGAAGAGGTTGATGTAAAGGACATAGATGACGATGTCTGAGGCCAGCATGTCTCCCCTTGCGACCGCAATCCCGCCTGCCAGAATGACAGAAATATACATCAGACCTTGCAAGAAACCGTTGACTGAGTGATAACGGCCCATTACCAGGTAGTTACGGGTTTTCGAGTTCAAAAAGTTTTGGTTGTTCTCGTCAAAGCGCTCCAGCTCCAAGTCTTCGTTATTATAGGAAGCTACGGTGCGGATCCCGGAGAGGGAATCTTGGGTGACGGAGTTGATCCCGGCCACGGTCTTGCGGTTCTCCATAAAGGTTCTGCGCATTTCCTTGTTCATATGCCAGGAGAAGATAAACATGAAGGTGGTCACCGCGATGAGGATGAGGGTGACCTTCCAGTTGATAGTTAAAAGGAAGATAAAAGCACCCAGGAGCTTGACTGAGGAGATGAGGAGGTTTTCGGGACCATGGTGGGCCAACTCCGTAATATCAAATAGGTCCGCCAGGATTCGCGAGGTCATGGCGCCCGTGGAATGCTTGTCATAGTAGGAAAAGGACAGCTTCTCCATGTGGGAGAAGATTTCTCGCCGCATGTCATATTCCATGCGGGCCCCCATAATATGGCCCATGGAAGTAACGTAATATTGGCAGACCGCTTGGACCAGGTAAAGTACTAGGAGGACAAGCGAAATCAGTAAAACCGATTCCAGTATGGCCTCTGGTGTAGTGGCGTCCACAAAAACCTGGTTCATGAGGTAGCGAATAATAATGGGAAAGGCTATGCCGCACAGGGAGATGATTACTGCGCAAAACATGTCTAGCCAGAAGATACGTTTATATGGTTTATAATAAGAAGCAAAACGTTTAATACGTTGCATAACATCCCTCCCTTGTAATTTTCAGACCATTTTATTATAGGCGACGGGGGTGGGGCTGACAAAATATAAATAGTAATTGATAGCAAATAGAGAAGATTT
>CAYNNG010000024.1:16228-25783 GCA_964398655.1 uncultured Oscillospiraceae bacterium
AGGTATGTCGGTTACAGAAGGCACTGAAAAACATATGTCTGGGGAGCGGCCCTTTTTCCGCAAATCAGATTTCCTCGTGGTAGGCCTAGTCTTGGCTTTGGCTTGCGGTCTCTTTGTGGCCAAGCTTTCCGCCAACCGGGCCAGACCTGACCAGGACTTACTGGCAGAAATTTACCAAGATAACCAACTCTTGGCCCGGGTTCCCCTGCGGGGACTTGAGGCCGGGTCTTACCATTTGGCAGATTTACCGCATATGGATACGGAAAACCAGTTGTTAAGCAGCCCAGAACCAAGCCCTGCAAACTCTGATCCAGACCAGGCGGAGGCAGGACAAGATCAAGCAGTTTACAGTATTGAGCATTATCTCTTTGCGGCAGATGGCCAGGGAGGCTTAAAAGTAGCTGAAGCGCCTTGCCCGGACCGGCTCTGTGAGCGAGGCGGCTACTTGCACCAGGTAGGAGATATCAGCATTTGCGTGCCCGGTCAGGTCTTGGTTAAAGTTGTGACTCCCGACGACCAAGCAGCCGAGGCAGATCTAGATATTGTCATCGGGGAAGGAAAAAGCACCGCAGAGACCCAAGCACCCTAAGCGAGTTCAGAACGAGAGAGCCTAGAACAAGCCAAGAGACAACAGCAGATTTATAGTTCACCTGTAGGTTCCTGGACCTGCCTAAGAAGATCCCTATGAAAGCAGAATTTACTGAAGAAAAGAAATTGCAAGACAGCTTGGCAAACCAGAGACAGCAAACCCGCCGCCTGGCCTATACGGCCCTGCTTTTTGCGCTAACTCTCACCTTCTCCTACCTGGAAGGTCTCCTTCCTCCCCTGGGTCCCTTTCCCCTTAAATATGGTCTGGCCAACACCCCCATCATTCTGAGTATTATCACTAACGGTCTGCCCCTGGCCCTAGCCCTGGCCCTGTTTAAGTCAGCATTCGCCCTGGCTAGCAGAGGTGCCATGGCGGCCCTCCTGAGTCTGGCAGGTGGCCTCATATCCACCCTGATCATGTGGGCTGTAGACCGGGCCAGCAAAGGCCGGATTTCCCTCTACCTCTTGTCGGCTCTGGGAGCTTTGGGCCACAATGCAGGCCAGATTCTCGTCCTGCTGATCTTATACGGACAGAATATGCAGAGTTTCTTTTTGGGCCTCTTCCCCTTGCTATTAATTTTAGCCTTAGCTTCCGCTTGGATTACCGCGGCTCTTACCCAGCTGATTCTCAAACATTTACCCGCCGACTTCTAAACCCAAGAGCTCAGATACCAACCCTAAGCAAAAAAACTGCCTCCACTCTGGGCTCAGAGGGAGGCAGTTTTACTTGGCTTTTGGGGAAAATCTTAGCGACGTGCTACACCTGTGTCGCGGGCAGCCTGGGCTACGGCTTTAGCTACGGCCTTTGCCACTTCGGGGTTAAAGGCTTCGGGCGTGATAGTCTTATTGGCCAGTTCTTCTTCCGTAACCATTTCGGCAATGGCGTGGGCTGCGGCCAGCTTCATCTCCATGTTAATTTCTGATGCTCCCACATCAAAGGCGCCACGGAAAACGCCTGGGAAAGCATTGACATTGTTGATCTGGTTGGGGTGGTCAGACCGGCCGGTGGCAACAATAGCGGCGCCACCTGCATAGGCATCTTCTGGTTCAATTTCCGGTGTGGGGTTAGCACAGGCCATGACAATAGAATCCTTATTCATGGTCTTAACCATTTCGGTGGTCATAACGTGAGGGGCAGAAACTCCAATAAAGACATCGGCACCCACCAGAGCATCCGCTAAGCTGCCGGACCGTTTTTGGGGATTGCCGCGTTTTGCGATGGCCTCCTTGTATTTATTCATACCTTCAGGACGGCCCTCATAGCAAATTCCCCGTCTATCCACCAAGAGGAGTTCTTGGCAGCCAGCGTTGAGAATGAGCTCAGAAATAGCAATTCCCGCAGCGCCGGCACCGTTCATGACAATCTTGGTAGTCTTGATGTCACGGCCGGTAATCTTGAGGGCGTTTACAATACCTGCGTAGGTAACAATGGCTGTACCGTGCTGGTCGTCGTGGAAAACAGGGATGTCCAGTTTCTCTTTGAGGGCAGCTTCAATTTCAAAGCAGCGGGGGGCGGCAATGTCTTCCAGGTTAATACCTCCGAAAGAGCCCGCAATATTTACCGCGGTACGAATGATTTCGTCCGTATCTTGGCTGGCAACACACAGGGGGAAGGCGTCTACATCACCAAAGGCCTTAAATAGGGCACATTTACCTTCCATTACGGGCATCGCAGCCTCGGGGCCAATATTGCCCAGGCCCAGGACAGCAGACCCGTCGGTCAAGACCAAGCACAAGTTCCAGCGTCTTGTAAGGTTAAAGGATTCAGCGGGATCTTTGGCAATTGCTAAGCAGGGTTCGGCGACTCCTGGCGTATAGGCCAAGGACAAGTCTTCTGTGTTCTTGACCGGAACCCGCGGCTGAATCTCAATCTTACCCCGCCATTCGCGGTGGGCAGCCAAGGAAAGCTTGGCATAGTCTTTCTTTTCACTCATGATGAGTCCTCCTATATTTTCGAGAGTCGGGCTCTCGTCTTTTCCTTAATTATTTTCTTCCTGGGATTTAACCAGGTATTGGTCCATCCATTCGGTAATAGCCTTCAAGCGCAGTTTGCGGGCTTGAGGCTTGCCAGACCGAGACAATTCGTGGGTTTCTTCGTGGAAAATATACATCTCCGAGGGGATATCCCGATCCTTAAGGGCTGTAAAGAGCTGGTAGCCTTGTTCCAGCGGACAGCGGTAGTCCTTGGCCGAGTGGATAATCAGGGTTGGCGTCTTGCAGGAGTTAATGTAGCGCAGGGGCGAGAATTCCCACAATTTCAAGAAGCCAGCCTGGTCAAAGGTCAGGGTGTCATTTTGGTCTGTGGCAAAGTAATAACCAATGTCTGAGGTGCCATAGAAGGAAATCCAGTTAGTGATAGATCTTTGGGTGGCAGCAGCGGCAAAGCGGTCAGTATGTCCAATAATCCAGTTGGTCATAAAGCCGCCATAGGAGCCACCTGTGACGCCCAGGCGCTGGCGGTCAATCTCGGGTATGGCTGTGAGGCAAGCATCTAAGAAATGCATAATATCCTCATAGTCTACCGAACCATATTTGCCACGGATATCGGCAAAGGCATCACCCCTGCCGCCTGATCCCCGAGGATTGCAGTAAAGTACAAAGTAACCGCGTTGGGCCCAAACCTGCATTTCATGGAAGAAAACTGCACCGTAGGCGGTACGAGGGCCACCGTGAACGTCTAAAATGGCGGGATAGCTGCCACCCTTGACGAAGTCCCGAGGGTAAATGACCCAACCGTCAATATCTTCCGCCTGACCTGCGGTCAGGGGCACGGGCCTAAGCAATTCATATTCTTTAAATAAGTTGCTGTTCCACTCGCTGAGCTTTTTGCTGGCAAAACCGGAAGGCCCCTGGCTAATTAAGCAAAGCTCTGCAGGCAGATAATCCTGCATGGCCGTACAGAGGAAACTTGGCCCCCAAGGGGCAATACCCAGGATAGCTCCGTCCGCGTCCCAAATTTTGGAGGGTTCTTCACCGGGCTGGATGGCATAAAGAGCATCGTGGTCGCGATCTGTGGCCACAAAGTAGAAGACTCCGTTTTTGACAAAAGAGCCAGGCTTACCGCCAAAATCAATGTCCGTGTTCAGACAAGAATAAAATTCATAAGACTTTTCGGAGACGGCTTCCAGCTGTCCTCTTTCTTCATGTAATTGGTAGATACAAGGAGATTGATTGATCCCGTATTCCTGCATGTCGCAGGCCAGAACAAAGAGGGCTTCCTCATCAGCTAATTGACCCTCCCAGGCAAAAGAAAAGTCCCAGTCTCCTTCCGCGTAGAGTTGGACAGGAGGCGTAAGAGGAATAGTTTCTCCTAAGTTGAGGTCAGCCTGAGGAAGCGCAAATTTATAGAGATGGTTAAAGAGCTCCGCCTTGTGACCGCGGGTTCTGGCGCCAAAAAATAAACGGGCCTTGTCTTCACTTAAAGCGTAGAAATCAACATCAAGCTCTTCTTTCGAGATCCGCTCCAGTTGTCCGCTGGGGGCATGGAAGAGGAAAAGTCCGGTCCGCTCCCCTTCTGTATAATCAGTGCCATTAAAATAAAAGGGAATTTCTGTGAGATGGGCAGCAAAGGCCGCCTTTTCTATAGCCTTCTTTTGCTCCTTACGCTGGTCTTCAGGCAGGATATAGGCATTGGGAAGTTCGCGGTTAAAGCCTGCTTGAAGCAGATAATAGCCATGTCCCAGACTTTCGATAGCCTGGACTTCCAGGGCCAGCTGGAAAGCGGGTGCCGCTTCCCCTCCACTCAGAGAAAGCCGGTAGCAGCTGGTAAAGGCCAGGTCTTCCTTGGCCCGGTCTTTTTCCTTCGCCGTCCGGTTGCTGGTAAAGAGAATATGGTCATTATCTTCCCAACAGAAATCTCTGACCTGATCGTCAAAGGTGAGCTGGCGGAAACTGCTGCCGTCAGAAAGCCAGAGATTAGATTTGTATTGGTTATCCTCAAAATCAAGCTGGGAGAGCACCAAGCCCAGTTGCGTCTCGGCAGGGTTTGCCGCAATTTTTCCGGGCATGCTTAACTTATCTAAAAAATCATAATCAATTGTCTTCATACATCTAGTCCTCAAAAACTATTTGGCTGCTTTAGCCAGCTCTGCTAGGACATAATCTGCCACTGGCAGTTCGCCTATCGTGGGTTGGGCATCTGGGTCAAACACATTTACGGTGATTTTAAAGAAATTAATGAATAGTTTATCGCCCCGCAGGGTAGATAGTTCGGTCGTACCAGGGTAAAAGATGACTTCCATTTTTTCATAGGGAATACCGTCCGGCAGCTCACCCAACCGAGAGTCCAAATTCATGGTTTTCACGGGCTCCAGCATCATCTCGGTCACACCCAGGTCTTCCATCATCCACATATTGTTATTCCAGAAACGCTTCTCCCTTTTGCTAGCATCGGAGAGAAGTTCGCGGTTGGAAATCGCCGACAAGACACGGCGGAAAGAGTTTTGGTCAAAATCTTGGTCATAGGCCGCGGCCATCTCGGGGCTGCCAGCCAGGTTGATATAAAATTCGTCGGCCAATTTTTCTTTGTCTTTGAGGCTGGCCCAGATAAAGAGCATGGACTCCAGGGCCTTCATGTTAATCACCACTTGTTTAAGCATTTTATTATGCCTCCTTCTTAAGAAGTTTCATGCCGTCACCCGCGCCTAGGCGGCTGGCACCAGCCTCCAGCAGGGCTTGAGCAAACTCTGGGGTACGAATACCGCCTGAAGCTTTAACACCTAAACGGTCGCCCACAGTTTCGCGCATTAATTTTACATCTTCTATAGTCGCTCCGCCTGAGGAAAAGCCGGTAGAAGTTTTCACAAAGGCTGCTCCGGCCTTTTCTGCAGCTTGACAGGCCTTGACCTTTTCCTGGTCAGTCAGCAGGCAAGTTTCAATAATAACCTTAACTAGGGCAGGCTTGGCCGCGGCAACCACCACTTGTATATCAGCTTCCACCCGGTCCCACCGGCCTTGCTTGGCCGCTCCAATATTTATTACCATGTCAATCTCTTGCGCGCCGTCCGCTACCGCTTGTTGAGCCTCAAAGGCTTTGGCAGCAGTGGACATAGCCCCCAAGGGAAAGCCCACTACAGAACAAGCTTTAACCTCAGAGCCCGCGAGCTCCTGGACAATAAAGGGAATATTTGCAGAGTTCACGCAGACGGAGGCAAAACCTTGCTCCTTGGCTTCCCGGCAATAACGCGCGATTATCTCTTCTGTAGCATCAGCCTTAAGCATGGTGTGATCTATATATGAGGCTAAAGACATAAGTTCCTCCTTTTGGCACGTTGGCCACCCTATAAAGGTAACACAAGAGCTGCTAGCTTACCATAGCTGGTGCGAAGCTCTGCCAGAGAAGTGTGTTATGCTTAGCATGCTTTGAGCCGGGCCAGGCTCTGCGCCAAATGCAGAACTGGTAAACCGAACTTGGCCTTGATTGTCGCCAAGGTGACCTAGGGCCCGGCAAAATATAAAGCCTTAAAGGAGTTGTTCTTGGAACAAGCAAAATTCTGCTTTAAGGGACACAGCTTAAAGCAAGGCGACAAAACTCAACTGTGCGCAATTCTGAACGTAACCCCCGACTCATTTTCGGATGGCGGTAAGTGGTTTGGCCACGACCAGGCCTTGGCCCATGTAAAGGAACTGATCGCCCAGGGCGCCGATATTATTGATATTGGGGGAGAATCTACCCGGCCTGGGTCTACCCTTCTTAGCGCAGGAGAGGAAATGTCCCGGATCCTGCCTATTATCGAAGGCATACGAGAATTTTCAGATATTCCCATCTCCGTTGACACCTGGAAGGCCGAAGTTGCAGAAGCCGCTTTAAAAGCAGGGGCAGACATTATCAACGATATCACCGGGCTTCTGGGGGACCCCCAAATGGCCCCTCTCCTGGCGAAAAGCCAAGCGGGGCTGGTGCTCATGTTTAATCCAGCCATAGCCCGTCCAGAGCATAGCTCAGCGAAAAACTTCCCTCGCTTTGGTTTTGGCGGCAGCCCCTTCAGTCCAGAAGAACTCACCCGAATGACCAAAGCTCCCATCTTAGAGGTTTGTCAGGCCTACTTTGCCAAGGCGCTGGACCTAGCTTTCGCTGCTGGTATGAGGCAGGAACAGATCTGCCTGGATCCAGGGATCGGCTTTGCCCTCACCAAGCGTGAGAACCTGCAACTTATCCAAGGCTTGGAGGAAATACATCGGCTAGGCTACTGCATCTTCCTAGGTGTATCCCGTAAGCGTTTTATCGTAAATATTTTGAGCGAGGCTGGTGCCAATCTAGATGCCAGCACGGAAGAAGGATTTAGCAACCGTGATTTAGCCTCCTCTCAGCTAACCGCGATTGCGGCCAGCCGAGGAGTCGAAATTGTGCGGGTTCACACCCTGCCCGAACACCTGATGGCCAGAGAGCTGGGCTACGCCGTGTTCAAACCAGAAAGCCAGGCCTCCACTAAACTCGGAGTTTATAAATAGTTTTCAGGAATGCCATCCTCAGGCCGCCAGGTCCCATTTTCATAGTTTACGATTTCTTTGACCCGGCGGGCATGGCGGCCTCCTTCAAACTCTGCTTCCAACCAAGCATCTACGATCATCTTGGCCATTTCGGAGCCCACGACCCGGGCGCCGAAGCAGAGGACATTGGCATTGTTGTGCCGACGAGCCATCTGGGCAGAGTAGGGTTCGGAACAAGCGCAAGCCCTGATGCCTTTTACCTTATTGGCGGCTAAGGAGATACCAATGCCCGTACCACAGATGAGGATACCCTGGTCATAGTCTCCCTGGGCCACCGCTTCGCCTACTTTGATCCCATAGATGGGGTAATCCGTGCTTTCTGCGGTATAGGTCCCAAAGTCATAAACTTCATGACCTTTACTTTTCAGGTGTTCAATGATGAGGGGCTTCAGTTCACTGCCCACATGGTCGCTGCCAATAGCAATCTTCATATGATAACTCCTTATAAATTCATATAGGCGGCCAAGGCCGAGCCTACAAGATTAGCGTCTTCTGTGTGGAGGAATTCCGCATAGTAGCCCATCTGGTCTTCCAGATACTGCTTGCGGTTGGCGGTAATCTTCGCCTGATAGGTTTGAGACTTATAGTAAGTCGACCCTTCCATATTTACGGCCAGAGGTTTGGCGGGATCTTGGCCCACACCGAGTTTGAGGTGGAAGCCCGCCAGCAAAATGGCCACGTATTTAGCCGACCGGGCAAAGACATTATCGGCAATCGCCCATAAAACTTCCACGTCATGAGGATTTGCTTGTAAATTTCCCAAGGGGTTGTCAGCCTGCTTCGCCAGGAAACCATCCAGATCTGCAGAGGTCAAACCCTCCAAGTTAGCAAAAGCCTCACAAAAGTCCTGAGAGAAAAGCCGACCCTGTTCACAAGCTAGCTTAATAGTCTCATAAGCGTGAGCGCCCAGATAGCGGCCAGAAATACGCTTCTCCAACAGGGCATTGCCTGGGTTAACCGATTTCTGGTCAATGCGCACATCTACCGGGGAAATTTGCTCTAAAGGGTAGCTGCCGCATTCTGTATTGATGATCATGCGGGAGGGAGCATGGGCAAACTGCTGGGCATAAGCCAGTAAATCAGACTCCGCCAGCTTTTTAATCTGCTGGACCGGTTCCGCATAGGCTACATTAAGTCCCGTACCCAAGACCATACCCAGGTAGTCACTATAGTTGGTCTCCCGGGACCGCAGGTAGCCAGCTAAGAGACCAGCGACGGTGTCATTAAGCACAACAACGTCCAGCTGGCCAGAGTCCCCTTCTGCCCGCAGCGCTTCTCTCAGACTTTCAACCACCAGGGTGCCAATTACGCCTTCCGCCTCCATCTCCTTGTTGAGTTGTAAAACCAGGGCGTCATGATTAGGAAGATTTTGGCAGGCAAAGGAAAAACAAAAGCCTAACTTGCGGCTATAAGGCAACAGCGGCAGCAAGGCCTGGGCAAAGGTTTGGTAAAAGCATTCCTTACTTACCCAAGACTGAGAACCCGGCATCCTGTGTTTAGAGAAATGACTGATGCTGACTTGTGAATTAGCATCAAATTCCACCACACAGACCCGGAAGAAGGTTCCTCCCGCATCAATCACTAAGACAGGCTCACCCTGAGGCAAGTCACCGCCGAGGTTGAGAAAAGTGGGCAGCATGGGAATGGTTTCGCCAAAAGTCTTACTCTGAGTATTAAGGCCATTCTCTAAACTGGCACAAAATCTCTGTGCTTCTTGTCCTATTTCGATGTCTTCTGCAAACTCGTGAATTGAACGCAGAAAATCCTGAACCTTCTTCTCCATAAAAACTGGCTCCTTATCTCTTCTAAGCTATACTCTATGATATCTAAAACTGTGTTCTGCAGCCTAAGCTACAGGCTTTAGATTAACATAAGATTTGCCTATTGGCTAAGTCGGTTGATCAAGAAAAGCACAAAAACAGATAAAGAAAAAACCTCTGCTCCTAAGAACAGAGGTATTATGGATCCGGCAGCTACCTATATTTCCAGGCCGTCGCCAGCCAAGTATTGTGGGCGTAACTGAGCTTAACTTCTGTGTTCGGAATGGGAACAGGTGTGGCCTCAGTGCTATTGCCACCGGAATGGTAGAGGGTTGCACCCTCAGAACTGCATAAGATAGAAAGAAAAAGAGGAATTGTGTCAGGTTCGATTAAGAAGAACCAGAGACTTGTGGTCAAGTCTTCGACCGATTAGTACCAGTCCGCTGCATACATTACTGCACTTACACTTCTGGCCTATCAAACTCCTAGTCTAGGAGTGGTCTTATCACATAATGTGGGGAAATCTCATCTTGAGGAAGGCTTCACACTTAGATGCTTTCAGCGTTTATCCTTTCCAAACTTAGCTACTCAGCTATGCCACTGGCGTGACAACTGATACACCATAGGTTTGTCCATCCCGGTCCTCTCGTACTAGGGACAGCGCCTCTCAAATTTCCTACGCCCACGACGGATAGGGACCGAACTGTCTCACGACGTT
>CAYNNG010000025.1:0-1266 GCA_964398655.1 uncultured Oscillospiraceae bacterium
AGTATAAGCAGGCCCCAAAGCAGACAGCTAGCCTGTTTACCCGCTTTAATGTTTAGAAACTTTCGCCATAAAAGTACCAGCGCCAGCAGGATCAAGCCCTTGATATTTTTATCCATGATGGTCACGGGTAATATCAACATGCGGTTAGCTCCTATTTATCTGCTTTATCTGCGCCCTCAAACTTCTCAAGCACAGCTTTCATTTCTTGTAATTCCTCTGGACTTATCTTCTTCTCATTTAAGAATGCTGAGAATAAATTTACGGCTGAGCCCTGAAATAGGTCACGGATGACTTCTGCCTGTAAATCTGACTTAGCTTCTTCCCGGCTAATGATCGGTTTCAGCGTATATTGAGGGTAGCGTCTGCTAATGGCGCCCTTCTCACGCAATCTGGTCAAATAAGTATAGGTTGAGCTTTTTGGCCAGCCAAATCGATCTGTGAGGATCTCGGATAATTCTTTGGCCGTGATTTCACCCTGTTCATCCAGGCATTGTCCCTCCCAGAGTATTTCCATGACCGCAAGTTCGCTTTTCGAAAAATCCACGCCTAACTTCCTTCCAGTATTTATTGCCCTAATATATCTCGTCCAACGTCTCGTATTCACAAATTGAGAATATACTAAAATTGTCTACCCGGCTTGACTTCTTGTCAAGTTGGAGGGTAAATTCTAGGCGTAACCTAAGTAGTACCCAAGCTACTACTTAAGCCCTATAATATGAACGAAGCTGACCACTGGCCTTTCGGCCATGGAAATGAAAGGAATAGATATGAAAATTACTGAAGATATGATTATTGGTGAAGTCCTGGACCAGCATCCCGACCTAGCTGTAGCCTTTATGAGCAATGGCCTCTTCTGCATTGGCTGCCCCGGCGCACGTATGGAGTCCATTCGTGATGCCTCTTTGGTTCATGGTATCGACCTGGATCACCTGATGAAGGACCTCAACGCACAATTAGCAGACCTCGAGAGCAAGGAAACTGCTAAGGCCTAGTTCTGCTTAAGCTCTACAATAAAGTCCATAATCCGCAAGGATGCCTCAACACACACATGTGTTTGAGGCATCCTTTTTTATTCTCAGAGCAAATAGCTTAACGCTCCCCCAGGTGAATACACTAGCGGGCTGTCTGCCCGACGACTAGTGATACGCACACGATTTCATTTGCGTCAGATCCTAACACTAGCTTTGCCCAGAACTCGCGCAGCCCGCTGGTTAAATCCAAAACTTATAGAGGTCAAAGAAAAAGGCTGCCACCACTCCCAGGCTG
>CAYNNG010000025.1:1366-4904 GCA_964398655.1 uncultured Oscillospiraceae bacterium
CGCCCGCCGGATAAAGCGCGATGTGGGAGATAGCAAGTCCGTAATCTTCGGAGTTTTCTTCATCCAGGTAATAGGATTTCGTAGCCCGTCTGCCCTCCTGGACCAGGCTATTATCCGACCAATCTGGCAACAGCGCGGTATGGTCCATGCCTAAAACTTGGAAAATATGTTCCTTAACATATTCCGCCTGCATATTCCACTTTAGAGCTAACTTCCTGGAAACCAGCGTTGTGGTTCATAAGGTTGAGAATCGTAAGAGGCTGCTCATAGCGCAGCTTAAGTGGAAAATCCTCCGGGAGATAGGTCCGAATATCCGTCTCAAAATCCATCAGACCTTGTTCCGCGAGTTGAGCGAGGCTGACCCAGACTAAGGCCTTACTGACTGAGCCCCATTCAAAAATGGCCTCGTCCGAATTTTCCCGCATGCTGTCTAAGTCTAGATGTCCATAGGCGGTTTGGTAGAGGACCTCGCCTTTCTGGAAATACGCGATGGACACCGCGGCTGTACCGGCTTTGGCCTCTTCAATATAAGCCTCAATAATTTGTTGGGCTTGGTCTTTATCTGGTACAACTCCTTCCGCCCTGCGCTGACCAGGTAGGACAAAAAACAGGGTAAAAAGCAGCAAAACAGCCAGCAGCTTTTGGCTTAAGCTGCGGGCTGTGGGCAGAATATTTTTAATATGTTTAGTCGGACCTAGCATAAAATAACCTCTCTCCTACTCCTTACGAAGCATGCTAGGTTTAGTGTAAAGGATGAAGATTATCTAAATGTTAGCTTATTGGTTAATTTGTTCGACCTTGAGCTGACCTTTTTCATTAAAGAATGTCGGATAAGCCTGATAGGCGGCAAGGACCGCCGTTATGGAGGCCACGGCCGAGATCATAAAATAGATCATGATCTGGTACATGATAGCTTGGAGAGGGATGGTACCGGAAAAAATCATCCCGGTCATCATTCCCGGCAGGGTGACCAGGCCCACGGTTTTGGTCGTATCAATCGTGGGCTGGAGAGAAATCTTTATGGATTCTCGAATAACCTCCATAGAGGCCTGCTTGACACTTGCCCCCAAGGCCAGTTTTTCCGTAATTTCCTTCTGCTTGCTGGCCATGGAATTGCTCAAATTTTTAAAGCTCAGGCCGGTGATGGATAGGCCGGACCCCAGCATCATGCCGTTAATGGGGATAACCTGCTGGGGAATAAACTTTACACCTCCCGTCAGGAGCAGGATGGTCATAGCGATCCCGCTCGACACCATAATCGAGATTAAAGAAATGCGGAAGGCTCCAGGAATATTTCGCCCCCTCTGGCTGGCGGCCCGAGCGGCATTGAGAGCCATAAAGAAGGCTACCGCCACCGTGATATAGGGCTTATCCCACTGGAAGATATAAGTTAGGGCAAAACCCACCACGGCCAGCTGGATGATCATGCGGACAACCGCAAAGAAGAGTTCTTTCTCTACCTTCAATTTTTCCCGGTAGGAGATAAATAAAGCAATAACCACTAAGGAGAAAGAAGCCGCCAGAGATTGAGGAGTTAGCATTGTCGGGTCCATTAGGCAATCCTTTCAAAACAGCCGCAGTCGGCCTTAAGTTCTAGTGTTTGCTGGGCATACTGACGCTCTTCCAACTTATGGCTGACCCAGACCAGAGTCATGTCCTGATCCGTGGCCAAGGGCAGAAGCTGCCGCCACACATTGTCCGCATTGGAAAGGTCTAAAGAGGCTGTAACTTCATCTAAGAGTAAAATTTTGGGCGGGTATAGCAGGTTGCGAATCAGTCCCACTCTTTGGGCCTCGCCTCCGGAAAGTTCCGCGACGGGCTGGTCAAGGCTGATCTCTTTAAGATTGAAGCGGTTCATATAGTCAAGGGCTTGGCCCTCTTGAAAGGCTTCCTCCCGGATACTGGCCGGAAAGGCCAGGTTGTCTCTCACTGTTCTGCCAAAGAGGGCCGGATTCTGCATGACATAAGAAACCTGGCGACGGTAGTCGCTGTAGTCATAATCATCTACGGGTTTGTCTTGGAAGAGCACCTGGCCGCTCTTCAAGCTCAATAAATTGGCGAGGATCTTCAGCACCGTACTTTTACCGGTACCAGACTCGCCCACCAGGCAGGTGTGTTGGCCGGAGGCAATTTGTAAATTGGCTTTGTTTAAAAGGATTTTATCTTGATCAAAAGCAAAACTGCCCTCGCGAATTTCCAGCAGCATAAAATCATCCTCCCTCTCATCTATTTTTACAAGCTAACGATTTTATCCTAACGGACACAGACCAGCTGGGCTGTGTTATTAGATACTGAGTCAGCGGTCCGCACCCGTGGTCTGCTGCTGGTAGAAGTCCGAGACTTCCTGCATGAGGTCTTCATTTACCAAGTGAGTCCATTCATAGCGGTCCAGCTTGTCTTTAATATAGTTGGACTTATCCTGCAAGTACCGTCCTTCATACTCCGCAGCTTGGGGATCATAGGGCAGCTGAGCTTCCCAGAGCTTATAATTTCGCTTGAAGGCGGCCAAGTAATCCATGGCCCGATGGTTGTAATACACACTATTATGGCCAAAGCCAGGCCGCAGGATAAAGTGGAAACGGGGATCATCACCGTAGGCTGTCTGCCAGAGGTCATAGCCCAGAGCAGGTGGGATCATGGTGTCCGCGTCACCTTGAACAAACATGACTGGCGCCTTAGAAGCGGCAATTCCGTCCATGGCAGTCAGGTCCGCATACTTGCCGAAGCGGATTTTTTCGTAGGCCCTCAGATAGGGCAGCAAGAGCTTAATTCCCACGCCCACCTGGTCTTGTCCTTGGGCTTCAATGATATCCAAGGGGGTATTGCAGCCGGAAAAGCCGGCCACGGCCCGAATTTCCGGGTGAAAATTCAGGACCGCCATAGTAGCGTAAGCTCCCCAAGAGTGGCCCCAAAGTACGATTGGAAGTTGCGGAAATTGACCGCTTGTCTCTACGTAGGAAATGGCATAGTCCAAGTCAATCAAGACTTGTGGCGGGCCGAAAACCCCCTCACCTTCACTTTCATCATTGCCGGTGGCGTCATAGGCGAAGACGCCATAGCCTTGCTGGGCAAAAAAGTTTGCCACGTCCATGTAGGAATTGTGGCCGCCTCCCCCAAAACCGTGGACCAGAATCAAGATGGCTTGGGGATCTGTAGCCTCCGTGTAGTAATAGTAGCCGGTCAGGACCTGGCCTTGGTTAGAGGTAAAACTATGCTTGGTAAATTTCAGGTCCGGAAATTCCTCAGGTTGAAAAGCGTAGTAAGCGGGCGTGGTAAATCTTTGTCCGAAATGTTCCCGGTAGAGATAAACGGTAATTAGTGCTGGCGCAATAAAGAGCACCAGCAGGCAGATGACAAAAACCCAAGTAATAATCTTTTTCGTTCGCTTTTGGCCCTGGGACTTGCGGGGAGAGCTTGCGCCTTCCGCTACAGTTGAGCAATCGCTCTCGCCTTGCTCTGCAGCTTTAATGCCTGCATTAGCCATAAACTTAGCCTTCCTTCGCCTGTCCTTCTGGCTGCCGCCTGGTCCGCTGGCTGC
>CAYNNG010000025.1:5004-7289 GCA_964398655.1 uncultured Oscillospiraceae bacterium
TAAACTTAGCCTTCCTTCGCCTGTCCTTCTGGCTGCCGCCTGGTCCGCTGGCTGCGGTTCAGCCTCGTGGGCTTACTGCTTGACCGCCTGTCTGGCCGCAATTTCCATCAGCTTCAGGGTTGTGCGGCAAGACATCTCCACGGATTTCAGAGGCATAAACTCACAGCGCGAGTGAAAGTTTAGGGCACCGGTGAAATAGTTAGGGGTAGGCAGGCCGCGGGAAGAAAGGTAAGATCCATCCGTACCTCCCCGCATAGCAATCGTCTTAGCCGGAATCTCTAGCTCTGCCAGGGCTTCATAAAGGTTGTCCAAACACCGTCTATTCTGGTCCGTGATAGCATCCGCGATGTTACCGTAAACATCCTGCAACTGGAGCTTCAACTCGGCTCTAGGGTGCTTCAAGCGGGTAACCTTTAAGGCTTCTTGGAGGAAGGCCTTTTTCGCCTCATAGCCATCTTTACTGTGGTCTCGGATCTGAAAGTTCACCTTGCAGTTAAGAACATCGGAATGGAAGTCGGTTACCCAAATGTAGCCCTCGCGTCCTTCTGTATGTTCAGGAGTCTCCGCACGATTCAGGAGGTTGATAAAATCTACCGCCACTATGACAGGGTTGACCAGCTGATTTTTCGATGACATGGGGTGGGCAGTTACTCCCTTGACCGTGAGCTGGGCCGAGCCCGCATTAAAGGTTTCATAGACCACCTCGCCCAAGGCACAGCAATCTATGGTATAGGCAAAGTCCACCGGAAACTTTTCCAGATCCAACTTGCGCACGCCGCGCAGGCCAATCTCCTCACCTGGTACGAAGGCGATATAAATATCTCCGTGCAGAAAATCCGGATACTGGTTTAGGTACTCCAGAGCACACATGACATTGGCCAGGGCGGCCTTATTATCTGCGCCCAGAACAGAGGTCCCATCGCTGACAATGAGGTCTTGCCCGATACAAGCTTTTAATTCTGGGTGGTCGTCCGCAGAAATATATATCTGTTCCTCCGCATTTTGGCAGACATCTCCGCCCTGATAATTGGGTACAAATACAGGGTGAACTTCAGCTGATAAACCCACGTCAACCGTATCCAAATGGCAGACCCAGCCAACTTTAGGAATTTGAGAGTCGGATACATTAGCCGGGAGGTGGGCAGTCAAGACACAGTATTCACTCAGGCTAATTTCTTGGAGACCAAGCTCCTCTAGATCTTGCACCAGCAGCTTGGCCAAATTCCACTGCCCAGGAGTACTAGGCACCTCTGTGTTTGCTTCCTTGCTTTGGCTCTCCACAGCTGCGTAGCGGAAAAACCGCTCTTTCAGCCTTGCTTGAAAAGGGTACTTCGAGTTAGCCATATTATTGTTCCCTCTAATCTACAAAAGTCTCTCATCTATTATAGACAAGATTCATCAGGGAACTAACTAGCATGAAAAATCCCTAACTCACGTTCTCTATTCCATACTTAAGCCATCTAGCCATATCTTACAGAAAAACTAATATAATGTTGCTTGATACTGAGGATAGCAAGAAAGGAGTCACTAAGACCTGGTTAAGTGTTTAGGAGATAAAAATGCTGGATTTTAATGAACTGATGTTCTTCGACCAACATCCTGACTTGACCTGGATTTATGAGGTTCTTAAGCAAAATCTCATGGCCCGGTATGACGATATCCGTGTCAAAGTTTCTAAAAGTCAAATTTCTTTTTATAACCGCCATATGTTTGCTATGGCCTCTCTGCCACTAAGAAGGCAGAAAGAGTGGCCGCAAGAATATCTTATGGTGTCTTTTGGTCTGGAAAATAAACTTGAAAACGACCGTATAGCTGTTGCCGTAGAGCCCTACCCTAACCGTTGGACCCACCACGTTATTGTTGAGAGTCCGGAAGAGATAGATGATGAGCTCCTGGTCTGGCTAGATGAGGCTTACGAATTTTCGAACAGCAAGCGCTAGGTAAATTGTGCTCCATTTTTTCATTATTAGCTTCACGCATTCGAATAATACAGGCAATAATTATTTGCGCATTGACTTTTCTTAATGCGCAGCTTTTGCGCATCATATTTGATTAAACGCGCAAATCATAGAGGGATTATAAAAACAAGTTTTCTCCGCTACAAAAAAGTAGTGGCAAAACTTTGATTTACTGGTTTTGCCACCATCAAGATTTTGTCTGGCCTCGGGGACGGTAATGGGAAAATCGCGTTTTCCGGTTTTTACCACCACTAGATTTTCTCTCAGCTGTTCAGTTAGTAGTGGCAAAACCCCATTTTCCGATTTTTCCCACCATCAAGATTTTGT
>CAYNNG010000025.1:7389-8623 GCA_964398655.1 uncultured Oscillospiraceae bacterium
CAGGAGGTTGTTATGCAAGATTTTACTTTCCATGTTCCCACCAAAATCTTATTTGGCGATCAGGCCCAGGCTTTTGGCCAAGAAGTGGCCAAGTTCGGCCATAAGGCACTCTTGGTCTATGGCGGCGGTTCTATCAAGAAAAATGGTATCTACGAAGAGGTCACCGGCGCTTTAAAGCAAGCCGGAGTAGAAGTCGTGGAGTTGCCAGGAGTTCAGCCCAACCCGCTCATCAGCAAATGTGAGGAGGGCATTAAAATTTGCCACGAGCAAGATATTGAAGTAATCGTGCCCGTAGGCGGCGGCTCCTCTATTGACTCCGCCAAACTCATCGCGGCCGGTGCCAAGACCCCTGGAGATCCTTGGAAGATGGTCACGGGCGAGCTTGAAATTACCGCTGCCCTGCCTATTTGCCCGGTATTAACCCTGGCCGCCACCGGTTCCGAAATGGATACCGCAGCGGTCATTACTAACCCTGAAACCCAGCAAAAGTTGGGCTTTGGCTCACCCTTAGTATTGCCCAAAGTTTCGCTCATGAATCCCGCCTATACCAGCTCCGTCAATGCCTGGCACACCGCAGCCGGGGTAGCAGATATTATGAGTCACACCTTGGAAAATTATTTTACGGTGTATGACGATGCTTATCTGCAAGATTCCATGGCTGAAGCTGTCTTGCGCACATGCGTGCACTATGGTCCCATCGCCCTAAAGGAACCTCAAAACCTGGAGGCGAGAGCGAATATTATGTGGGCTTCTTCATGGGCTATCAATGGGCTATTAAACAGAGGCAAACATACTGCCTGGAGCGTCCATGCCATGGAACACGAACTGTCGGCTTTCTACGACATCACCCACGGTGTAGGCTTGGCCATTTTGACCCCGCGCTGGCTGGAGCATGTCTTGAATTACCAGACTCAAGGCAAAATCGCCCGTTTTGGCCGCCGCGTGTTTGATCTCCAGGGCGAGAATGACCAGGCTGTAGCAAAAAATGCTATCCAGGCTCTATACGACTTCTTCCTCTCCTTAGGCATCCCCATGCAGCTCCGTGATGTTGGTATTGATGACACGAAATTGGCAGAAATGGCAGAACGCTGCCTGAAGCACACAGAAGGCCCCATCCAGGGCTTCCAGGTCCTGAACCAAGACGACGTCTTAGGAATTTATAAAGCCAGCCTGTAGCGGGAATATAACAATAACTAGCTGCAGGCAAGCCTGCCTGCAGCTCACATTTCAGGGC
>CAYNNG010000025.1:8723-19756 GCA_964398655.1 uncultured Oscillospiraceae bacterium
GGGTCCAATTTGGCAATGATATGCAGGCCGGCCTCAGACCCAGAAACCTCAACATGGTCAGCTTGTTTTAAGGCTTTCAGAAACTTTTTTCTCTTGCGGCTATACAGCGTATTCATGCGGTTGAGGTGTTTTTCAAAATCCCCCCGGGCCAGAAATTCTTTGAGGGTGTATTGCAGGAGCGGAGACACCTGCTGGAGGGGCAGCTGCAGCTTTGTCGCTTCCCGTAGGAGCTTATCAGGCAAGACCAGGTAGGAAATACCCAGAAACTTACCTATGGATTGGGAGAAGGAGCCAGAAAGAATCACTGAGCCGCTTTCATCCATGCTTTTGAGGGCAGGAATGGGCCGCCCGATATACTTAAAGTCACTGTTGTAGTCGTCTTCGACAATGTATCTGTCCGGCTTCTCCTTGGCCCAATTTAAGAGCCTTTGCCGCCTTCGGATCCCGGTAATCTGCCCTGTGGGAAATTGATGGTTGGGACTGGTGATCACGACATTGGCCGCGGTCCGCTCCAGATCCTTTACCGAAAAACCATACTTGTCTATGGGGATATACATATAGTCTTGCCCCAAATAATGAAGGATAAAACTTAGCCTGCCATAGCCAGGACTTTCCAAGGCAAAGAGGGGCGGAGGCAAGATAGTACTTAGAAGCAAAAGGTGGTCTTCAAAGCCACTCGTCACCAGAATATTGGCCGGCGAGGTGTATACTCCTCTGCGCTCTTTTAAGTATTTCGCGATCTCCTGGCGGAGTTCCCACACGCCTTGCCGGGGATGGTCTGTCGCTTGTAAAGCCTGAGGCACGGCCGCCTGGGCGCATTTCTTAATCACACTAACCGGAATTTTGGAATTATCCGTAAGGGAATATTGGAAATTATATATGTAGGTCTTTTCCTCCGGTGGAGTAAATTCCCGGCTATCGCCTTCCAGGTGGGGAAAATTCTCCGAGAGAATTTTGTCGACATAATAGCCGGACCTCTCCCTGGACACGATATAGCCTTCGTCCAGCAGCATGTCGTAGGCGGTCTTAACTGTGTTTAAGCTTACCCCCAAATGCTCAGCCAGCTTTCTCATCGCAGGCAGCTTGTCGCCGGACTGCAGCCTCTTGTGCTCAATTTCTTTAACAAAATAGTTATAGATTTGCAGGTAAAGTTTGTCGTTTGGTGTAAAGCAAATCGTTTCCATACCAGGCCCCTAACTAAGTTCTCTCCAGCATTTTGTACCCATGTAAATTATCTATTTTGGTTCTATCAATAGTACCAATATACCATTAGGCTAAGGACTAGCAAAACAAATTAATAACTCGGGAGGTTATTTCATGACTAAATACACCAGAAATGAAGTTCACCAGAAACTCTACGGCGGGGTAATTATGGATGTGACCACACCTGAACAGGCCAAGATCGCGGAAGCTGCCGGAGCCGTTGCTGTGATGGCTCTGGAGAGAATTCCCGCAGACATTCGGGCCGCGGGCGGTGTTTCGCGCATGAGTGATCCTGCCATGATTCAAGAAATCATGGAAGCTGTTTCTATCCCTGTCATGGCCAAGGTGAGAATAGGGCATTTTGTGGAGGCCCAAATCTTGGAATCCATCGGGGTTGACTACATCGATGAATCTGAGGTCCTCTCCCCTGCCGACAATGTCTACCACATCGACAAGCTAAAATTTAAGACCCCCTTTGTCTGCGGCTGCCGCAATCTGGGCGAAGCCTTAAGAAGAATTGCCGAAGGCGCAGCCATGATCAGGACCAAGGGCGAAGCCGGTACCGGCGATGTCGTCCAGGCCGTAACCCACATGAGGACTATCCAGAGCCAAATCGCCACAATCAAGGCCAGGCGTGAGGACGAATTCTACAACTGCGCCAAAGAGCTGGAAGTACCCTACGACCTGCTGAAATACGTACATGAAAACGGCAAGCTGCCTGTGCTCAACTTCTCCGCCGGCGGCGTAGCCACGCCCGCCGACGCCGCCCTCATGCGTCAATTAGGCGCCGAAGGCGTATTTGTCGGCAGCGGCATTTTCAAATCTGGTAATCCGGAAAAACGGGCCAAAGCCATCGTAAAAGCCGTGGAAAACTATGACAATCCAGATATTCTGGCCGAGGTTTCTAAAAACCTAGGCGAAGCCATGGTCGGTCTTAACGAAGATGAAATAAAAACTATCATGTCTGAGAGATAGTTTTATCCAAACTAAACGTATTCGCCAAAAGCTGCAGCGCTCGGCTTAGAACCCCCCTGAGTTGGACTAAACTCTAGTTTCCACTCAGGGGGCGTTTTTCTAGCGTAAAGATATTACTTATATCTCCGCCTGCTCGGCAGGGCTTAAGAGCTGCAAGCCGCTGGGGTCTAGGCGGTACACCTTGTCTACGACCTCCCGGATGAATTTTCGATCATGGGAAACGGCAATGATACCTCCGGGGTAGGCTGCCAGGGCTGCCCGCACTTTAGGGGCAGATAAGGGGGAGAGATTGCGGGTGGGCTCATCCAGGATCAGGTAGCTGGCTTCAGAGAAAACCATTTTCGCCATGTAAAGTTTGGCTAGCTGGCCACCAGAAAGCTGGCCCAGGGGTAAAAACATTTCGTCCGGACGAAACTCCAGGGAGCCCAAAAAGGTCCTGACCGCCGTGTGCTCAGATTTTTCGGCTGACCGGCTCAAAAACTCAATAGGCGTCTGCGCAGGGTCCATAGCCTCAAAATAATTCTGCGGCATGTAGGCAATATTAAGCTCGCTCTGCCTCAGCTCTTGCTCAATAATTTTAAGCAAGGTTGTCTTGCCACAGCCATTGGGCCCCACAAGACAGATTTTTTCTACACCTCGAATTTGCAACTTAATATCACTGCTGAGTAGACGACCCTGTGTGTGCCCTGGCGCAGGCACAGACCCCACCCGCAACTCAGGTACATGGAGATTAAGAATCTCTTTGCTGCTATGGGGCAGGTCCAGATCCTCTGCAAAGTCCAGACGGATAGGCCGCTCTCGCAGGGGTTTCTTTCTCAGCTGGTCTCCCTCCTTCTCATAGCGTTTCTCCTGGGCTTTGACTGACCGCATCTTGTCTTTCAGATTTTTGGCCGTGGCAGGATCTTGGCGAGAAACTGTTCTCAGTTCATGCTGAACCCGTTCAAAAATTTGCTGGTGACGCTCAAGCTTTGCCGTAAACTGGCTGCGATCTTTTTTCGCGACCTGCATCTGGCGCTGATATTGCTGCAAGTGTTTTTCTCTATACTCCCGGTAGGGCAAGCGAACAAAACTTTGGTGTGGTACCAGGTCAGGCCCTAAATGCTCAACATGCAAGATGGCATTGGCACAATTTTCTAGAAGTACCTCATCGTGGGAGACAAATAGTACGGGTTTCTCGCTTTCCAGAATGAAGTTCTCCAGAACCTCCAAGCCTTCAAAGTCCAGGTCATTGCTGGGCTCGTCCAGGAGATAGATATCTGGAGTTTGCAGCTGCACTAGGAGGAGCAGGAACTTGATCCTCTCCCCCCCAGAAAGCTGTCCGAGACTTATCCCCTCCTGTAGACGGTCCTCCTCCAATTGCAGTCTATCTAACAGGCGATAATAAAGTCCGTAGTCCAGCTCGCTGTGAGCCAGATGTTGCCACAAATAGGCGGAGGGACTTTTGGCCAGATCTTCTGCCCCTAGGCTTTGGGGCAGGTAGGCCAGGTAGGCGCCCTCACGGTTGAGCTCACCTGTCACTTGCACATAGGAGCCAAGATCCTGGCCCTGGAGCAGGCGCAAGAGCGTGGACTTGCCATTCCCTTCCTCGCCAATCAGGGCCAGCTTGTCTTGGGGCATTAGGGAAAAACTTAAATTTTGCAGGAGATAGCGGTCAGCCTCGGGCAAATAAACTGAAAAATTCTTTAAATACATATAACTCCGCGGGTACGAATTACGGAGTAAAAAGTTTTAGCAGAGGGCAGAAAAAGGCATTTCACACGAGGCGAAACCTTCACAGCTAAGAGCATAAATAGAAAGTGAAGATGAGGCCTTATGGTAGCGCTAAAACTTCTCGAACTCCGCGAGCAGGGCAAAACAAAGTTATTACTCTGCAGTTGTTAGGTCGAAAAATTTTAGCGATTAATCATCGGGCCACCTCCCAAAAAACTGTATCAAAATTAGCACTATCCGCTGACTTAGTCAAATTAGGACACAGTCCATATATCAGGGATCTTTACGTAGCTAATTGCCACAGTAAACAGGACTGCACCGCAGAGATGGAAGAGTGGGTGGCCAGCGATCCTCGGGCCAAGGTCTGGCTGGATCAAGACCTCTTAACTTTCATCCTGCAGGTCATCCAAGGGACCTAGGTCTCAAGCTACCTAGATCCTTTGGAGGGTAGGCCAGGCTGATCACCCCAAGTCATTCGAGTTTCCCGAATTTACGACATCTTTTCAAGTAATGGGAGGTCCATCTAGAGCAGAAGCGCAGCGATCCACCCGCTAGTTGCAAACTTGCAGGCTCTTCCACCCATTACTTGAAAACTTGCAGACACGGCCCACCCATTAGTTGCAAACTCGTCGGAAAATCCTCGAAATCGAAGTTTAGAAGGTTAGCCCTTGCAGGCAAAGAAAGAGGGTGTCTCTTGCACTTACGTGATCTTGAGACACCCTTTTAAGCTTAAGAAGAAGCTAGTTTAAAGTGCTAGCTATCATCTGCTGGCCTCTTTCTGGGTTCTGCCGGAACGGTAGATCATGACGAAGACTGCAGTCATGAGGACTACGGTGATCCAGTTGTGCATGGAGCCGAAGTCGCCGCCGATGGCAATTTTGTCAGCTACGCCCGCTGTGGTCAGGATAGCAATAATGATACCGATAATGGCATCACCCGCAACCAGGCCAGAGCTGAAGAGGGTACCGTGGTGGATATCCCTCTTGCGTTTTTCCATGAGAGCGCGGATTACGCCGCCGATAAAAATGGGCACGGAGAGGTGAACTGGCAGGTATAGACCAATAGCGAAGGGCAGAGAAGGAATGCTCATGAGTTCGCAGATCAAGCCGATAACTGCGCCAATGATAATGAGTCCCCAGGGGAGGTTACCGGTGAAGATGCCTTCAACCAGAACCGCGATAACTGAGGTAGCAGGTGCAGGGAGCTCCGGGCAGTTATTGGATTTTAGTGTGTACAGGCACCTCATTCGCCGCGTCAGCCTCTTATCTGATTTCTGTTCGTCAGCGCAAGGTTTTGCCTAGGGCTTCCTTCAGATTCCACCTCGCGATGGACACCCTTGCCTTCGGCTAATACTTCCCACTGCCGGGCGTATAGAGGACTTGCACCTCCTGGTTAATACCCATGTCGGGCGTACCGCAAAAAAGGGGGCGTCTTCAAGCGAGACGCCCCCTTTTATTTTGTTGAGATGTTGGCCACTCACGAGCTCACCGGTGGTACTTAGCCCCAGAAGAGCCAGATTCTGTGACCAACTTATCCATTATCTAGCGGAATCTGTTGGTCCCGAGCGAGCCATATCCCTGCATTAAAGTCTAGGGCAAGTCACGGATCAAGCCTTGCAGGATAGTCAGACCTGCGTCGGAAATGGCATAGATAAAGGGATGGTCGATCACAATTTCTACTTGAGGCAGTTCAAGAGGCATAGAGGCCTTCTCCATCATGATCGCCGTAGCTATGGCCGCTTCAGTTCCCTCCTCGTTAACTTTGAGCTCTACTTTTTGGAAGGAGCTGCCTAATTCCAAAGGCTGATCCTTTTGCTTAAAGAAGCGCAAGTCTTGATCTTGCTTGAGGATAGCATTCAGTTCCAAAACTTCCAGAGTCTTGTCTAAGGAGAACTGGCTGCTGAGTTCCCACTGGGGCAGGGTGAGGATTACATCAGCCCTTGACCAGTCCTCACTGTTTTTGGCTTCCTCATAGAGGGCCCAGAACTCATCTTCTTCAACTTCTTGCTTGGGCATGAGGATCAGCATATCCGCGCCACTTTTATAGGACTTGCGGACCGCCGTATAAGCATCAGTGTCCAGATAAGCCATTTCTTCTTTCTCGCCCTGCATCATGGGGACTTGAGTCTCACCAGACTGGCCATAGAAGGTCTTATCTTCCGTGTTCTCCGGGTTAAATTCTTTCGACCAGCTGTCACGGAAATAGAGGGTATTAATCAAGATATTGGCTAAGTTCTTTTTCACCTGCTCTTGAATAGCATCATCACTAAACAGAGGGTCAATCAAACCGTGGGTGTAGTAAGCGATGAGGGCATTGATATCTTGGAAAGCTTGCTCAGAAGTAAGATCGCCTGTGATTGCGCCCATGCCTAAAGATTTGAGACCCGCCAAATAGTCAGGATGGAAATCTAAAGTCTGATCACCAATCGCCAAGGTGTTAGACTCCCAGATCTTAAACTCCTGGTCGTTTTCATCGTAGCCCACGGGGAGATCATACATCAGGGCCAAAGCCAGCTGAAGCTCCTCTTCCGTGAGGCCCGCGGGATTCAGTTTGGCATCAAAGGCCTGTTGACCTTCTTCAGACAGACCGGGGCGCATGGCGAGGAGGGCCAGGTACAGCGATAAAGGAGAAAAACCGCTTACGTCATCAAGTTGGGGTTGCATGACTTTAGCCAGGGCTTCCACATTCTGAGACAGTTTTTCCAGGCTATCCCACTGCGCAGAGCTGTCAGGCTCGGTTTCTTCGCTGTTTTCTTCTTGATTGTCCGAATCCTCGTCCTTTTCAACTTGTTCAAGGACCCAGCTTAAGTTCTGGAATTCAGGTGCAGATTCTTGGGCGGCCTTGGATTCCTGTTCAGCTTCCAGCTGGGACTCTTTCTCCTCACCAGTCGCATCTTCTGCTGTGTTCTCCGCCGAGTCTTCGGCAGCTACAAGTGGGCTTGCTGAGAGCAGCAAGGCCAGTACTAGGGTAATTGCGAGTAAAGTATGTAATAAATTTTTCATAAGTACCTTCCTTAATTTGTGGCTTGTTGGTTATCCTAAGCATAATATATGAAGCACATTTGGCAAGAATGCGTACATTATTGAAAAGTACCTAACATTCCTTATTGGTAGTTTGTAGCAAGAAGGTCATTGAGCGCTCTTCGATTACACTTCATACCCTCTCGTCATACGCTCTCGGCTCAGATTATTTCTCACTCAGTCCTCCTCCCTACTCCAACTTTCCGGTTTTTCTTAAGAATTTGCAGTTTATGCAGGTCAGATACTTAGCTCGCACTTTTTCTCCTCACGCTTTATACATTTATTCAGACCTACCTTGTGCTTTCGTGCATAAACTTAGAGATTTGATGGTTGCGATTTCTCTTCCTAGGAAGAGAGCTTCGCTGCAACCTGCAAAACTTGCAAACTTTACAGGAAATCAGAGAAGTTGAAGTAATAAAGATGGGAACCTTCATGTTAAGTAGGATTTTCGATATTCCTCAAATGCTTTAGTTACCCCCGCAAACCGTGGAACGTCGGAAAGACGTACAGGGGTGTAGCCAGGCTTTTCGAAAAAGTAGAAAAGCTCTTTGAAAGGTTCAAAAAACTTCGGAGTACTTATGTAAACATATTTGTTTACAAGTCGAGAAATATTGATAACTAGATCTTCGAAGGCGTCAAGACGGCTAAGTTGACTGGGTTTCACATGGATAAGCCGATAACCGGCAGTTAGTAACTTGGCATCACGTAAAGAATCTTGCGAGAAGGACCTCGCATTGCTGTGGTATTCAAAACTATCATATTCAACTCCCAAACGTGCTTCAGGAAAATAAAGGTCTAAATAATACTGGCTTGAATCAACTCTCACTGGGTGATTAAAGCTGGCTTTGGTAAATCCACAACCCCCTAGATAATTGGGAAGACATAAATGCATGTACAATTTTGATTCCATGGGAGAGTAAGAATTATTTTGGATAAATTGGACGGCTTGCAAAGCCTTCCTGCGGCCCTTGTGCCCATTCAGGCTAACTGCACATCTTTTGATTTTCCTTACTGTGCATTGTGGGATCCGGCCAGCAGGGCAGGAGCAAAGTTGCAAGCCCAGATAAATCAGCTTAAGAATACTCAACTCATGGGCATATCTTAAGAAGAGATAAGGAGGCGTACATATGCCATCTTCTGTGTAACGTTTAGCTGCTGTTAAGCGGCATTGATGTGTTCCTGGCGGACGATAACACGCGCGGTCAGAAAAAATGACATACTCTGTGTCCACAGGCAAATCTAAAGTCTCGCACACCTCCGCAAATCCCCAATGCTCCAAAGCTTTTCTACCGCATAGAAATTTATCCATGCACCAACAATACCTGATACCTCCATAACGTACAGATCCTTCGTTCGACAATCAGGTACAAAGGCTGACAAACTCGTCAATATTTCCTTAAGCTAAGCTGGTATAGAAATTGCCAAGCTCTGCATGTTTTAGGCTGTCTTGAAGTTGCTTACTCACGTGTGGACCCATGTGGAAGTCATAGCTTTGGAGGTAACCATCGTAAACAATCTGGCCATGGAAGGGCAGCAAAACTGCCTCCACAAATACCGGCAGAGGCAGCTGTAAACTCCAGGGAATGGAATTTCTCAAACCTTTTACTAGGTAGAAAGGATGGCTCTGACCGTCGTCTCCTAAGCCCCTGGTGAAGAAGGACCCACTCATACCATGCTTTACCACGAAAAATTCTGAGATAATATGCTTATCCCGCCAGCTCTCAAGAATTTCTTTTTCCTCAGAGTTAAGCGGAGCTGCCTGCAAATAGTCCGGAATGATTTCGGACCGACTCCAGAGGGCTTGGCGCAGGTGGTAGCAGATTGTGTCGTCTTCTTGCCAATTTGCTATTTTGTCTAGGGGCGCGATTTTAAGTTTGCGACCCACAAATTCCAAAAGACTAAACCAAAGTTTGGAAAATAGCTGCAGGTCTTCCGGACTCAATTGCGCTTGTTTCGACTCTTGGATCTTCAGACAGCACTGCTTGTATTTCTTACCGCTGCCGCAAATGCATGGATCATTGCGGCCTACCTGGATAGTCTGGTGGAAGTTAACACAGCCCGGCTGTTCCTCGGGGAAAGTAGGGAAACTATCGTTTGGGGCCATAGTTCTTTGACCAGAAGCCGGCATACTCTTTGGTGAATAACCCTTATTTTCCCAGCAGCCACTTTCGTTGTAGGCTTGCATTACTAAATTAATAAAAGCTTCCAAGGTTTTCGGTCCGTTGAATATTATATTGTGATCATCAAGAAAGCCGGCAACTAAGTTAAAGCTAAACAGCAGCCTGGTATTGGTGAGCATATATAAAAATTCTTCAAACAAATTGATGGATTTACCATGGCTTGTGAGCTGAGTAATTTCAGCTTTGGGATCGTGGTCAAGTATAAACTTAAATACCTCTAGCCACTTTTTGCTCAGATTTGCTAGGGGGTCCATATAGTCGAGAAATTTCTCTTTTGCAGGGATAAAGCGTAGTTTACCTACCTGTTCCTTCAGGATGTACGAGATATAATTCTTATCAAAGCTTAGTATGGGATGGCAGAGATAACCGTCATAGAAAAAGTATTCACCATTCTTTATCACTCTAGGTAAAAGCAAGACATACAACTCATCAACATCCGTGCGCTCGCGATCTTCACCACAAAAATCATTATAGATTTTTACAAAATCTCGCAGGGAAATCAGACCATACAACTCTACAGACGCAATGGCATATTCATCCAGGGCATCTCGTACTGAGGCTCTACCATAGGGGCAGCGGACCACATCTTCTGGCGGATTAAATTTATCGTAGAAGGTTGGGCGTGCGTTATCTGAGCTGGAATTTAAATATTGCATATATACCTCTGCTCATCTTGCAATTTTTCATAGTGTAATATTCTTATTAAGTATCAGATGGCAATAATAATTAGTTGCAACCCAAGGAATATATTTTAGCTTTTTCTGAACTATAGGTTAATTTTATGGTTTTAGCCTCAGCCTGACAACATCCCTACTTTGACTTTCCCGTTTTTCTTACAAGTTTGCAGCTTATGCAGGTAAGATAACTTAGCTTGCCTTGCCATCTCTTAGCATTTATACATTTATACGCTCTCGTAAGGGGGTATTGTGCATAAAATGAAGGATATGATGTTCAGGCTCACAACTTTACAGAAGTAAGCTTGGTTGAAACCTTCAAAAGCTGCAAACTTCACGGAAATTACGAGAAGTCAGATGTATTAGGCCAGGTGGGTGTCAATATTTGTCGCTTTATCGGCGGCAAAGCGTTCCTTATGGGGACTGTTAGTTAGTGTACAAGCCCGAGTTTATCGGCTTCGCAAGCAATGCTTGCGAAACTGATAAAGGCTTTCGCTTGTCTGGCGGAGGAGAAAAGTTATACTAAGCAGGAAAAAGGAGGACACAAGGATGAAATTAGGCGAAAAGATTTACGCTCTGCGGAAGCGACTGGGTCTGTCTCAGGAAGACTTGGCCAGCGCCCTTAACGTATCACGACAATCCATATCTAATTGGGAAACTGGGGCGGCCAATCCAGAAATCAGTAAACTGCCCTCCTTAGCAGAAACCCTGGGAGTGTCCGTAGACTTTCTGCTTGACGAAAGCCGTGACCTGGCTGATTTCGATCAGGATAATAGCTCCCGGCAGAGAGATGAGAAAGACGAAAGTCCTAATGAGCATGCGGAAGATATTCAAGCAAGCACAAACAAAGCTAGCTATCCCTCTTGGTTGGATGGTCTCCCTAAATTTTTCAAAAACGGAATTTACCGTTATGGCTGGCTGTACGGCATTCGCCTAGCAGTCTCAGGCCTAGCTTTTGTCGTCTTTGGTCTCATTGGCAAGGCTATGTTTGGTGGATTTTTCCGTGAGATTGCCTCACCAGATTTCGGCGGCCCCGGCTTTAACAGTCCCGTTGTAGAAACTTCTGAAAATCTGCCACCGGAAGTACTTCAGCAGATCCATGGCCAACTCGGCTATTCTGCTCCCGGCAGCAGTTTTATGAACATTATTCCCAATGCTGCGCTTATCATTGGGATAATTCTCATAATTGTGGGCCTGATCGCAGCCTACGCTCTGAAGCAGTGGGGCAAGCGCCAGCAGGATGAGAAATAAGAAATATTCAGGTTTAAATA
>CAYNNG010000025.1:19856-22925 GCA_964398655.1 uncultured Oscillospiraceae bacterium
GAATCTCCAACCCAACAAAAACAGAGGGCTGGCTTCCTGCATGGCTTGCTTGGTAAACACCTAGCTACTAGCTCCATATAAAATTTCGTCTCTAGCACAAATTTTTTACAGTTTAAAAATTATGCCCAAAGCCGCACCGCAGGCAATTACGGCTATGGGATGAAGCTTTTTAAATTTCCTTAATATGAGAAGGAAAGCAACAAAAATACCAATCTCAAGATATTTGAAAAGGCTAAGGAAATTTCCGGTTTGCTGGTAAGCCTCAAGATTAAATAAGGTTAAGGTCATAACTGAAAACATGGCTCCCAAGATTAGACCGGCAGTTGATGGCCTGAGCATTTGAAACATATCTCCGACCAATTTAGAATTTTTAAATTTTGACATGGCTTGGGAAATGATTAAAACTATGATTATGGCTGGGGTTACCAAAGAAAGGGTGGCAAGTATGGCTCCAGGAATCCCATAGGCTTTGTATCCAGCATAGGTTGCACAGTTAATCCCAATCGCCCCAGGTGTTGATTCAGAAACTGCGATCATATCCAGGAGCTCTTGGGTCGTAAACCAATCATACTTTTGGGCCATCTCTTGAAGAAAGGGTATAGTTGCCAGTCCTCCTCCCACGGAGAAAAGACCTGTTTTAAAAAATTCCCACATTAAAACTAACATAATTTACTAATCTACCTTTTCCCCCATAAGATTCCGAATATTCCTACAATAATAACTATGAATACCGGAGAAGTTTTCAAAAAAGCAATTGCGACAAAAGTTAAAGCAAAAACTAGGAATTTAAGCGTGGTATTGGCATTGGTCTTTACCAGGTTAATTACTGTATTCAAAACAAGGGCACATACCGCAACCCTTATCCCCGCGAAAGCATGTTGGATATAGGCCACATGCGAAAATGCCGTCAAAAAGTTTGCGATGAGGCTAATGATGATTATGGATGGCGTAATGAATCCCAAAGAGGCAATAATTCCTCCCAGGGTTCCCGCCTTTTTAGCACCACAAAATGTCGAGGTATTTATCGCTATAATTCCAGGAGTTGCTTGGCCGATGGCATAATAGTCAAGTATTTCTTCCTTGCTAACCCAGCCCCTTTTATCAACCAACTCTCTTTCTAATAAAGGCAGCATGGCATAGCCGCCCCCAAAGGTGAAAAGCCCTATACCAAAAAATGTAACAAACAAGTCCAAGTAAATATTCATATGACACCAGTCTCCTTAGAACTACGACCTCCGGTTATTGAACTACGACCTCTGGTTATTTATAACATATTTCCTTGCTAAACTTTTATTTTGTGTCGTGGCGCAAGTGAAAACCTGTCTAGTAGCTATCATTCAGGGGCGTTACTATTTCTGTTTTAGGCCAGGGGGCGACCCGGTCCAATTTTGACTTTCTCGTTTCACCGGCAAATATACAGCTATAGGGTGGCACAGGCAGAGAACGACACGCTCCTACTTTGACTTTCTCGTTGTGCCGACAAAACTACAGCTTTGGGGTGATTCAGATAGAAAATGACCTTAACTACTTTGACTCTCTCGTTTCTCCTACAAATTTGCAACTATTGATGGTGAAGGATCCGGGGCTTTTCGTCGCGTCTCTATATTTATACATTCATTCAGTTATAACGGGAGGTTTAATGTATAAATATAGTTGTCTAGGCTGAGATTTCTCCGTTTTACAGGTTGCAACAAGACTCCACCCTACAATACTTGCAGATTCTACGGAAAATCCGAGAAGTAAGATTTATGAGAGGGCAGGATGATAACCTCAAAGAGTCTCCACGTTTTCAAGGGAGGTAACCTAGGGTCTAGCGGTATTTCTCCAATCTCACATAATTCTCATCATCTGGTTCAGTAATGCCATCTTTATATGTATATCCCATTTTTAAATAGAAAGGCACTGCCGTAATAGATGCTGGGGTCTCGATCCGTCTGGCTCTAAGAAAATATTCATCTTGTTCAAGTGTTTCGATGATCTTCCGACCAATTCCTTGCCTTTCGTATTCAGGTAAGACAAAGATGGTGAAAAGAATGCTTTCGTCCTCTCGATCCCAAAACGGGGCTATTGATCCACAGCCAACGATAATAGCGTTACTCCGCGCTACATAAAAATGGGTGCGTTCCGCACGCTTGAGAATGTTTTTAGCTTGCGAAACCTTAACAATACTTTCAATCTGTGCACTTGGATAATCTTTGATGTTTACAGTTCTAAGTGTTTTTATGATCAAAGCAGAAACTGTTTCAGCGTCATCCGGGTGGAATTTTCCAATATTTATATTCATAGCAAATATCCTCGCTTAAATGTTAGGAATGCTCTTTATTCTTTACGAGTTTCGGTCACGTCCCTAAAATGGTATAAAAGTAGAGAGAGCCAGAGGTCAATCTACCACGTATAATTTGTAGTTGAGAAAAAAACCGAGGAGGAAAGACATGGCTCAACTCAATATTACCCTTAATCAAGACGAGATTCTACAACTTTTACAAGAATCAAGTACAGATGCTTTTAAGAATTGCTGCAGGAATGTTTGAACAGTATTCTGCAGGCAGAATCCACAGCACAGCTGAGAGCATAACGTTACGAAAGTACGGAAGAATGTACAGATAGCCGAAGCGGGACAAGAGCACACCCTCTGGTTACTCGGCTCGGCAGCATAGAGCTCAAGGTACCAAGACACCGCAACGAGCCCTTTGAAACCATGGTGTTCGAAAACTACAAGCGTAGTGAGGCCGCCTTGGTAACTACCATGGCTGAGATGGTTGTAGCTGGCGTATCCACCGCGAAGGTGAGCCGCTTTTCAGGCGCACACGAAGGAAATGCGCAGGTGCGCCCGGACCTCTAACTATCTGGAAAGGCTAAACAAAGAGATTAAGCGTCGTTCCAAGGTTGTAGTGATCTTCCCTAACACTAACTCCGCCCTTAGGCTTCTGGGAGCTGTGCTCATGGAAGAAAATGATCGCTGGGCTACCATGCGTCCTATCTACTCCAAGGCTTCAGGGCTGGAGTTGAAGAAGAAATCACAGCTACTAATTGACCTTGCTCGCCAGCAATGCCTCTTGGCTGAAGCTG
>CAYNNG010000026.1:0-18029 GCA_964398655.1 uncultured Oscillospiraceae bacterium
TTGGTGCAGTGCAGCAAAATAGGCTGCCCGTCTGGCGTCTCATAGCCCGTGGGGAAATTTACAGCTTCCGACCTGCCGTAGCCGGAGAAATGAAAGTCTGCGTCCTGGAGCCCGTTATAAGTTGTCGCTATGGTCCGGAAGATGCTGTTAGCCGGTTCAGCAAAGCCGGGGATGGCTTCTTTCAAGGCCATAGAGATGATGTCCGTATTGATAAAGACAAAATCTTGAAACAGGCCATAATTGTGTGAGGAAGGAGTATATTTCTTAGGGATGGACTGAGGACCATGACTGCCCACCAAGCGGATATTCTTGGGATAGACATAGCCCCGGGTAGTGGGGTCTTTGAGCTCGAACTCTACCTCTTGGTCTACGTGAATATTTTCTAAACGGGCTTCGCGGTCTGCCCAATTGTAGTCGTTAAAACGATAGGTTCTTCCGTCTTCTCCCGCAATCTCGCCGTAGAACTTAAAGCGTTCGTCTTTGTTTTCATCTATTTTTCTAATGGTTCCACGCATGAAATAACCCCCTCTAAAGATATCCTTATCATGAAAGCAACGACCTGATTATACACTATTCCCACTCATGAATATGGCTTGCAGATAGGGGCCGTACGTGTGAAAATTGGGAAAATACAGGGTAGCAAGGATCAAGCTATGAATAATTCACGACCTTATCCACAATTCATTATTAGCAAAAAAGGGACCAATTGGGTCAAGTCCGGCCACCCCTGGGTGTACGAGGGAGAAATCCTGCGGGCAGAAGGTTCGCCGGCCGGCGACCCAGATAGTCCAGTCCCCAACGGAGCCCTGGTAGACGTCAGAAGTGAAAATGGAAGCTTCCTGGGAACGGGACTATTGAGCCAGGAGAGCAAAATCCGCATTCGACTGATCTCCCGCAATGCAAACGATAAATTTGACCAGGATTTTTGGCAGAGACGCTTTACCTATGCCTGGGCCTACAGGAAGCAGGTCATGGCCCCAGAGGATTTAAAGGCAGTCCGTCTGGTCTTTGGCGAGTCCGACCAGATGCCCGGGCTTACCGTAGACCGCTTTAATGATATTTTGGTGGCCCAGTGCCTTTCCTACGGGATGGACCAGAGGAAAGACCTCCTCTACCCGCTCTTGCTGGAAGTCTTGCGGGAGGATGGCCAGGAGATCAAGGGAATTTATGAGCGCAACGATGATAGCCTGCGTGACAAGGAAGGCCTAGCCCAAGCGAAAGGCTGGTTTGGCGAGGGTCAAGGGGGCGAAGACCCATCTTCCCTTTCTACCGTTACGCAAATTGTGGAAAATGGTCTGCGCTATGACGTAGATGTGGCCAACGGCCAGAAAACCGGCTTTTTCCTGGACCAGAAGCTCAACCGCCGCCGGGTAGCCGACCTGGCTAAAGGCATGGAGGTCCTGGACTGCTGCACCCACACGGGGGCTTTTGCCCTCAACGCGGTGAAGGGCGGGGCTAAACACGCTACCGCTCTGGATATTTCCGCCTCTGCCATTGCCATGGCCCAGGCCAACGCCGCCCTCAATGGCCTAGAAGACAAACTAGATTTTGTTACAGCCAATGCCTTTGACTTTATGGAAGAAAAGCTGAAAAGCCGTTACCGGCCTTGGAATTTTATTATCCTCGATCCTCCCGCCTTTACCAAGTCCCGGCAAACGGTAGGCAACGCGGGCAACGGCTACCGCAGGCTGAATTACCTGGCCTTACGCCTGCTCCCCCGTGGAGGCTATCTGGCCACCTGCACTTGCTCTCACTTTATGCCGCGCGACCGCTTCCTGCAGGAAGTCAACCAGGCAGCTCACGAAGCTGGTGTCCGCCTCAAACAAATTGAATACAGGCAACAATCCCCGGACCACCCTATCTTGCTAGATGTTCCGGAGACTGCCTATTTGAAGTTTTTCCTATTTCAAGCGATTTAATTAGATCTCAAAAGCCTTAGGAATCATGCATCCATAGCCACCGCGATAGATTCATCTATTGCCCGACCACATGTACTTTTTCCCGAAATTCCTGGTCTGTCGCGAGCCAGGATTGTGATTTGAGGTCAAAATCTCCTAAATTCTGCAGCAGAAGGTAGTCCGCCTCATTAAGTAGGTCTGCACCGATGAGGCCTGCCAAGTATTCTGCACCACGTCAGAGGAAATTATACAAAATTTTAAATCTGCGTAATTCATGAAGCAGGGAAGTCTTTTCGTAAGATTCCTGGATGCCAGCTATGCTATGCTGCATTAATAGCACTAAGTGATCGACAGCTTCCAGGAGTACAGTGTGCGCACCTTTGGTAGAAAGATTTTCCTAGGAGCTCTGCAGATAGGGGAGGCACTATGAGTGTACGTAAAAAGATGCTAGTCTTGCCCTTGGAGGGCTGTACTTATCTGGCCAGCCTGCAGGACGATGTCTATATCGTTAAAAATATACCTTATGCCAAGCTAGAGAGGTTTTCTTCGGGAGGCTTAAATATTTTTGGACTACCCCAGGATATAGAACCAGAGGAAGGAAAAAATCTTTGGCCTGAAAAATCCCGCCCAACGATAAACACTTCAGAACCAGGACCCATGTGCCTGCAAACTCCCAAACGCCAAAATGCCTATATGTCCGCTCAGTGCCAAAATTTGCAGATTTGGGCCCCCAGGCATGTGTTGGAGGGAAATAAGAAAGCCCCTGTTCTCTTCTATGTGCACGGCGGCTCCTTCAAAAGAGGGTCTAATCAGAACCCTGAGCTGGATGGCAAAAACATGGCTGAGGATCAAGAAATAGTCGTGGTAGAACCAAACTTCCGTATTGGTCCTTTAGGCTTTATTGACTTCTCCAGCTTAGCTGACGAAGCTGGTCCCAATAGAGCTTTCTACGATCTCTTATCCGCTCTGCGCTGGGTGCAGAGGCACATAGCGGCTTTTGGCGGAGACCCTGGTAATGTAACCCTGATGGGCGAATCCTCCGGGGGCTCAATCGTTTCCATGTTTCCCTTTATCACTGAAGCCCAGGGCATGTTTGCCAAACTGGTCGTTCTGTCCGGCATTCCCACCGCTTTTTCTGCCCTTCAAACACCCGATGATCGCGCCCAACGGTTTATAGATTTTGTGGGAGTTAAAGATATCCATGAGCTCTACCAGCCCGCCATGTGGGATAGAATTTCCGAAGCAGTCGATCCTTTTACAGAAGTAATCAACTTGGGCGTAGCTACCTATACCCCCATGGTTGATAAAGGACTTATACTCGGCAATGCTGTAGCCCTCATGAAAAAGGCAGGCCAAACCGGTCAAACTTTAAGCGTGCCAATTTGGGCCAATATGACTGAGGATGAGCTATCTATCATGGCAGTTATGCCCAAGATTTTTGGCCGTTGGGGCATGGGCGACATGATGGATCAAGCTTTTGTAGAGGAGGGCAGCGAGAAGATCGCGACCATGAGGGAAATATATGAGGAGACCTACGGCCTAAAAGAGGCACAAACTCAAATTTTTTCCGACATGGTGATCCGGTCAGCGCTCATTTGGTATATGCAGTTTGCGGCCCGCTGCACGACCGCCTACCTCACCCGACTTGACTGGAAAAGCCCCCTGCAAAAGGCTAGCAAATTAGGGTCTTTCCACTCATCTGATCTCTATCTCTTGTTCAACAACCTGCAAGGCAACCACACGGGCCGGGCCTTCTTTACGGGGGTAGGAGCCAGGGGCCGAGATCAAGTGTCAAACTATATGCAGGCCGACCTAGGCCGCTTCATGCGAGAAGGCAGACTCACCGGGCCAGATGGCCAGGGCAATTTAGAGCCCTTTGATCCACAAAGAAACCTGCTCAAATCTTATGACGTAACTTGTCGCCTGAAGCCCGTTTGGCCCCCTGCCTTGGATCAGGCCTGGAGGGAAACTAATTATTACCAGATCGTGACTGATGAAGGTGGGCTAGAGTTTTCATTACCTACTTCCCCAGAGACTGAACCAGGAAACGTGTAAACCGCCCTGAAAAAATACAGCTAGTGGGCGATATGGACTCTTTGTACTTCTTACTTCCTGTTTTTTCTTACAAATTTGCAGCTTATGTAGGTCACCCGCTCAGCTCCTGTTTTCGTCACTACATATTTATGCATTTAATCAGTAATTATTGGGGTTCCGGCGTATAAATATACCTGACGTCCGTGTTGAACGCGAATTGCACTTCCAGATGATTTGTTGTACCCTACATTACCTGCAAAATTGTAAGAAATCCCAAGAAGTTGAGTCTATCTCAGCCCTCAAAGTACCTGTAGCATAATTTTTCCCTAAACGCAAACATTGGGCATAGCTTATTTTCCACCACCGAGCCCTATAATAATAGGGTTTAAGAGGAGGTGCGCTTGCAGGGCTCTGCAAGCAAGGCCCCCCAGAGAAAGGCAAGGAAGCCGAGCGCAAGCTAGTAAAGGCACTAGTAGAAACAAGGGAGGCTCAAACCATGGCTAAGGACGGATTGAATATATCAGCTCCATGATCGTAGCTGCGATTGTCCTCTATGCGGGTATTGCTTCTTTAGTTGAGTCAATTAAGAAGATTATTAATCCTAGCGTGGCGGACTACAGCACGACCTCAATTATCATTCTGGAACTTCCCGATACCATGACGGTAGATGAAGTTGACCTCCTCACCCGGAGAATCCAGCTTAAGGTTTATAAGAAGACCGGCATCATCTTAACCGGGGTGGGAGTTTATTCTTACAACACCAAAAATGAAGAAGCCGCTCAAATTCGCAACGCCGTCCAGAAGGCTATTTTGTCCCACGATTGGGCCCTGCAAATCCACGGCTTTTATGCAGATACCGCAAAGAAAGCCATCCGTTTTGACGTAGTACTCAGCTTCGACATTACGCGCGAGGAAGCCCTCCGCATTATGATGCCAGAAGTGAAAAGCTTGTACCCAGATTATGACGTGCAAATTCTGCCAGATATTGACCTTTCGGATATGGATCACTCAAACTAGTAGCTAGATAATTTGCCAGCCGCTAAATAGTTTGGATGAGATATGATTAAGTCAATCGAAGATTTTGGAAATTTCATAGAGAAAATGGCAGTGGACTCGCCGGAAAAGGCCAGATGGTGGCTCCTATGGGGCTACAAACTTTACGGCTGGTCACTTAAGTTTTTCCCAGATAAGAGGCTGCCGCAAGCCAAGCAAAAGTCGGCGCTTTACTTGAATAAAACCATCAGGACTGTCTTTGAAGACCCGGAGGATGTCGCCCTAGTCAATATCTTCATGCCTTGCGAAATGCTGGAGGCCTTGGACATAGTGCCCATGTGCGCGGAACTCTTATCCGGCTTCTTGGCGGGAACTTATTGCGAGGGAGTTTTCGCCCAGGCAGCGCAAAAGGAAGGCATCGCGGAAACCTACTGTTCTTATCACAAGGTTTTCCTCGGGACTGCCTACACCAAGCTCCTCCCCCCGCCCAGAGCCATCATCAACACCTCCTTTGTCTGCGACGCCAATAACCTAACCTTTCGCGAACTCGCATCCGAGCTGCAAATCCCCCATTACTATATTGACGTACCTCGAGACCAGTCCGATGAAAGTGTCCAATACGTGGCAGACGAGCTGAGAGAGGCCGGTCAGTTCCTGGAGGAAGTCACAGGCAAAAGTCTGGACGAAGACAGGCTAAAGGCAGGAGTCGCCCGGTCTCAGCAAAGTATTGACCTTTTTAAGCAGATTCTCGCAAAGAAGCGGGATTATTACTTGCCCAGCGATATAACCAGCGAGATGTATGAGATCTATCTCACGCATTGTGGCTTGGGCACCGACATGTGCTGCGACTATGCTCAAACCTATCTGCAGGATTTTGCCTCCGCTAAAAAATTTACCGGCACCAAGATCTTGTGGCTGCACGTCCTACCCCACTGGCAAAAGCCCGTGATCGAGCTCTTTAACTTTAATGAGGACTGCCAGATCATCGCCTGCGATATGAATTTTGAAAATTTAGTAGACCTGGATCCAGAAAAGCCCTATGAAAGCATGGCCAGGCGCCTGGTCTACAGCCATTGGAACTCCGGAAAATCTCGTGTAAACCAGGCTGTAAAAATGGGTAAATACTTGCGGGTAGATGGCGTGGTATGTTTTTGCCAGTGGGGCTGCAAGCAAACCCTGGGCCTGGCCGGACTATTTCAGGAGGCCTTTGCGGAGGAGGATATTCCTCTCCTGGTTTTGGACGGGGACGGGGTAGACCGCACCAATACCTCTGACGGCCAAGTTTCCACGCGTTTGAACGCCTTTATTGAGATGGTGAAAGGACACAAGCATGCAAAATAGGTCAGATCGCCTACTCTACTACATTTGTAAGTACACCCCCGTGGAACTCCTCGCCTCCTACGGGTTTAACCTAGAACGTTTTGATCCCGAATTGGATGGCTATGCCTGTGGTGACGCTTGCGGTGAAACTTTGGTACACCCTAATCTTTGCGGCTATGGTCAGGCCATCTTAAATGCCGTAGAAGATGGCAATGTGACTCAGCTCTTCCTGGTCAATTGTTGCGATGTCTGTAGGAGAGTCTATGACATTTTGCGTGCCCAACATAAGCTGGACTTTTTGTATCTCATGGACCTTCCTCATAAGAAAGGCCCTGCGGAAGTAAAGCAGCTGCGCAAAGAGCTGCTGCGCCTCAACTCTTACCTGCAGGACATCACCGGCCAGAACTTGGAGGAAGCTCAGGCGAGGAAGCTGTGGCAAGATGGCAGAGCCTGCGCCCAAGCAGGTCGGCCCAAGCAGGACCATCTTGTCCTGACAGGTGCCCACGGCAATGCCAGCCTGAAGGAGAAAATTGAAGATCTAACGCAGCTGCCGGTCTTGGACGATACCTGCAATGGTAACCGCGAGCTCGCCGCTGAGGCCGGCGAAGAATTCTTCCAGGATTACAGCGCCGCCCTGCTCTCCCAACCAAATCCTTGCATGCGAATGCAGTTCTCGCGGCCTGAAGACCCTCAAGGTTTGGGCACGATTTGTCATACCATTAAATTTTGTGACTACTATAGTTTTCAGTATAAAAATTTGCGCGGCCAAGCTGAGCCGCTGCTAAAAATAGAGACCGACTGCACAGCGCAAAGCCAGGGGCAAATTACTACCCGGCTAGAAGCATTCGCAGAACAAATTAAGCCTAAAATAGTGAAGAAATCCGTGGGCAAAGAGGCTAAGTATGTCTGTGGCATAGACTCTGGGTCTTCCAGTACCAATGCCGTGATCTTAGACGATAAGAAAAATATTGTGGGCTCCTCCATTTTAGCCACCGGAGGCGGGGCCGCAAAAAGCGGCCAGCAAGCTTTTTCCGAGGCTCTGGCCGCGGCTGGCCTGCAAAAGAAGGACATCTCGCAGGTTATTACCACAGGCTATGGCAGAAATAACCTCCAGCTTGCGGATTCCTCTATCACCGAGATCACCTGCCACGCCAAGGGAGCAAGCTTCCTCTACCCTCAGGCGCGAACCGTCATTGATATCGGGGGCCAGGATTCTAAGGTCATCGTGCTAGATGCCGAGCACAATGTTGTGAATTTCGTGATGAACGATAAGTGCGCCGCGGGGACAGGCCGCTTTTTAGAAACCATGGCTAAGACCCTGGATCTAAGCATGGAAGACATGAGCGTCCTCGGCCTGCGCTGGAAAAAGCCGGTTACTATCTCCAGTACCTGCACCGTTTTTGCCGAGTCGGAGGTCGTCTCCCTAATCGCCCAAAATACCGCCCTGCCCGACATCATCAACGGCCTCAACCAATCCATCGCCTCTAAAACCCTCTCCTTGGTCAAGCGGGCCAAGGGCCAAGCCCCCTACATTATGACCGGCGGTGTAGCCAGCAATGTGGGCGTAGTCCAAGCCCTGGAAAAGGAGCTGGGCGAAAACATCTACGTACCCCAGGAAGCTCAGCTGTGCGGGGCCCTGGGCGCCGCCCTCTTTGCGTTGGAATAGGCCGTCATTGCACTTGGAAGAGCTTCATTTGCCTTCCGAGAGCCGTGAGAGTACTACCCAATTCTGATAAGCCATCTAGGCCAGAAAATTTGCAGCTAATGGAAGACTGGACTCCTCCACCTCACCACTCCCTGCTCCATCTTTCTCGTTCAGCAGGCAAATTTGCAGCTAATGGAAGACTGGGCTCCTCTACCTCACCTATCCCTGCTCCATCTTTCTCGTTCAGCAGGCAAATTTGCAGCTAATGGGTGAGCGACTCTGCAAAAATCCAGATGATGGGTGTGTTTACATGCATTATTCCCAGTAACGGGTGGCCGCGGCCAGGTCCAACCTTCCATTACTTGCAAAACTTACTGACATTTCAGGGATTAGCATCTACAGCAGTCTAACTTAGGGAAATGTAATTTTGTCCAATCCTCTCTGATACTGTTCATAGACCAGAGGTACACCCCCAAACTTCGGAACATCGGACAGCCAGACAGGCCCATTACCCGCTGGTTTGAAAAAATGGTACAGCTCCTTAAAATTCTCCATAAATTTGTCCGTCCTAATATAAATAGGTTTTCTAAGCAGGTGAGAAAGATTTAACGCTAAGTCTTGAAAAGCCTCAACACGATGTAGCTGACCGGGTTTGACATGGACAACACGATAGCCAGCCGTGTGCAGCTTAGCATCGCGAAAATTATCTTGAGAAAAGGATCTTGCGTTATTGTGGTGTTCGTAACTGTCATACTCAACTCCCAATCGTGCTGAGGGAAAATACAGATCTAAATAGAACTTGCGCGATCCTACCGTAACTGGCTGGTTGAGGATTGCTTTGGGGAATCCACAACCACCAAGATAGTTGGGAAGGCATAAATGCATATATAGCCTTGATTCCATAGGAGAACATGACTTTTCCTGTATATATTGAAGCGCTTGTAAAGCTTTTCTGCGTCCTAGATGTCCTTTGAGACTAAGAGCACTATTTTTTAGTTTTCTCACTGTACATTGAGGGGCTTGGCCCACTGGACAAGCACAAATTTCTAATCCCAGAAAAATCAATTTTAGAAGGCTTAGTTCATGGGCATATCTAAGAAATAGATAAGGAAGAGTGCAAACACCATTATATGTATAGCGCTTCGCTGTAGTTAATTGGCACCAATGAACACCCGAAGGTCGATAGCAATCACGCTTAGAAAAAACCACATACTCCTCATTTTCAGGCAGGCTTAGTATTTCGCAAGCATCCCTGATTCCCCAGTGTTCTAGTGCTTTTCTGCCGCACAAATATCTCTCCATGCATCTAGTGTAATTTGCCAACTTCCCCTAAGCGTATAAACCGACCGACAAGGGCAGGCAATGGCATACAAATACGGCAAAAAAATCTAGCTTGGTTTGATTTGAGCGTTTAGGGCTTAGCTTCTTGTGTTTAGGGCTTAGTACTTAGTGCTTAGTACTTAGTGCTTAGTGCTTGGTGCTTATTACTCAGTGATTAGCGCGTGGCAACTGCAAAAATACCAGTATCGTAAGGTTTAATTTTTTACGAGGCTTCCCCATACTCTGGACTTCTTGCTGAACGGACAAATCTACAGCTAATGGGTGGGCAATCTTGCAAAAGCTCAGATTGTGGAAGGTTGATTCTGCAGAATTACAAGTAGTGGAAGGTAGTAGCTGGCAGCTGTGTTCCATTATCTGCAAAGTTTTCGGAGTGCAAGCTAAGTTGGATTACCGGAGCATGCCTAAGCACTAATTACACATGGCATTATCTAGGCAGGGGTTATTTTGTCCTTGGGTACTTGAGTATAAAAAGGGGAGCTCCATATTTCTGAGCTCCCCTTCAAGTTTCTGCTAAACATACGCATTTTTTATTTTTATGATTCTGATAATCAATAAAGCTACGACCGTATTTATTAGCAGCGAGAATAGCGTAATCCCTAGATCCACTCTGGGGGCGGGCTGGATCATTCCCCCTTCGTACACTGCACCTGTCTTCGGAAGAAGCATCGCTGCTTTGACCATAATAGGTGGTGGGGTGGATTTACCCGGTATGCTTGGCTTGTTTGGCTTATATGGCACCGGAGGTTCATGCGGTTCTGGAGGTTCGTTGGGTTCTGGAGGTTCGTTGGGTTCGAGAGACTCGTGAGGTTCGAAAGGTTTAGGGTTGTGCACCAATAGTTCATATTGTTGAATTGTTCTCTCTATTTCCTCTTTACCATCGGGAATTAACTTAACATAATCATCACCTCTTTGGTGGGAGATTATGGGGGTATATTTATCTCCCACTTCTCGGAAGAACAACTTGCCCTGCTTCAGCATCTCATCAAAAGAGATACCACCAATCTGCTCGGGCAAATCGCCTAGCGTAGCACAAAAGTTATTCGATTCATTAAGAGTCTTTCGGGCTATGTTGTCGCGAATTGTTCCGCCAGACATTTCAAAAGAAGCGGGAATATATTTGGCCCATTCATCAATATCAACACGCGCACGCGATTTCTCGCTCATCCCAGATGTATGATAGTCCCAGATAAAAACACCGGCTCCATTATGGGCTTTATTACTTGCAATAACTCCGGATTTCATCACGGCATCCCCATTGCCGAAAACTGTGAGTCCTCCACCATAGGTGCCTTCATTATTCTGTATAGTAGCACCATCAAGGATTAATTTGGCTGTTTTAGAGATGCCACCGGGGAATGAAAAGTCCTCCGAGGAATTTACACGTTTGTTGCGATCTAAGTAAGAATACTCATTCGTACCGACCAAAACTGCCCCCGTGTAAGACTTATTATTTTCAATGACCGCACCTTCGTTGAGGACTAGTTTCGATCCATTAACTGCAGATATGGCTCCCGAGGTATTTTTTTGCAGGTAAATCCCTGGAAAGTAAGGCTTAGCTTTGCAATAATGAAGTAAGCTTCGACTTTGCAAGGAAATAAATCATGTCCTTGCCATAATTTAGAGTAAGATGAGCAATCCGGAAAGTTTGGCGAAAGAAAATTGCCATGCAAGACGAAAGGATATTGTTATGCAAGATAAGAAAGATAATAAAGAAATAACTGACCAGCCAAATGCGAGTTCTCCAAATGCAGGTTCTCCCAACATAAGTTCCCCCAATACAAGTTCTGAAAATAACGGCTCACACACTGTCTCGCCTCATACTGACTCCCGCTGCGCATTATGCGGTTTGGAGGCCTGCTGTCATGATAGTAAAGACAATCTTCCTCTCTTCTGCCCCATGGACAACAGTCCGGAAATTTATGAGAAAGCTTTGGCTGAAGTCAATTCTCCTCAGTACAAGGATTTTTATATTGAATCGGCCCGCATTGAGCACGATGGCTATGGGCGCTGGCCGCGGGTAAGAGAGACCATCGAATTGATTAAGCGGATGGGTTACAAAAAAGTCGGCTTGGCTTTTTGTCATGGCCTAGTAAAAGAGGCTGAGGCTTTTGCCCAGATCTGCCGGGATAATGATATTGAGTTGGTCTCTGCCATGTGCAAAACTGGCGGGGTAGATAAGTGCCAAGTTGGGATCACCGAAGAGGAAAAGCTGCATCCTGATCAGTTTGAACCCATGTGCAATCCAGTCGCCCAGGCCATGATTCTCAATGAGGCCAAGACCGATTTCAACGTAATCCTTGGTCTCTGCGTGGGCCACGACTCGCTCTTTTGCAAATATTCTGAGGCTCTTTGTACTACCTTGGTAGTTAAGGACCGGGCCACCGGCCACAACCCAGTAGTCGCTCTCTATCTAAAGGATGGATATTTTAAGTCTAAGTTGGATTTAGGGAATAAATAGCCGATTATACAGTTACCACGTCGTACATGTGAATCTCCTTTCGCTTACATCCCAGCTCCTTGTCTCGTCGGCAACGGGAGTCCGAGAAACTTAGCTATAAAGTAAAGAATATTATTAGGTCCTAATGTGTACAAATTCTCTATCTTTGCTCATATTTTTTGTGGTTTTTGCGGAAGTCTTTGCAGAAATTCCGAAGTAGTTTACCATGGAAATTATCCTACTCTTATGCCTGCAGCTAGATCTGCACACCCTCTTGATCTGCCCAACCTGCTGGGTAAGAAGTAAAGCCAAGGAGGCCCCCATGAAATTCACCTTTAACCATTTTAATTTCAACGTGTTTGACCTGAATAAAAGCCTAGCCTGGTACGAAGAAGCCTTAGGCCTGGTCCCGGTCCGCACCAATGAGCAGGAAGATTTTACTATTGTCTTCCTCGGCGACGAGGAAACCGGTTTCCGCCTGGAACTCACCTGGCTAAAAGACCGCAAAGATCCCTACAATCTGGGAGATTTGGAATACCACCTGGCCATGACCGCCCCTGATTTTGAGGCAGCCCACCAGAAACATAAAGAAATGGGCTGCATCTGCTTTGAAAACCCCAAGATGGGCATCTACTTTATCCAAGACCCCGACGGCTATTGGATTGAGATCGTCCGCGACGGCTCTTACATGGCAGACCGCACCCGCTAGGTTAGGAAAAGCTTGGCCCAGATTAAATATTGACCACGCTGGTAGGGACCTGCCAGCGTGGCTATTGATTAGCTCATTTTCTGCTCAATCTGCTTGATGAGGGAAATATCTGCCGACAGCCAAGGAACGCTATACAGCTCTTCTTTGGTCAGCCACTTAGCGGCCTCCGCTTCCAGGAGCTGGGGCTCACCTTCCAAAATCTCGCACCAGAAGCAGTCCATGGATAAGTGGAAGTCCGGATAGTCATATTCAATTGTGTCTATGAGATCGCCAAGTGTGAGCTTTACGGCCAGTTCTTCACGGATTTCTCTTGCCAAAGCTTGCCTAGGGCTTTCACCTGGTTCAACTTTGCCGCCAGGAAATTCCCATTGGCCCTGGTACTTGCCGTAGCCTTTGGCTGTAGCAAAAATAGCTCTTTTTTCCTGCAACGAGTCACAAATGACTGCGGCCACAACTTTTATAGTTTTCATTTCTAAAATCCTTTCGATCTAAGGATTTCTCGCCTAGCCCTTGAGGCGGTCGGCTTCAGTGATTTTTCTGATGACTCGGCAGGGGTTGCCGGCGGCAAAGCTGTGGGGTGGGATGTCCCGGGTTACGACGCTTCCCGCGCCTATCACGGAGCCTTCGCCGATGGTTACACCGCCGCAGATGACCACATTGGAGGCAATCCAGCAATCCCGCTCAATAGTAATGGGCTTGGCATATTCCAAGTTATAGGGGGTGCCGTCGGATCGAGTTTTAGTATTCCTTTCGCTGGGCAGCAGGGGGTGCATGGGGGTTGCCAGGGTAACATTAGGACCAATGAAGGCGTTGTCGCCGATCCGGATGGGGCCGACATCCAGGCAGGTAAAGTTAAAGTTTACTTCACAGGATTTGCCGAAGTAGGTGTTGCAGCCATAATCAAAATAGACAGGGGCTTGGAGTTTAGGTATTTCCGGGCTGTTGGGCAGGAGTTCCTCAAGAATGGCTCGCTGTTTGGCGGGCTGGTCTTCGTCGGTCAAATTATACTTGCGAGACAGCTTGCGTGCCTTTACGCGCAAGGAACTCAGTTCCTCATCAAAAGCATCGTAAAAATCTCCGGCTAACATTTTTTCTTTTTCTGACATTTGGAGGGCCTCCTCTATCTTGTCGCTGGTCTTTACCTGGCAATTATACCTTATGCCTCTGGAGGAGCTGGGCCCCCTTTGCCAGCCTTGCTAGTGATGGGGCATTCAGACTGTTTGCCCTCTTACTGACTGTGAGATCTGCAAGACAAAAATACAGCAGGGTGGTTTGACTTCGTCAAGCAAACCACCCTGCTAATCAAGTACTAACAAGTAAAGGTCAGACTTTAATTTTCATTTCGTCTTGTGACATCAGCTACCTACAGGCCGTCGTCACAAAAGAGAGACTTAGGTCTCGGCTTTATCTCATCTTGGGCTTCATGAAGGCTGTCTGGTCGTACCAGGCAGGCATAACCTTGGCCAGGAAGTCGGCCGGATTGACATCTTCCAGGTACTCCAGGCCCTTGATGCTCAGCTTGTTATGAGCATATCCGCCGCCTACGATGGTGTTGATCGGCAGGCAGCCCCAAGGATCGTCAATGCTGGATTTAAGTTCCAGCTTCTCGACAAAGCCAGGCTCCCAAGACTTGTAGTCATAAACACAGGTGTTGCGGATCAGGCAGCCATTGGTGAAGGTAAACTTGCCGTCCTGGTCGGGCTGGCAGTCAAAATGGAAATAATATCCGTTGCCTGCCGTCTGAGCGCCGGCACTCGGAGACTGATACAGCATATGGGTGAGCGGATGGTTGTATTCTCCCAGTCTCATCTTCACGTTGGCAATTTCTGCGCCACGGCGGGCCAGATTGACGGTGACATGATTTTCATCTCTGCGAATCATGATTTCCGCATCCAGCTTCTTGGGGATGGCAGAGTTATCTCTACCCAGCTGCGTAGCCATCTCTGCTCCAGGGCCTCCAAGCAGTAAGGAGATGGGATAAAGTCCGAGCTGACCCTTATAAGTAGCATAGACACCCAAGATTGCCTCGTAATAGTTATCAGAGAAGGTTGGCTCTTGGATGTGACAGGCAGAGAAGGTTACCACCGGCAGAGCAAAGGGCTCTAGCGGTGCCGGCAAAATATCGCGGATGGCCTTGTCTTTGAGGCCAGAAATCAGGCTTTGGTCTGACTTATAGCCCAAGGAGAGCACGACAGCATCTGTGGAAACTTCGACTTCTTCATGGGTATCGACATTTTCGATTAATACGCCATCCGGAGTAATTTCTTTGAGAGCGTGGCCGAGTTTCCACTCGATATCCATTTTGGCCAGGCGGGACTGAACGTCCAGAACATTAGTCTTGTAGGCATTGTTGCCAGCCAGGTTCTGCCCATACCAACAAAGTCAACAACCCCGTCTTCCAAGAAGCTCTCAGCGACTTCTGGATCTCGGATTTGCGATACGCCAATAACAGGAATGTTTACGACATCCTTGACGGCTTTAATATAGGGTTTTCTCCAGCCCTGAGGGAAGGAGATGGGTTCAACGCTCATAATTCCGGTTTCATAAAGGCCTACACTGACATCCAAGAAATCAACGCCAGCCGCTTCCAGGGCCTTACAAATTTTTACGCCGTCCTCAAGATGGATATAATCTTCCGTAACACCAGTCTGATCGAGGAATTCTTCTACGGTAACGCGGCAGCCGAGCGGGAAATCCAGACCACACTTTTTGCGGATATCTTCAATAATTTCCAAGACAATACGGATGCGATTCTCAAAAGATCCGCCGTATTCATCGTCTCTAAAGTTTGTATAAGGTGAGAGAAATTGCTGTAATAGGTAGCCGTGGGCGCAGTGAAGTTCAATGCCGTCAATGCCTGCCTTCTTGCAACGCAGGGCCGCGTCGCCGAATTGACCAACCAATTCGACAATAGCCACCCTTTGCTCTCTCTTCAAAATATGCGAGCATGGCAGGACCTGGAGTACCATCCAGTTCAGCCAGATTCGTTCCCATGGGCGTCATAACGAGACGGTTCTTCAGTTCGACGTTGCCAATTTTCCCTGGTTCAAATATTTAGTCGTACATTGTATCCCTCCTTAGCGGACTACGTGTTGACTTAACGGAAAAAATCCAACAGAAATTATAACATAATCCTCACATCTGTACGAAAGGTAATAGCAGCGTTGAATTGCTCAAAAATGCAGATATGAGTAGCTTTATAGCTCTTTTACTCCATTAAAGAGGACAAAACAAGGCTATATATTGATTCAAGAACCGGTATAAGTATGAAGCGACTCCAAAAAATCGGCGCTTCTCAAAACGGCCAGGACTCACAGGGAGAAATCTCGAATCGTCCTTAATAAAAAATAGAAAGGACATTCTGTCATATTTTCCGCCAAACACTCTTACTGCATTTTCAAATACCTCCGCCTCACTGCAAAGTGGATTGCAATAAATGTCGTAAAGCGCTCGCTCCGCCTGGGGACGATATTCTTGATGATGTGGATTGAGACGATTCTCAAAATCGGTTATTTGATAATGGTTGACAAGATTTCCTGCATTTCTCATGGCTCGAATTGCGTGCCTAGAAACAAATCCATCTCCAGGGCAGTGTTCATTCCATTTATCAGTTTTGAGTTCTTGACGCGCTTTCTCCGCATCGCGAGATTTATAGCCCTCTTCACGTCCGAGAAAACCATTAATATCACGGAAACTAATGGGGCCTATCTGTCCATCCGCGTCATTTATAAAGGCCTTAAACTTTGCTAACTGCTTTAGTAGTAATAGGGTATTTGTTTCATTTAAGTCTTCCATAAAATTTCCCCTAAATGCTATGTTCGAGAATTATTGGGAGAAATCGATGAGCTAGGAGTTTATACCTTGCATTCTAATAAAAGCTACACAGCCCAATTCCTCCGAACTGTGGAAGCCTACAGAGTAATAAAAATCCTTGGTCTTCTCCGTATTGTCGGTCAGGAGCTCCATTTGGTAAACATCTTAATATATTTCCACGGTTTGTCTCTAATTGCTTATCTCAGTTTAAATCCGTCCTTAAACGCCTCACCTACTCTGCCGCCAATTTTGTAATAGCCACGGGTATAAGGATCGAAAGCTATTGCTTGCAGGGCATCTATGTCGACTTTTCCGTTTTTGAGGCAGAATTCTTCCACGGAAGTCCGGAGCACCTTTCCGATAACACCAATACCGGTAGCATCACTTTGATACTCGACAAATTGACACTCGATGGCAATGGGCAGCTCGTTGATAATGGGTGCGTATACAAGTTCAGACTTAGCATAAGTCATAGCAGATTTGGCAAATTTCTCCGGATCTTTCTTGCCGCTGACGACACCAAACCAATCAGCTTCAACCACGTGCTTGGTGTCAGCGATATGGACCACAAAGCCTTTACGCGCTTTGATATTTTCTACGGTTTTATGTGTTTCTGAGAGATTTAAGGCCACCATATCCATTCCCAGCATGGTGCCCTAGGCAGCATTCATCACATCAACTGTTCCATCTTCATTAAAAGTTGAAATAAGCAGTACTGGCATAGGGAAAATTGCCGCTGTAGTCTCAATTTGTTGTTTCATAAAAACCTCCTTTGTGTTTTATGTAACTTCTCAGTTCCATTGATATCGATGACTATATTATAACTTTTAGTCTATTTCTCTAGTTCCGCTTTTAGCTATAATATTTTAGCCTCTAATTGAGTAATAACTAATTTGAAATCTTCATCTGACTTACCCGTGGGATCCTCTAAATTCCAGTTAGCGTCAAATGCTCGTCCGATAAATGGGCACCCCACATTGCAGCCCATTGAGATCGCAATACTCGCAACTTAAAAATATGCCTGCATATTCTTAACTTTCCCATAACATCCTTAGTTTATATTACTAACTGTATCTCGAGGTTTAGGGGGCAAGTATGCCATTCGGTAAGGTAACCAGAGAATTTGACCATCTACAATATATTCCTGTTATACAAAGGATGTATGACACCAATAGCCTGGAGGAAATAAAGCAATATGCCGGTTTTTCTCAGCACGAGCGTTTTCGCCAGGAATTAGCAACACTGAGCAGCTTTGGCCTGCATAAGCAGCTAGAAGTGAAGATCGAGCGGTCACAAGGTGAACCTTCCGCCGCCCGGAAGTTTTCTGACGGTAAAGTAGATACGATATTTTCTGTCGCTAACGCCAAAATTAAGGAAACCTATCGAGATTCGCATAATAAAAAACGCTACCGCCGGAAGATTAGAAACGCCTTTGTGGAAAGCACGGTGGTTAAAAGCAATAAAGCTTTGTCATATGATGACCAGAACCCTCCCCACTGTATGAATTGCGGCGCAACTCTTGAGGCAGAGGGCGAAAATTTTTCTTGCCCCTATTGCGGCAGCCATTATCAAGCCGAAGCCTATAAGTACCTGCTGACCAGGTTTTTTATAGAAAAAGTTTTCAAGGGCATCCGCTATTTCTGGCTTCTAATGCTGGTCCTCTCAATACCGGCAATCTTAACCGCCAGCAAGGTTATCACGGAAGAGCAGTGGCAACACTACGAGCTTTACTTTGTTTACTTGATTGGCACGCCTCTAGTCGCCTTATTTTTCTATGGCTTGTTCAAAGGCTTTAAGGATTTTTTTCGTCACCGCTCTGTCCAAAGGAAAGTTCGCCTG
>CAYNNG010000026.1:18129-22586 GCA_964398655.1 uncultured Oscillospiraceae bacterium
GTTCGCCTGAAAGATAAGCACAAAAAATTCACCCTGCGCCTGGCCCGGGTTTATGGAACCCTAACTCCGGTGCATTACTCCCCGGATCAATTTACCTGTAAGAATTGCGGCAGTCATCAGATGACAGAGCAGGAAGGAATGCAGGTCTGCAGCTATTGCCACGCCGAAATTCCCATGGAAAGCCTGGATTGGGTCTTGTGCTAGTGCAGAACCAGACTGTCTGACCTTTATGTCCTTGCGTTTAGTTGAGAGTATATTTTGTGCACTCCAGTCCGGGGAAGTCTTCCCAAATACCGGTCTCCCCTCCTAGTAAATCCAACTTCTCGAAATTTCTGTAGAGTTTGCAAGTTTTGCAGGTTACGGTTGAGCTTCCAGCAGTATTAGCGGAGATTCAAGCATGATAAGCCACGTTTTATGCATGCAACCCCCATTAACGAACGAATAAATGTATAAAACTTTGAGGTGTCTTCATACCGGTTGATCGCCCACCCTGCAGAAGCTGCAAACTTTCAAGAAAAACCCAGAAGTTGGAGTATGGATGAGCATTTAACGAGACAAAACCAGCCAGTCCGCTTTCGTCAGCAGGTTTATCTGCTTTTCCTTGGTCTCTCCCAGCTGTGGTAGGGGAACTTCCTCCGTTGTCCATTGATACATGAAACCCAGTTTTTCCTGCACTGCGAGTTATAAGAATAAAGCGATTCTTTCTGTCAAATCTAGGCTTGACAAGAGTTCTTAGCTAAAAAGTAAGAGGATAACCAAATCGCCTGGACCAGCTGGCCCAGGAAGGTATCACCCTCTTATATGTCTAGTATAGCATTGCAAGATGTTTCAGCTAGGAGAAATTTCTGTAAATCAGGAGCCAAAAACACTGTCTGCGAATGCCAATAACGCCTGCTTCCGATACATTCTATACGTCTTAATTCATGGTCACGGTATTTCTCATCAAGCACCTTACCCTGACGTAAAGTGTCGATGACTTCTTCCAGAAGAGAAAGATCTTTACCACGCTTCTTCATAAGCTTATAGCTTTTTTTATAAGCTGTGGTGAATTTGACCGTCAGCATCTATTCTTCGAGAGCTTTTCTGAGTTCGTCCATATTGGTATATCCCGGAATGTCAGGATCACGGGAAATGGACTTAGCCTCCATCATTGCGTCCATCACCTTGTGAGAATACTGCGGAATTTCTACGTTAAAAGGAAGTCCTCCTCGCAGGATACACTGACGCAGAAAAATATTAACCGCTCCGGACATGTCCATCCCAAGCTCTCCAAAGAGTTCGCTAGCCTGTTTTTTTACATCCGCGTCAATGCGGATTTGGGTAGGAACAGTAGCCATATGATCATCTCTTTTCATCGCTGGTTGTAATACTAACGCTTTACAATGTCAATCAAAATAATAAGTAAAACGCTCATCATGCACGGCAAGGATTTTATTATCATATTTGATTATCCTGGGGTTTTCTGTCAGAGCGAATTCTTGACAGCAAAACCAGCGTCTCAACATGAGACGAGTTGACTTTATGAATGTCAAATACCACTTTTTAGTCTTTCCCTGTTTGACCAAACATATCAAAGGCATTTTTCTCGTTTGTGGGAACATATCACTCCCACAAAAACTGGAATCTGTTAATCTGTAAGCAAACGTCCATTGTAGTTCCATTCGCCATACATAATCCCTGACTTGGTGTTATCTAAAAGTTTTTGTAAGCGACTTTGGAACAGTTCTGGTTGCTTTTTCTTAATCTGGATTGTATCAATTCTCACACTCTGATAGAGCGACGGAAATTTTTGAAAGTTCTCCCAAATTTCAGTATCTCTCTGTAATGCGTCTAAAACCACTTTATCAATAGCGAATCCTTTTTCAGACATATCCGGCAAAACTGCTCTGCCAGCATCCGCATTCTTTATTATGATTTTCCTGTAACCATTGACGTAACTCATCACGATTTTTTGCTGATAATAAGTTCTTAAAATCCATTATAATGACCGGATTACCATTCCTTATCTCATATTTCAAAGCATTCATGTTCCCTCTGCAGTATATCACTTCAAAGCCATAACTCCTTAATAAATCTTTTAATCCTTTTGGATACACATATCCGCTTTTCATTTTCTCCTGAATAATTGGATAAAGTTCTCCCCCCACAGCTGTAATTCTATAATTTCTGAGAATTTATGCTGCCGCATATGTAGAGCATTGATGTTCCGTCTGTATATCTATTCTGTTCTTCTTTGAAAGGATTATCCTTTTCTCCCATACTTTAGGCGCATAAGAAAAACACACCATCCCCATCAGGTAAATGTCCACTATCATGGTAATAATCAGATAGTTTGCAATGCTAAAGCATATCATATATATTGCAATTCTCATCATATTTTCCCTATCTATAATGACATGTCCGAAATTTACCTTCTATCCAGAAAGTTGCTTCCAATGTATGAAATTTCAAAAGTCGAAATTTAGGATCATCAATTCCTTTGCTGAAAAATTTTCTTTCCGACTCCTGAAATACTTTTTTTTTAAACTCTCTGTCCTCAATAAATTCAACTTCACCTATCAATGTGACACTGTCCGATCCCTTGAAATAGCAGACACTTGCCTTTTTATTATTCTCAAAGTGAGTAGCTTTACCGTTAAGCTTAGAACGTTTTGATGTTACAAAATAAATATCTGTAAAACTATCATTCTTTGCCTTTGACATCAGACAGGTTCTTGGATAACCCTTTTCATTGACAGATGTTAACGTCACAACTTCACAGCTATTCAGTAATTCCTCTGCTTTTCCCTCAATCTCACTTATTCTTTCTTTTTGAATTTCGCTTGCCTTTTTCTCCATAAACTACTAGTCCTCCTCAAATCCACATTTCACTGCAAATAAATATGTATGTCCTGAATTTGTGATTGATATTGAATCCTAAAATGTATCCATCCACCATCATTACAAGGATACTTATAATCGATCAATTTCTTTATTTCAACTTCCATTTTGTCATATATCTCGGCAAATTGCTTATTGGATAATCTCAGCATAAGAGTAAAGGCTTCTATTTCAGGAAATAATTGGTATATCAGCTTTTGTCCTTTTCTATGTGTAATTGCCTAGCCATAATGCTTTCCATATGGAAATGTGATTTTTGACTCGTCTGTACACGTTCAGCAAGCCATATATCCGCAATACAGTTCCACATTCTGCCTTTCAGGCACTTCCCATTTATTGAGCATTCTTTCATACATCCGGCTATTTCTCACTTTCCTTTAGTTCGTAATTTATTCTCTATTCGAAGACTTGCCTCCACATGCATAATCCAATGTCTGGAAAAAGGCATCTGTACCAAACCTCCGACATCTTTATCACACCAATAATCAATCAGCCAGTATGCCCGTTCATCCGGGTTTACCACTTCTAAATTGCGCAGTCTGTTCTTATCTTTCTCGTCAAATTTCCGCTTCATATCGCGAAATGTTAGATTCTTCAATAAATCATTTGTACTTTTATGAACCTGCTCTATGTATTGATATAGCTGATCTGAATCAAGCTTCTTAGAAAAATCCACGAGTTGCTGCCCCTGAAGTTCATTCCCTGTTGTAATAATTGGTGATTTCGTATGTTCCCGGTAATCGTAAAGAAAGAAAATCTCCTCATCACTTTGAATCAGAGAATGAGCCACAATATCCTCTATCCGAAAAATATGCCACAGAGAATATGCGATAGTTTTGCTATGATACCCATTTGTTTTCGGAAAAGGCATCCTGCTAAAATCTTCCATAGAAAGCTCCCGTTTCATACGAAGTATCTCGTCCATCATCTTTCCACGAAGATCAATCAGCGTATCAATCCCACTCGGAAATGTCTGTTCCTTTCGCAGATGCTCCTGCATACGCTTATTTAATTCCGACCATTCCTTATTCATGTCCTATCCCAGCACTTTCTGATAATATACGGATGCCTCATCCTGATACATTTCCTCATATCCACACTTCGGATAAAAAGAATTCGTCCTTTGGTTCGAGACCGAAGTTTCCAATCGAAGGATATGGTTTTCGACATCTACTTTTTCAATTTGCTGCATGATTTCTTTCCCATATCCTTTGCGATATTGTAAAGCCTCAACAAAGATCCGTCCTACACACAATATCCGCATCTTTCTCATCCTCAAACCTAATAGCCCCACCAACAATGGCTTCATCCTTCATAGGTACATATAAATTTCCATTTTTACACATCTGTCTATGCCATTTCATACAATCATAATCTGGTGGACCCCCAACTTCACTTGCTCCAACCTCAATATCTGTATCAAATGCAGCTTTTGAAATTTTTACAAGTCTCTTAATCTGATTAAAATTAGCTTTCTTAAATATCACCATGTTTATTTTCTTCCCTTTACGTTTTTTAAAAGGTATTATTTGTCAAATTAAGCGAGACAAAACTTTCCATTTACGTAACTCAAAAAA
>CAYNNG010000027.1:0-21460 GCA_964398655.1 uncultured Oscillospiraceae bacterium
GCGTAGGCAAAACCGCTTGACGGCTATATTGCCTGTGGAATCACTAGAATTGAAATTACGCAGGCATTTCCAAGAGAAGAGTGGCCTTGGCTCACCTGTGAAATCCCAAATAGGTGATCTCACAGGCTTGCTCCAAGCTTTAGCGTGAGGGAATAAGACAATACAGATAAAACAAAAACAGGGTGGCTGCCATAAGCAGTCACCCTGTTTTATGTGGTTGCGGAGACAGGATTCGAACCTGCGACCTCCGGGTTATGAGCCCGACAAGCTACCAGCTGCTCTACTCCGCGATCTGGTCTCAAAAATTTGTGGTGCTCGTGGCCGGACTCGAACCGGCACGAATGTGAGTTCGACGGATTTTAAATCCGTTGCGTCTGCCAGTTCCGCCACACGAGCGAAGCTCCACGCTCTTTGAGTGCTTGACTATATTAGCAGGCGATTGGGGCCGTGTCAAGTAAGGCGGTTGGCCTACTTCTTGCCGCGGCCTTCAGGGGTGGTATCGGTGCCGGAGAAGTTAACGCCGGTGTCCTGGGGTTTTTCTTCGGTGAAGATGTAGTCTTTGCCGGGCAGGATGGCGTTCAGGATGATGCCTACCAGGGCGGCAATGGCCAGACCGGAGAGGGAGATAGTGGCTTCGCCAATGGGGAAGGAGATGCCGTTGATCTCACCGCTGAAGCCCAAGGCACAGACGAAAATGGAGGCTGCGACGATGAGGTTGCGGGACTTGGTGAAGTCAACTTGGTTTTCTACCAGGTTGCGGACCCCGATGGAGGAGATCATGCCGTAGAGGATCACGGAGATACCGCCAATAATGGCTGTGGGGATTGAGCGGATCACGCCAGATACGGCGGGGAAGAAGGAGAGAATAATGGCCATGACTGCGGCTAAGCGCATGACTCTAGGGTCGTAAACCTTGGTCAGTACCAGAACGCCGGTATTTTCGCCGTAGGTGGTGTTGGCGGGGCCGCCGAAGGCGGAGGCGAGAGCAGTGGCCAGGCCGTCGCCTAACAAGGTACGGTGGAGGCCGGGCTCTTTGATGTAGTTATTGCCGGTGGTGGCGGAAATTGCGGAGATATCGCCGATGTGCTCCATGATAGTGGCCAGGGCGATAGGGGCGATGGTGATGACCGCGGAGAGGTCAAACTTCATGAACTGGTCAGGGTTTAGAGGAACCGCAACTACCTTGGCGCCGGACAGGGCGGAGAAGTCCACACGGTTGAGGATCAGAGCAAAGGCGTAGGAAAAAACAATGCCCAAGATGATGGGGATAATCTTGGCCATGCCTTTGCCGAAGATGTTGAAGTAAACCACGACTGCGATGGCCACCAGAGCTAGGAGCCAGTCGGTATTGGCATTGGCAATTGCCGAGGGGGCCAGGGTAAGACCGATGGAAATAATGATGGGTCCCGTTACAACAGGCGGGAAGAAGCGCATGACTTTTTCTACGCCAAAGTACTTGATGAGGGCGGCAATAATTACATAGATTAAGCCGGCAACAAAAACGCCTCCACAAGCATAGGGGAGGCGTTCGAGATTAGCTTGTTCACCAATTTTAGGTGCCACGGCGGCATAGCCTCCGAGAAAAGCAAAGGAGGAGCCTAAGAAGGCGGGCACCTTGCCCTTCGTCATAAAGTGGAAAAGTAGGGTTCCGAGTCCTGCCATGAGCAGGGTGGTGGAAATGTCTAAGCCTGTGATCAAGGGGACTAGGATGGTCGCACCAAACATCGCGAACAGGTGCTGAAGACCTAGGATCAGGGCCTTGGGCTTGGAGAGCTGGCGGATGTCCCAAATGGGCTCACTGCCAAGCTGGGCATTGAAATTTTGCTTGTCCATGATTTGCCTCCTCGTGCTACAAAATAAATTTGCTCAAATCTTCAGGATTATGCCAAATACTGCCTAGTAATTCAAGAAGACTTGCGAAAGGAGTTTTAATAAGAAAATTCCGCGGGAAGATTGAGGTGGAATTAAAGATTAATCTTATAATCTCTAGAAAAGCCCAAAGCCCGGCCAACCGGGCTTTGGAGAGGGGAGCTATGAGATTTGGTGAGATGGAGGTCTCACGCGTCTTAAGCTAGTTATTTAATGTCTTCCCAGTTAGCAACAGCGCCGGTGAAGATGTCGTAGAGCTGAGCCTTGGTGAAGTTCTCTACCGCGTTGTCCATGTGGGTAACTACTACGATGGCGTCTTGGCAGAGGGTGCCAGTCAGGTCAGCGTTGTCAGTAACTTCTTCTTTTTCATGGAAGTAGCGGGAAGCAAAACCGATATCGCCCTTGTTGGGGCCGTCTTTTTCTTCGCCGAGGACACGTTTCCAGCCGTCACCAGAACCGGTTTGGTTCATGCGCATTTGGAAGTTACCGGCTAAGGGTTGGAAGGCTTCCAGGCCAGCTTGTACAACTTTTTCTACAGAGGTAGAACCTACAGTGGAGATTTCCAGAGCGGAGTTGTCTTGGTCAACGATGGGGTAGTCAGCCTTGAGTTCTTCCCAAGGAGTACCGGAGAGAGGGAAACGTAGCCGATGCCGTTAGGATCTTGGCCAACCTTAGCAGCCATGTCGCCGTTGGAGGTAACTTCGTTGGCGGTGTCAGCGAGTTCGCCCTTGAATTCGATTACGCCTTCGAAACCTTCGCGGGTACCGGAAGCAGAGTCACGAGTATAAATGTTGATGGGGCCTTCCATGCCTTCAGCAGCTACCGGTGCTGTAGGTACGAAGAAAAGTCCCAAACTGAGAGCAAGCGTGAGCAGGATGCTCAGAAAAATAGGGGTCTTTTTCATGCAATAATTCCTCCGAAAATTTCCCGCTGAGTCTTTCTGTGTTTGCGGGTCTTCCTCAGTATGGCGAGTTTAGGTTAAGCCAAGATTATGTCTACTTAAAATTGTGTGAAATCTGTGTAAAATCGGGAGGCCGCGCGTAGACGGGTAAGAGTCTTCTTGTTCTTAGGAAATTAATGTTAAACTAAGACTATATAAAGGATATGCAACTTTTCACAGGCTGAGGACCCAGTGCCAGCTTTGTGGTGTGAGTTTTCCAACTGTGGGAGTTAGAGCTATAGGTGTATATGAATGACAAAGCTGACTAAGAGTGGCAAATCTGCTATAGACCTGCTCCCGCCTGGAATATTAGCCAGCCCCTCGGATTCGGTCTATAATCTAGTTGCAGCTCCAAGGCTGAGTGTTGCTTTGCGCACAGCAATTTGTACACAGTAATATGTATTATTAGATAGAGTAAAGAACACAGTTAAGGTAAGGAGTATTCTGTATGACCACATCTTCAAACCCCGAAAACACCCAACATTATAAGGTTAAAAAGCCCGTCATCCTGGTTGTGATGGATGGTGTAGGTATCAGTCAGTTGGACCATGGCAACGTAGTTAAGCATGGCCACCTGCCGCATTTGCGCAAGCTCATGGCAGAGGCCCCTTTCCGCACTCTCAAAGCCCACGGTACGGCCGTAGGTCTGCCTACGGATGGTGACATGGGTAACTCCGAAGTGGGTCATAACGCCTTGGGCTCCGGTCAAATTTACGCCCAGGGGGCCCGCCTGGTTAACGAGGCCATTGAGTCTGGACGGATTTTCCAGACCGAGACTTGGCACAAGTTGGTAGAGAGGGGCAAGACCCATACTTTACATTTCCTGGGCCTGCTCTCGGACGGCAATGTCCACTCCCATATCAATCAGCTCAAGGCCCTGGTGGCCCAGGCCAAAGAGGATGGCGTCCGCCAAGTTGCTCTGCACGCACTATTGGATGGCCGTGATGTAGAAGCCCAAAGTGCCCACATCTATATTAAGGATATGGAAGACTTCTTCGCGGAACTCAACGATGCTGACTTTTTCGCCTATATTGCTTCCGGTGGCGGCCGTATGCAGATCACTATGGACCGCTACGAGGCCAACTGGCCCATGGTAGCAGAAGGCTGGGAAGTCCATGTCCACGGGGAGGGCCCCCAATTCCCCTCCGCCTTGGCAGCCATAGACCACTACCGGGCCGAGAATCCGGAGGCTTCGGACCAGGATTTAGGCTCCTTTGTGGTTAGCAACCCGCAGATTCCCCAGACGGGCATGCAGGATGGAGATGGTGTCCTCTTCTTCAACTTCCGCGGTGACCGTGCCCTGGAAATCTCTCGAGCCTTTGACGAGGGTAATGACTTTGCCGGCTTTAACCGGGGCCGCCGTCCTGACGTTTACTACGCGGGCATGCTGGAATACGACGGTGACCTGCATATCCCCAAACATTATCTGGTCAACCCTCCCCAAATCCATAACTGCCTCACGGAGGAACTGATCAAGCATGGGCTGAACGAATACGCGGTTTCCGAAACTCAAAAGTTTGGCCATATGACCTACTTCTGGAATGGTAACCGTCTGGAGCCCTTCTCGGAAGAGCTGGAGACCTGGGAAGAAATCCCCTCAGATGTACTTAGCTTTGACCTCAAGCCCTGGATGAAGGCCTATGAGATTACTGAAGCCTTGATTCAAGCGATGGCTTCTAGCAAATATGACTTTATCCGTGCCAACTATCCTAATGGTGATATGGTGGGCCACACCGGCAACTACCAGGCTGCCCTGATTGCGATTGAGACCGTAGACCTCTGCCTGGGCCGTTTAGTGGAAGCTGTAGATAAGTACGGTTACACCCTGGTCCTCCTGGCTGACCATGGCAACTGCGAAGAGATGTGTCAAAACGACCCCGCGGTAGAACCTTGCCGGCCCAAGACCTCCCACACCCTGTCTCCTGTGCCCTGTGTGATCTATGGCCGGGATGATGTGGAAATGCTGGAAGAAGGGGACTATGGACTGGCTAACGTGGCTGCTACTGTAGCAGCCCTCCTGGATATCCCCGCTCATGAAGCTTGGGAAGAGCCCATTATCCGGATTGAGTAGGGGGTTTACTCACCAAACAAGCGGATTACTCCCGGAATTTAAAGGGGCTGCTCAGCCGAGCAGCCCCTATGTTTGTTTAGGAAAAGCTAATTCTGCTTAACTTAAGAGGGTGAGCAGAATGATGAGACAGGCAATAAAGACAATCCCCGAAAGTACAGGGGCGATCCACTTGGTCCAGGCAGGAGGCTGGGTTAAGTGCTCAAAGGGGTCTCCGCCCAGGGTGTTGCGGGGCTGGTAATAGTTAGCTTGCCCATGGTCTGACGCGGCGTAATTGTCATAAGCTCCATAGTCATCCTGGTAGGCTGAGTAGGATGAATTGGAGCCGCCGTAGTTGGAAGCGGCATCCTGGCCGTATTCCACGTAGGGGGCGGAACTATTATATGAATGGTAAGTATTATTCTGCTGGTAGCTGTGATAAGGGGCAGAATAGTACTTCTCGGGCTCCTGGTAGGGGGTAGGGGACTGAGGAGGCCGGCGGCCATGGTCAGACTGAGATCTGGGACTGGGACCTGCTTGAGGTCTAGGACCAGGGTTATGTTGGGCCCTGGGCTCTGAGAAAGGCTGGGACCGAGGACCAGGGCTAGGTTGAGGTCTAGTTTCTTGAAGGGGCTTAGGTCTAAGGCCAGGGCTATGTTGAGTTCTCGGCTCTGGGATAGGCTGAGGACCAGGTCCCTGGGGGCGTCTGGGTCCGGGATGCTGTTGGGGTCTAGGTGCGGGGACATGCTGGGGCCTGGGTTTGTAACCGGCCTGAGCCTGCGGCTGTCTATCTCTCGATCCGTTAAACTGCTTGCCCCGTTCCATCTTTCACCTCAATACATCTATATCCCAGGCTAAACGCCTAAAATACTACCCGCTCTGTGCTGCGAGCGGCTTAATCTCCTGCTAAAATGGAAAATTTTCCGTCGCAAATTTTGCCCTTGCTTTAAAAGGAGGGTATTTCTATCTTAGCAGATTGCCAAGGCCCTGGAGGTCTGTTACAGAACTTAGCTAAAACTTAAAGAGTTTGTAAAATAGTATTTGTTTGACTAAGCTTTTCCCGGCTAGAATAGGGGGACAGCTATAAGGTAGGGGGTATAGGCCATGACCCGGGCAGGACATTCATCACACCGCTATGCTTTTGACAGCCTGCGTGCCCTCTCTTTTCTCGGAGTTTTTCTCTATCACTTGAATCCCTTACTTTTTCCCCAGGCTTACCTGGGCGTGGTGGGTTTCTTTTGCCTGGCTGGCTACCTTAGCCTGCGCAAGTTGATCTGGCAGCAGGCACGCGGCCTGGAACGACCCTGCTTGGGGCCCTCCCTCCGACAGAAGATAGCAAAACTTTACCCCCCCTTAATTATCCTGCTCTTTGTGCTTTCCCTGGTCATGATCCTGGTCTTCCCCATGTTCCTTGACCATTACGCGGGCCAGCTGCGATCGGCCATCTTAGGCTTCAACAACTGGTGGCAGATTTCCTTGGGAGACTCGTATTTCCAGGGACAGGCTTATTTGAAACCCCTGACCCACATCTGGGCGCTTTCCCTAGAATTTCAGTTTTACCTGCTCTTTAGCCTTACGGTAGAGAGGTTTTACCGGTCTTCCGAAAGGTCACTCTGGCTTTACCAGTTTGCTCTCTTTAGCCTGGGCTCCCTGGCCTTCCTTTGGATTTTTACTCACGGAGTAGATGACCCCACGCGGGCCTATTACGGGACAGATACCAGATTCTTTAGCTTTAGCTTGGGCTCTTTCTTTGCCCTCCTGCGCGAGCCAGGCCTGGCTCGCGCTGCCCTGGAACATCCTGGACACAGACCAGGTATTCGTCCAGCCCCTCAGGCCAGCACGCGCCCCGCCCAGCCCAGGGTGAGGGGAGCGGAAGCCCCTGCTTTGGCTCCGGAAGCCAGCTCCTACGATCGAGCGGTAGCAATCTTTCATAACATTCTGATTACCCTGCTCTTCCTGCTGGCTGTGGCCGCCTACTTCCTGCCCTTTAGCCTGATGGATATGATGCGGTATGGTCTGCCGGCTTACTCGCTTATTTATGCTGGCCTTATGGCCCTGCTGGCTGACGGCGAGAATTTCTTAGAAGCCGTGGGCCGCTTCCCGCTCGTTTCCTGGATCTGCAGCCGATCTTACGAAATCTACCTCTGGCATTATCCAGTCTTCGTGATCCTGGAGCGCCTGCTAACCCCCTATCCCATACCCGCCTGGGCTCTGGCAGCCTGCCAGGCAGGCCTAGCTTTAGGCTTGGCCGAATTAGCCTACCGCCTTGTGACTTTCTTACGGGGATCAGGCTTTAGCCTGAAAAAGTTTGCGCTGTCTTATTCCTCGGCGATCAGCCTCCTCCTAGCCCTTGTTTTACTGGTGACTCCCTGGCAGCAGGTTTATGTGGTCACGGGCGGGGCGGAATTCCGGAAACTAGAAGCGGACCTGGCGGATGCCGAGGCAAGGTTGGAGGCTCGGAAATCCGAGGCCGCCAGCCGCAAGGCGGCGGGACTTGAAAACGTAGAGGGGAGGGAGCCAGGTGGTTCAGATCTCAGTTCCAGTAGCCCTGAGACTACGACCACTCACCCCACCAGCCCGGAAACCAGCGCCAAAGCCACTAGGGCTACGGGCCCTGGTAAGTGGAAGATTAAAGGTGAGCTCCATATTCCGGCTCCCCAGCCCATAGCAGATGATGACTGGCAGTACGATATGATGCGGCAGGACATGTTGGACTTTAACGAGCTGGAGGGTGACTTCAGCGTGGATATGGACCTTTACGACCAGTACCGTGATATCCCCATTTCTATGATCGGGGACTCCGTATCTGTCATAAATTCTTACTATATTTTCCCCTACCTGCCGGGTTTGGACCTGGATGCCTTGTCCAACCGGCAGATGTGGGAAGTCTGGGATATTTACAGCCAGCTTAAGGCGGCCGGCCCCCTAGGTGAAATCATGATTATCGCCTTGGGCAGCAATGGAGATATCGACACAGAAACCTTGACGAAAGTCTGGCGGGACCTGGATGGCAAGCCGCTCATCCTGGTGAATATAGTGCTGCCCTATGCCCTTACCGAGGCAGAGCGCAATGGTGCCCTTGAAGACTTTGTGGATAGTCACGATCAGGTTTACCTAGTGGACTGGCACGCAAATGCCAAAACTCGTCCGGACTACTTTCAAGAGGACTATATCCACCCTTCGGAACTGGGTTCCAAGGCCTACTGCCAGCTCCTAACTGCTAAGGTTATGGAGATTGTCAAACTGTATAAGGATTCGGACTTAGTCACCGTAACCCCTCAAACCCCTGAGGTTAATTTGCCGTAAATTTCTTGCTTAGCTTTCATGCGTTAGTTAGAATAAAGTTAGCTTCGCTCGTAGGGGCCGAGGCTTTATAAACACATCTCTCTCTCAGCTAGACCCAGGCATTTTAGCCTCGATGACAGCCTCAAACCGTACTTGCCTTGCAAGTCAGCAAAAAGCTAAAAAGCTAGAAAGCATTGTTATGAAAAAACTAAAATTTAAGAATTTCGTAGCCCTGAGCCTGACTCTGGTCATGGCCTTAGTGTTACTCTTCACCCCAGCAGTTGCTGAGGCTCAGGAGAGCAGAACTCTTACCAGTTACTTTGACGACTTCTTCCAAGAAAAAGCCTTGGAAGATTGGTTAGCCCAAATCAAAAAGCCTTTTGGTCAAGAAGTAGATTTTGGTATGGAAGTCAGCCCTGGCATGCTCATGGATGCCCAAACTGCCATGGCTTTGAATAAATTAGGATTCAAAATTAATTACCAGGCTGACCTCCTGGGCACGGGGGCTGTCAGTCATAACTTTGGTATCTACAATAAAGAAGATACCAGCAAAACCCTGAACTTTGCCTTTAAAGTCGTAAACGACAATCTGTTGGTTGATGTCCCTGGTATCCTTGATAAGCCCGTCTTCATGAGTGAGAAGGACTTTGGCGATATGGCCAGCCTGGCCAGCCCTGCAGCGGCTGAAGGCAGCGGCATGATGGCCCTGCCCGAGGTTTTGGCCCAGCATGGTGAACAAGCGAAAGCAGACTTTTTGGCTGCCAAGGATAACTACCTGGGCAAATTTGAAGATTTAGGTGAACAGACCGCTAACTTCACCGTAGGTGAGGTCAGCGAAGAACTGACTGTGATTTCCAAAACCATAGCGGCCGAAAATTTGCGCGAGGCCAGCCTGGAATTTGTCAAAGAAATCCGTGCTTCAGAAGCCATTACCGCTATTACCGATCTGATTCCCTTTAAGGGAGATAGTATCTCCGACTTGGACCTGGACAGCCTGTCTGTGGGTGGCGGCGATATGGACGAGGATAACTCGGAGGAAGATTGGGACTTTGAAGACGATGAATACGAAGACTACTATGATAACTACGATTTTAACTTCGATGGCGATTCCATTACGGTAACCCAGGCCTTGGACAATCTCATTGCTGACCTAGAAAATGGTGATTTGGATCCCATGGCTATTACCTGGGATGAATACATGTCCGCTGATGGCATAAAACGCGGCAACAAGCTTACTCTGCAAAAACCCGATACCGATGAGCGCATCTGTTTGGAAGGCTTCAATGTGAAGTCCGCGGACCAGGCTATGACTGGTGTGTATTTTGCGATGAGTGCCAGCCCCTCCATCGTGGAAGATAATGAAATTGAGCCGGAAAAGCTTGTTGATGGCCTCCTGCCTCTCGCGACCTACCAACTGGTAGACAGGGAAGACACAGCGGCCGGCACCTCTGCTGGTGACTTCAGCATTAATATTTACGAAGCAGGCGACCTGCTGCAAGGCAGCTATAAAGACGTCAGCATCGTAAAGCAGGGTGACGCTCCAGAGATTTTGCTCGGCCAGATCGATATCAACCTGACCACAGTTTCTGAACAGCCTTCTTATGAAGACGTTGAAACTGAAGACAGTGATGAAGAGAACCCTGATACCTATGGCAGCATCAAGTGGGTGGAAAAAGAAACTAACACCGCCCTGTCCCTGAACGCCTATTTAGAGGGTGAGGCCTACAAGCTGGACTGCAAGTTAGTGCCGGATACACTCTTAGAAGATCAGTTCATTACCTTACATATGAGCCCTCGCTTCCTGGCAGAGAATGAATTGGATCTGACCACCGAACTGCCTGCCGACTACTATGACCTGAACAATGAAGAAGACATGCAGGCTTTACAAGGAAACGCAGACATCGCTACTAAACTCGTACAGGCCCTGAGTGCCCTGGGCTTGGACGAAGGAGCTGCTTACCAAGGAGAGTAGAGCTTCTAATAAGCTAAACTGCCTGGGGTAAGGCCATCACCAAACCCCAGGCTTTTTTGTAGGCATAGTGTTGACTAGCAAAATACCCGGAAAGGAATGAGAACATGTACTGTAGGTATTGTGGCAAAGAAATGCCAGACGACGCAAAAAAGTGCCCTTCCTGTGGCAAGGAAACCTTAGAGTCCAAAGCACAGGCAAAGCTGGATGAGGCAGAAGAAGTCTTTGCTAAGGCCCAAAAAGAGGGGAAAAAGTATTTCAAGCTTGAGGACAAGTCAGGCCAGTTTACGAACCGCGACAAAGAGAAAAATCGTGGGGTTTCCGTCTTGGCTTATATCCCCCTGCTCTTTTTGGTCCCCATGCTTACGGCTCAAGATTCTCCCTATGCCCGCTTCCATGCCAACCAGGGCATGGTGCTCTTTATCTGTGCTTTTGCCCTGTGGGTAGTGGGAAGGATTTTTGCCTTCTTAACTTGGGTCCCGGTATTAGGGGTAATCCTAAAGGTGATTTTTTTCATCTTGGAACTGGCGATTTTTGCAGGCTTTGTTTATGGCCTTCTGACCAGCTCCAAGGGCAAGGCCATGAAGATCCCTCTCTTGGGTGATATCATTATTTTTGACTAAGCCACGTGAGGCCACTAGGCAATGCTCATACGTAAATAGTTAGGTTAGGAGGGTGGCTTCCGCTTCTTTAAAGTCCTCTGCCTGGTAGTCCAGATTTTGATAACCCTGGCCCCAGTAGGACCTTACTAAGAGGCAGCGCATTTCACTCTCCGGACGTTTAAGCCCTAATTTTTCTAAACTTAAATCTTGCAAGCTCTCGCTTTGGCGGGAGCTTTTGCTTTGGCTTTGATCTTCAAACAGGAAATGCCACAAAGACCCATTGGGAATAATTTCTTTGGACTCCAGATTGTGGCTAAGACCGGGCACAAAAGAGAAGAGGGCAGACTTAATGGTGCCGTAGTGGCCGAAAATATAGGCAGAATTCAGGTCCTTAGCCTTGAGTTCAGCTAAGAGATCCAGGCAGCCCTTAAGTACTCGGAGCCTCTGCTCGGAAAAGAGTTCTTCACCTCCGCCCTGTGGGATGTCATGGTAGAACTTATCATAATAATCCTCATTCACCTCATAGTTTTCCGGGACGGTGCCCTCCATGAGGCCAAAGTAGGACTCCGAGAACCGCCAATCCTGCTGGGCGATATCGTCTTTCCCGCTAATAATCTTGAGCGTATGACGAGCCCTGGTAAGCCCCGAGTGCCGATAGAGATCGGCCTCGGGGTAGGGGATTTGGGCTTTGAGCTCTTTGAGCTCTTGTTTGCCATCCTCAGTGAGAGGAAGGTCCATCCAGCCGCCAAAGATGTGGAAGTAGTTTCCCATGGATTGGCCGTGCCGGACCAAGTAAAGGTTGTAATAAGGTGCTTGTAAAAACTTGGGATCCATATTATTTGAGGGGAGCGCAGGCAGTCTTGAGGTCTGCCCTCTCTTCATCTGTGGTCATCTGGTCAATGAGGACGTCATAGCATTGCTGGTGGTAGTTGTCCAGCCAGGCAATCTCTTGGGCGTTGAGCAGGTCGGGATCAATCGCGTCGCGGTCTAGGGGTACGAAAGACATCACTTCCAACTGGAAGAAGCGATCACCCATGAACTCCCGGTCAAAGGTTACTACATAGTCGTTTTCCAGACGGATGCCATGTTTGCCTTCTTTATATACACCGGGCTCGATGGTAATATGCATACCTGCTTTGAGAGGGAGGGGACTGTAGGCCTTGGAGAAGCGCTGGGGTCCTTCGTGTACGCCTGCGACGTAACCTACCCCGTGGCCTGTGCCGCACTTGTAGTCCATATAATGTTGCCAGAGGGGCTGCCGGGCCAGGCAGTCCAGGTAGTAGCCCGGAGTGCCTTCCAGGAACTTGGCGGAGGCCAGGGCGATATGGGACTTAAGGGTCAAGGTGAAGTCAGTTTTTTCTTCTTCTGTTAATTCGCCCAGGGCAATGGTCCGGGTAATATCGGTGGTGCCGTCCAAATATTGACCGCCCGAGTCGATTAAATAGAAGGACTTGGGCTCCAGCTTGGACTTGTGGTCCTTAGAGGGAGCGTAGTGCATCATGGCCGCATTGGGTCCATAGGCGGAAATAGAACCAAAGCTCTCGTCCAAGAACTTGTCTCCCTGACTCCGCCAGGTGTGCAGCTGCTCCGCTGCCTGCCACTCGTCCAGATCTTGCTTTTTAACTTCGCGCTTGAGCCAGAAGAGGAAGCGGGTAACTGCCGCGGAATCCCGCTTATAAGCGGCTTTTTGGCAGGCCAGTTCGGTGGGATTTAGGCAGCATTTAGTCAGGTAGACGTAGGAGGTTTGGTCTAAGACTTCTACCTCCTCAGGCAGGGACTTAAATAGCTTGTAGGAAATCCGGCCCTTGTCCAGAGCGATCTTTTTCGCGGTCAGCTGGGTCAACCTATCTGCGACTTGTGTGTAGTCCAGAACTTCAATGCCTTCCTGCTGGAAGATATTCTGCATCTTTTGGTCCAATTTTTGCAGATCAATGAAGAGCTGGGCCTGCTTGTCTGTAATGAGGGCGTAGGCCAGGCTGACAGGGTTGTTGGGCACGTCGCCGCCCCGGTAGTTGTAGAGCCAGGCTACGTCGTCCAGGCCTACGACAAAGGTGGCGTCCGCGCCATCGAGAAACATCTGCTGGCGGATATTTTGCACTTTTTCCTGGGCGCTGAGGCCGGTGTAGGCCAGGTCATGGGCGAAGATAGGCGCAGAGGGCAGGGCAGGCCGGTCCTGCCAAATGGGATCGAGCAGAGAGGGCAGGGGCTGCAATTTGATCTCCTTAGCAGCCAGGGCCTCAGACATCTGTTCGTAGGCCTTCTGGGAGAGGGTCGCTTCATTCATACCAACAACGTCTCCGGCGGACAGGTTGGCCAGGAGCCACTCCTTAACCGTGGGGTAACCCGGGGTAGCCATCTTCATGAGCTCAAATTCACTATCGGCAATTTGCTGTTCGGCCTGGATAAAATAACGGCCGTCTGCCCATACGAGCGCCTGATCCTGGGTAACCAGGCCAGTACCGGCGGAGCCTGTAAAACCGGTGAGCCAAGCTCTTTCTTTAAAGTGGTCCGCTACGTATTCTGACTGGTGGGCATCTGCCGTGTTAACCACATAGGCATTGATACCTTGGGCCTGCATGGCCTTTCTCAAGGCAGCGATTTTTTCGTTGGTATGCATGTTCTATCTCCCTTACTAATTATTAATGACGGTTATCTGCATGTTGGTAAATGACCAAATTTTAGCTTACTTGTCCTATTCTATGCTTTTAAGACTTATCTGTCCTGTGTCCTCGGGCATAGCGTTGGTTGAGTTCAAGATGTTGAAAGGCCAGGGCTTTATATGCCTCCGGGCTGGTGTCTTCTGGCCGCAGTCTCCACCGCCAGGGCTCTTGGTCTGGCAGGCCGTTGGTGACCGTTTCTCTCCCTCCCCCTATGAGATCCTGCATCTGCAGGACAACCCAGCGGGCCCGGGAGGCCAGGAGGCCGCGGATAATGCCGAAGCGGAAGCCTTCCTCTGGGCTCAAGCCCAGATAGGCCTCGGCAAACTTGCGGCTTTCCGGCGAGGCTTGGGCCAGCCAGGCCTCAATTGTGAGATTGTCGTGGGTCCCAAAGTAGTAAAAACGATTTTCTTCTACGTTGTGGGGCAGATTTTCACTATTGCCATAGGGGTCAAAGGCATACTGCATGATCTTCATGCCGGGCAGGCCGAATTCTTCCCGTAATTGAATGACTGAGTCCGTCAAATAACCTAAATCCTCGGCTAGGAGGGGGATATCCTCCAGCTCTTCCTGGATGGCCTCGAGAAAGATATCTCCGGGGCCCACCTTCCAGACGCCATCGCGGGGATCCTTGGTCGCGGCGGGGATAGCCCAGTAGGAATCCAGACCGCGGAAATGGTCTAGGCGGACCAGGTCAAAATGCTGGAGCTCATGGGCCAGACGGGACTTCCACCAGGCAAAGCCCTGGCTGGCCTCAAACTGCCAGTTATACACAGGGGTATTCCAAAATTGCCCTGCAGAACCAGGATCTGGCGGGCAGCCCCCGTAAGTCTTGATGGATAAATCCTTAGCTAAAGCGAAGACTTGCGGGTTGGTCCAGAGTTCACAGGCTTCTGCGGACACGTATATGGGCATATCGCCGACCAGGCTGATCCCTCGAGACTTGGTATAGGTTCGTAATTCTTGCCATTGTTGGTCTAAGACGTACTGGAGGAAGATCTGGAAGTCGATGGCCTTCTGGTGGTCAGCTGCAAAATCTGCCAAGGCTTGGGGGTCGCGCAGGCGTAAGGGCTCTGGCCAGGCCTGCAAGGGGCTATAGCCCAAATTTTCTCGCATGGTCATGAAGATGGCAAAGTCTGCCAGCCAGGCCCGCTCTCTAACCTGAAATTTTTCTAAGCCTGCCTGAGACAAGTCGGCATTTAGGCAGCTGCCGGCCTGGAAATTCTGGAAGGCCTGCTCTAGCAGGGGCAGGCGGGCCTTCTCTACCCAGGCGTAATCTACCCGGCCGGAAGGAGTTTGGTCTGCGGCAGTTTGGCAGAAACTTTGGTAATCAGCCGCCGACAGTAGACCATCCCTCACCAGGAGGTCAAGTCCTACATAGTTAGGACTGGCTGCAAAGGCTGACAGGCTGGCATAGGGGGAATTCTCTTCGGTACAGGGGCCAAGGGGCAGGAGCTGCCATAGGTTAAAGCCTGCGGCAGCGAGAAAGTCAACAAAAGCATAGGCAGCCTGGCCTAGGCTGCCTATGCCTCCCGGTGAGGGGAGGGCGTACAAGGGGAGCAAAACTCCCGATTCTCGGTTGTTTTGCCTCTCTTGGCTATGTTTACTAAAGTCTAGGGAGGGGAACTCTGCACAAATGCGGCGTTCTTGATTGAAATTCACGGTAGGTTTTTACCTCCTAATTAATTCTTTCCCCGGAAGCTTTGTTGAAAAAGTGCAGGGCGTCTGACTGGATATGGAAATCGTAGCTCTGGCCTGACTTAAATTCCAGGTGCCCGGGGGCAGATACCACCAGCTCCGTGTGGTCGGCTAGTTCACAATAGAGAATCTGCTCCTTACCCAGCATTTCTACCACATCTACGGTCAATTGGAAATTGTTGGCTGCGGCTAAGCCTTGGCTGAGCCGCTCGCCTCTGACCCCTAAGAGGACTTCCTCTCCCTCGTGAGCTTTGAGCTTTTGAGCATCAACAGGGGAGGGCTGGAGCTGGATCAGCTGGTTATCGCTGACGTACTGCCCCTGCTGAATCTTGCCGGGGATCAGGTTCATGGCGGGGGTGCCAATAAAGCCGGCGACGAAGACGTTGGCTGGCCGGTGATAAAGCTCAGAAGGCGCTCCGGCCTGCTGGATGATGCCCTTGTTTAAGAGGACGATCTGGTCTGCCATGGTCATGGCTTCTGTCTGGTCGTGGGTTACATAAATGGTAGTGGTCCCCAAGCGTTTATGCAGGCGGACTAACTCCACCCGCATGTGTTCGCGCAGTTTGGCATCCAGGTTGGAGAGGGGTTCGTCCATGAGAAAGACGGAGGGCTTGCGGACCATGGCTCGGCCCAGGGCAACCCGCTGCCTCTGGCCCCCGGAGATATCGGAAGGGCGGGAGTAGAGGTATTCTTCAATTTGCAGAAGCTTGGCGGCTTCTAGGACTCTTTGGTGGATGACCTCTTTAGATTCTTTGCGCATCTTCAGCGAAAAGGCCATATTGTCATAGACGGTCATATGAGGATAGAGGGCATAGGATTGGAAGACCATGGCAATATCCCGGTCCTTGGCCGCGACCTTGTTCATGAGTTTGTCGCCAAAGATTAATTCACCCTCCGTGATGGAGTTGAGCCCGGCGATCATGCGCAAGAGGGTGGACTTGCCGCAGCCGGAAGGGCCTAAAATAGCACAGAAGTCCTGGCTTTTAATTTCCAGATTGATATGGCGGATGGTGAATTCTTCCCTGCCTTCGTATTTTTTACCGATATTTTTTAAACGCACATCCATGTGATTGCTCCTTATTTACACTGATATTAATTTTCCTGAGCGTGCTTAAGCTTGCATAAACTCTCGCCTTTAACCCTTAACCGAACCCTGGGCCAGTCCGGAGACCAGCTGACCCTGCAGGCTGATGAAGAGGATGATGATGGGGACGGCCGTGAGGAGGCCGCCAGCGGCAAAGGCCGGCTGGTTCATGGTTCTCACATCGTTGATCAGGGTAAAGAGGCCGGTAGCCAGGGTATAGGACTGGGGGTTGGTCAAGAGGATCTTGGGCAGCATGTAATCCATGAAGGGCCCGATAAAGGACCAGAGCCCGATGATGGCCAGCATGGGCCTGGCGATGGGCATGATGATCAACCGATAAACCTGCATATTTGAACAACCGTCGATGCGGGCGGCATCGTCCAGCTCCGTGGATACGGAGTCGATATAGTTCTTCAAAATTAGGGTGTTAGAGGCAATACCACCGCCGGCGTAAATTAAGACCAGCAAGGCCTCCCGGGAAAAGAAGGGCAGGACTGAGGAAAAAATATTGTGCATGGTGTAGTAGGCCGTGATCCCCGCAAAGGTGGGGATGGACTGGATCAGCATGATGGTCATGAGGGAAGCCTTGCGCCCGGAAAAGCGGTAGCGGGAGTAGGCATAGCCGGTAAAGGAGACAATCAAGAGGGTGACCAGGGCGGAGGCCAGGGCGATGATAATGGTATTTTTTACCCAGGAGAGGAAGTAGGTCTTCTCAAAGAGATAACGGAAGTTGTCTAGGGAGAAAACATAGGTTCCCGCCATAGAGATGGCCTTACCTTGGTTACCGTTAAAGCTGGACAGGACCATCTGGGTCAAGGGCCAGATAATCGCAAAGGCCCAGGCGATCAAAATCACATAAGACAAGGCCAAGAAAATTTTCCCGAAGGTGGTTAGGGGAGGTTTGTCAGACAGATAGAGGTATGAGGATTTTTTACGCTTAAAGATGGACATAATAACCTCCCTAATCATTAAAGGCCTTGGTCTTGCGGAAGCCAAGGAAGGACACAAACATGAGGACCAGCGAGATCAGAATGGTGATGGCCGCGCCCAGGGCCTGGTACTGGTTCTCAATGGTTAATTTGAAAATATAGGAAATCAAAATATCCGAGGACCCGGCCAGGTTGCCGTATTTGCTGGGCACGAAGGGTCCCCCGTTATTAAAGAGGGCGATGATGGAATAGTTGTTAAAGTTGAAAGTGTACTGGGTCACGAGCAGGGGGGCAATTTGGTAGAGCAGGAGGGGAACGGTGATATGCTGGACCCGCTTCCAGGATCCGGCGCCATCAATCTCCGCAGCCTCGTACAAGTCTTGGGGGATGGACTGCAAGATGCCGGTACACAAGAGGAAGATATAAGAAGACCCCAGCCAGCCTTGGAGCAGGACCAGCGCAATCCGGGTGAGGGTTGTATCGTTTTTAACATTTACCACATGCCCTGCCAGGCCGGAAATAACCTCGGTCAGCATACCATTGGGGGCCAGCATCACGGAGAAAAACATGATGGTGATAAAGGCGGGAACTGCCCAGGGCAGGAGGTAAATCGTCCGCCAGAGCTTCTTGCCCCGAATACGGTCCTGGTTTACCAGGAGGGCAAGGATGAAGCCTATGAAGATAGCCAGCGTGGTCGCGGCCAGGGTCCAGACTATGGTCCAGGAGAGGATATGCCAGAAGGCTTGGCCCGCCACGCCCTGTCCCAGGGCAATAACCTTGTAGTTTGCCAGGCCGTTCCAGACAAATTTGGCCTGGTGCTTGGGGTCCATGCTGGTAAAGGATAAGAGGATGGTGGTTACTACCGGTACAAGGACGATGAAAATAATCACTAAGAGGGCTGGGGTAGAGACAATGTAGGGGAAACCGTGATTTTCCAGCGTCTCCTTGGTCTCAAACCAATTGTGGGGCCGGATGCCCTTGATTTGCTTTTTCTCCACCCGGTAAGCATCGCGGATGGCGAAATAGTAAATGGCCAAAGCCAGGATTAAGAGGAAGATGGCCATGATCCCCTCAATCATGAAGATGATGGACCGGTCTACCCGGCGGCCGCCTTGGGCTAGGCTAATCAGCCCTGCCACGCCCTGGCCTTGGTAGTTGCCATAACCCAGGGCGTAGGGGATAGCGGCAAAGCCGATAAAGAGCGAGCCGAGAAAAAAGCAGAAGGCTTTGACATATTGCTGGTTGGCTAATTGAGCCAGGCCTGGCAGGAGGAAGTTCAAGAGGAACTTACGTGGGCTCTTAGCTGTTACCTCCACGGGGGTGCGGCGGCGGAGGTCGGAAATATCTGCCTCCATGACCCGGTATTTTTCTTTAATCCCCACCTTGAGGCTGTGCTTGATGGCTCGAATTTGTTCTTCCAGGCCCTTAACGGGATCCTCTAGCGCCTTTAAGGCTAAGTCTTCTTTTAAGGCCAGCTTCTCCATCTTACGTTCGGAGGCCAGGGCTTTGGCAGAAATTTGGCCCTTCCGTTGCTTGGCCTTGAGCTCAGCCAGCTTATTTTGATAGACTTGTTGCCGCTGTTTTTTATAAGCCGCGATCTCGGCTATAATGGGACCCCGGTCTTGCTTTTCTGCTTCAGCTTTGAGGGCCTCTTTTTCGGCCAAACTTTTTTCTAAGGCCACGTGCTCCTGGATCATCCCTGGTAGGTGGAGCTGCTTGCGCTGACTAATGAGGTAGGCCAGTTCGGCGTCATAGCTGAGTTCTTGGTAGGGCTGGTAAAAAGCGGAGCTCTCCTCAGCGGCCTTGAGTTCGGCGTCCAGTTTGGCTACACGTTTATCTTTATAGGGTGATTTTTTCTGCCATTGGGCTGCCTTACCTTTCAGCTCGGCTTCAAAGGCTTGGGCTTTGCGCTCAAAGTCCTTGAGCTCTTGGCTGTAGGGATGCTGTGCTAAATTGCGCTCCTTGCTGGCTAGACTGGCTTTTAGCCCTGGCTTTTGCTCAGGACTGGCGGCTTCCACCTGGGCCCCTAGATCTGCAAGTTCTACCAAGGCCAGGTGCTTGCGGGAGTGGAGGTTGCCGATATCGTCGGCAACTTGGGCCGGGTAATACTTCATGAATTGGCCTCCTGCTGTTTTTTCAGATAATACTTATCCTCCCTATGTGATAATCTGGCGAGCTGCCAAAGAATTACCAAGTAGCAAAGTATTGAGAGGTAGTAGAAGAGTGAGGAGTAGTTGGCCTCTAAGGCCTGCTTGAGCAAGGCCGCCATCCCTAAAAGCAGCCAGACCAGGCGAAAGTAACTCGGCGTGCCATAGCGCTTAATCGTCAGGGCTGTATAAAGGCATAGGGCGACGGGATAGAGGATTTTGGCCAGAAAGTAAAAGATATGCACATTGAGGTAGGTGGAAAAATCGAGGTCGGGATAGGCTGCCTGCCATTGGGCAAACAATCCGGCATCCTTAACCAACATGAGAACCTCTAGGGCATATAGCAAAATGAGAACTGCCGAGGGGATCAGGAGTGACAGCAGCTTTTCCTGGTCTAGTTGGTTTTTTTCTTTACTTGTTAGGCTTACTTGCTCACTCATAGATTATGTAAATCATACTGATAGTATTTATAGATGATATTCTATAAAGCTCTTCTAAAAATAAAAGGCTCCCGAAGGAGCCCTTTATTTATAAAAATATTTCAAACTATTGTTCTGCAGCCAAAGTTTCCATCATAGCGACAAAGCTGGCTTGCAGCTCGGCATAGGCGGCTTCTGCGGATTCAGGTTTTACGGAGTTCCAGGAGAGGATAGCGTTCTTGTAGGTATCCCAGACACGGCCCCACTCATTGAACAGAGGACGGGCAGGTGCATCTTGATAGGACTCGATAACTGCCTTGATGACCTTCTTATCAATGTCTTTCAGATCTTCAGATTTTTCATAATCCTCAGCGGGGACATTTTCCAGAATCTTACCGGTGGCGTTAAAGAGTTCAGCTGCGTGCTCAGGATTTACCAGCTCGGCAATCAGAGCTTCGGCCAGGGCTACTTTTTCTTCATCGCCCTCTATACGAGAGTTGATAGCCAGGCCCCAGCCGCCCTTCCAGTGGAGTAGGGGTTTGCCGTTAACGGTGATATCGGTGATGGGCTTAATAACCAGATCTTTACCGTCGTTAGCTTTTTCGCTGATGGAACCAGTATCCCAAGGGCCGCCTAAGCGGTAAACGCCTGCTTGGCCGCTGGTGAAGGTATCATCAATATAGCCCCAGCCTGCATCAGGATCGAAGAGGGTGGTGTTGGCGTCAAAGTTGAGCTTCCAGTAGTCATAAAGGGCGGTAAAGAAAGCTTGTTTCTCTTCGGGCAGGTCAGACCAGTCAGCGGTGAGGTCACTGAAGAAAGTATAGTCTTCAGCGTCATCTTCTTTCTCACGGCCGAGCAGTTCGATTTCTGCGGAGTTGGTGAGGGCTACGCCGTACCAAGCATCAAAAGCCGGCAGGAGCACGGTGGCGGGATCCTTAACTTCGGTCAGCTCAATGGGCTTTTCCATGTCAATATCATTGGCCTCTGCGTTAGCGGAGTTAATAAAGACGATCAAGGTTTCGATGTTGAAGGGGAAGGCAAAATATTCATCATCAATCTTGAAATTGCCGCCGATTCCTTCGTTAAAAGCGTCAAAATCTTTCCAGCCGCCAATTTTTTCGACCAGTTTTTCCGCATCGATGGCGCCTAAGACTTCAGCGTCTGTCAGGCCGTAAATCCGGTCAGCGGGGATAGCGAAAACATCTGCGACGTCGGGGTTGCCCGCATCGGTGTTGTCAATCGTATCGAGATGGTCAAAAGCGCCCATTTCGATCAGGTTAATTTTGGCATCGGGGTTAGCTTCCAGCACGCGGTCGATGGCTGCTTTGTAGTAATCCATCCAACCTTCTTCGGCTTGAACACTAATTTCACCAGTTAAAGGGGCTTCTTCTGCGGCTACGCCCGCTAAGGGCAGTAGGGCGAAGGCAAGGAGTAGGCTAAGCACGAGGCATAAAGTCTTTTTCATAAAAACCTCCAAAATGTTCTTTCTTGCACGTGGCAACATAATATTTCAAACAGATAGGATAATCTGCTTGTTTGCACAAAGTATAACACATGGCAAGCCATAAAAGTGGTAACCTGCACCCCTGTGTCATATGTGATCGCTCTAGGCTTTCGGTTAACTGGGATCAAGTTTTTTGGGGAAATCCGGTCTCTACGGATCCGACTAACTCGGATCAAGCTCCTTTCTTCCAGAGTCCAACTTTTTGTCCGCACCCCCTTTCCTGGCTTTCGGGCAAATTTGCAAGTACTAGGCTTTCAGACACTATTGCAAGCACTCAGATTCCAGATACTTTCAAAAGTACTTGGCATCC
>CAYNNG010000028.1:0-3913 GCA_964398655.1 uncultured Oscillospiraceae bacterium
CCAAGCCCACGCAAGGTTGGGAAGTCTAGTCCGCAAAGTATTTGCGGACGGTTACCAGGCGAGAGAGTAGTTCTTCTTGGCGGCTGAGGTCGCGGATATTGAGGGTGGAGTCGTTGTCTAGGCGGCAGAGGGCTTGGCCTTCTTCGAGCAGGATCGCGGCTTGTGTAATCTTGCGGGGATTGTCAGGGGCGTGGAAGAAGGCTACTACTCCAGGTTCTAGGAGTTGAGGCCGGATGAGGCCGGTGGTGACGTCTTTAATGGTTTCTACTTCGGTGCCGGCCTTGGCTTGGGAGGCCAGGTCGCGGGGCAGGGCGAGGCCGTTTACCCGGGCCGCGATATAGATGGTTCCGGCCATGTCCGCGCCCTCTTTGGACATGCCGCCGGGGATGTAGGTGGCTTGGTAGAAGTTCATGGCCGAGCTGACAAAGAGGGCGTTGGCCTTGGCAGGAGGCACGGGCGGCAGGTCACCGGTTTCGATAAAGAGGAGGTCGTTTCTGTTAACCCAACCAGTCTGGCCGTCTGGCAGGGGCAGGCCCAGGACTTCCGCCACTTGGTGGTCAGGGTAAAGGATGGTGCCCATGGGGGCGCGCAGGAGGGTATAGCCGTCGATCGCATGGCTCATAATCCTCTTGTAAGGAGCCAGCACCATGGCCTTGCGGTCCTTCTCCTGCTTTTCCCGCAGGTTTTCATCCTTGGTGAGGTTCTGGCTGTCCAGCCAGGCCTCCAGGCCATCTGCGAGGCGAACGCGGACCCAGGTATTTTTCAGGCTGAGGACTTCCACCTGTTCACCAAATAGCGCGGAGGAAAGGCGGTTGGCCTGGATCTTGGGCTGGTCAAAAAGCGGGCACTCCCCTACCCGAATCAAGGCTCGGTCGCCGGCTTGGAAAACCGGAGCGGGAGCGGCTTGGCCTGGTTCCTGCAGGTAGGGCTCGGAGGCTGTGGGGTCGGTAACCTCTTCGGCTGGCGGTTCGGCAAACAGGCGGGGCAGGAGCCAGAGGATAATTAAGAGGGTGACCATGGTGAGGGCCAGGGGTGGGAGCCAGGCTGGGAGCTTGCGCTTGCGGTCACCTAAATAAACAGACTTATGCAGGAGAGAATCCTGGGCCTTTTCCTTGTCCGACTGAGGCAGGCGGTTAGTGGGTTTAACCAGCTTAGGCATCTAGATTTCCTCCTCTGGCAGCTGCAAGGTGACGAGGGCACTAGCCATAGCCAGGCCGGCCTCATGGCTCAGAGAAAGGCTGGCCGAAATCAGGCGGCAGCAAGTTACCCCGCTAAAGTTTGCTCCATCTTGCGACACGGGGAAGGACAGGCGAGGCACCAGCTGGTTGACCCGGTCACCCCAGACATAATAGGGGGCTCCCTGGGGGGTCTTGCGTATACCCACGTCCTTAAAGCCGATACCTTCCGTCGTCAGGAGGCCGCAGCCTAAGGCTTTGGCGAAGGCCTCCTTGGCCGCAAAAAAGGCCGCTAGGCTCTCCGCCCGTCCCCCGCACAGGGCTAACTCCTCCGGATCAAAGAGCCGGTCCAGCAGGCGGTCGCGTGGATTTTCCAGGCGACGGATTTCAACTAAGTCGCAGCCACAGCGGATGAGTTCGGGCATAGGCAAAATCTAGGCCCCATACTGGGCCCGGCGGGCCAGCTCCATGCGCAGGTCCGGTCCCTCCAGGGGGAAGGCCAGGAAAGCGCCTAAGAGCCTGGAACCCAGGCGTTCGTCGTAACGGCGGGAAAAATCCACGGGAGACAAGTTGCCGGTTAAAAGGGTCATCTGCTCGGGATTTTGTACCCGGGCATCCAAAAGAGCAATTAAATCATTGTAGGAGGCATCGTTGCCAGCCTCTGACCCCAAGTCATCCAAGACCAGGACCTGAGCCTCGCGTAAAAACTGCAGGCGCTCGCGGGCAACCTGCTTCTCCGTGCGGTCAGCCGAAAAAGACCGGTCTAACACCCGGACCTGGGCGGTCAAATCTACAAAGGCCATGGATCGGATAAATGCCACGGAATAGCCCTGGGTCCTCAGACCGTTGGCCAGGGCCGCGGCCAAGTAGGTTTTGCCCGTACCCGGCTTGCCGAAAAAGTAGAAATTGCGGTCTGAGTGCGGAAAGTTAGCCAAGATCTCCCGGCTCCGCTGGTAGAGATTTTCCGCTACCTGGCGGGGGCTGGCCTGGCCTTGATAAACCTGGGGATCCAACTCTGGCGAAAACAGGTCCAGGTCAAAACGCTCCAGACTGGCTTCCTTCGGAGGGGGAAAGGATATCCCCTTCTGTCTTTCCAGCTGATTGCGGATTTCCAAGGCGCAGGAGCAGAGTCGGCCCTGGTAAATGCCCGTGTCTTGGCAGAGGGGGCAGGTGTAGAGGTCCCTTGCGGTCAAGAGCTTGGCTTCTTTGACCCGGTAGGCCTGGTCCAATTGTGCCTGCAGCTGAGCCAGCTTGGTCCGGGCAGCCTCCTGCTCCCCTCCCCCCTGCAGGGACTTTAAGAGATAGGTCGCGCCAGCCTCCCGATAGGCCCGCTCCAGGGCCCGCAGACTGGAGTCTTGGGCTAAAAAATCCTGCCGGTAACGGTCAAGCCGGGCTTGGTTGTCCGCTTGTCTCGCCTGGTAGACCTTCCTTATATCTGGGGGAATATGTACCTGCATGTAACTCCTTAGCTCTTAACCTAGTGGGCGGAACTCGCATCCGCACTGGTTTCTGGGGGATTGGAACCGGGATCGGACTTCAAAAAATCCAGGCTGCGGTAGAGGGAGGTAATCTCCTCTTCCTGGTACTGGCGCTGGTCAAAATTGCCCATGGCCTGGGAGACAGACCGGGCAGGACGGCGCTTGGCCTCTTGCTGGGCCTTTCTTTGAGCCTGGTAATCAGCTTCGTACTGGTCAACCTCCGCCAGGCTTTTCAGACCGGCCTCTGACCAATTTTTCAAGATAGCCTCCACATAGTTGAAGTTGGGCTGGGCCTGCTTGCTGGCCGCCCGCCGGAAGGCCTCGTCAATAAGGTCAAAGGGCAGGTCCCACTCGTAGATCCAGCGTTTCAAGTAATCCAGCTGGTAGGACGTAAACCGGCTTGTAAGACGGAGCTTGCGTTCCAGGATGTTCGCGTAATGTTTGAGGCCTTGGTTGGCTTCATGCCGGGCATTGAGGTCTGAAAAAGTCCGCAGACCCTCCTCCCGCCAGGCAGCCGCCACCTGTTCCGCGTAGTTGTTGACCTGGAGCTTGCCATATTGCTTGATTTCGTTAAAGAGGGCGTAGATCAAGTCGGGCGCGAAGCCATAGTCCATGTACCATTTTTCAATAGAGTTGTAGAAAGAGAGGGGCATGACCCCTTGGTAGAAGGTGTGGTTAATCTGGCCCACCAAATCGGCCAATTCGGCCTGCTGCTGGGCAGCAAGCGTGCGGTCGGGGCTGGCGGGGGCCGCTTGCTGGGCCACGCGCTGGCGGTAAAGCTCCTGGAGGTCTGCCAGCTCTAAGCCTTGGGCAGTCCAGGACAGGAGGCCGCGCGCCGCCAAGAGCTTGAGGGAATCCAGCAGCCGGTCCGGCGGGACCTGGAGCTGCTGGGCCAGGGCCTGCTCATCCAGCTGACTGGTACCCGGCTGGGCCTGGGCCAGAATGAGCAAAAAGGCCCGCAGGCTAATCTCATCCAGCTGGGGCATATCTTCCAAGAAGAATGCCGCAGGAATGTGCAGGTCAGGGCTGTATTGGTCTTGTGCGCGTGTGATTTCCAGCATGTGTTCACGTAATTCCTTTGTGCCTGATCCGGGCGTGGCCCGGTTAAGGCTGCAATGCCTGGTCCCGGATGAGGCCAGTTGAGTTCGCTAGGCTTGATCCCTTGAGAGGCGGCTTGGCCCCTGAAAGGCCAGTTAAGGTCGCCGGGCTTGTCCCCCGGAGAGGCTAGTTAAGGTCGCCGGGCTTGTCCCTCGAAGAGAC
>CAYNNG010000028.1:4013-20525 GCA_964398655.1 uncultured Oscillospiraceae bacterium
CTAGTTAAGGTCGCCGGGCTTGTCCCTCGAAGAGACCAATTAAGGCCGCGGGCGGCCTTAAAGCGACAAAAAACCCCGCATCGCTGCGGGGTTTAATTATAGCATAAGCTATTGAGCCTTTAAGCCCGGCTTTGCCGGTCTAGGCGCCTCTAGAGGGCTTTAGCCTAACTCAGGCTTAGCCTTCTGTGGTCGGTGCGGGCTCGTAGGATGCCAAACGTACGTAGTTCTGGTAGCGTTCCTCAGCAGCGGCTGCGGCGCGTTCATAGATGGCCTCAACCTCTTCCTGAGAGTATCTGCCAGCCAGAGAGGTGTAACGTACTTCCTTCTGCAGGAATTCCTTGTAGTCGCGCTTGGGCTCCTTGGAATCCAGGATGAAGGGGTTCTTGCCTTCGTTCTTGAGGGCAGGGTTGTAACGGTAGAGGTGCCAATAACCGGTCTCAACAGCATCCTTTTCACGGGTCTGGGAGATGGTCAAGCCGCCCCGGATACCGTGGTTGATACAAGGCGCGTAGGCGATGACGATGGAAGGACCGTGCCAAGCTTCGGCCTCACGGATAGCCCGCAGGGTCTGAGCCTGGTTGGCGCCCATGGAAATCTGAGCCACGTAGACATAGCCATAAGTCATGACCATGGCACCCAGGTCTTTCTTCTTCATGGGCTTACCGCCAGCGGCAAACTCGGCGATAGCACCCAGAGGAGTGGACTTAGAGGCTTGGCCGCCGGTGTTGGAGTAAACTTCGGTATCCAGTACCAGCACGTTAATGTCTTCACCAGAAGCCATCACGTGGTCCAGACCGCCGTAACCGATATCGTAGGCCCAGCCGTCACCGCCAAAGATCCAGGAGGAACGTTTGACCAGGTAGTCTTCATATTGCAGAGCCTGCTTGGCCAGGTCAGCACCTTCGCCCTGGTAAGCTTTCAGCTTCTCAACCATGGTGTCAGTGAGTTCGCGGGTATTTTCGCCATCTTCAAAGCCGTCCAACCAAGCCTGGATCGCAGCCTTGAGCTCGACATCGCTGGATTTCTCCTGCAGCTCGGTCAGATAACCCTTGGCGCGATTGCGCAGCTGCTTGTAGCCCAGGTGCATGCCCAGACCGTGCTCTGCGGCGTCCTCAAAGAGGGAGTTGGCCCAGGCAGGTCCATGACCAGCAGCGTTGGGGCAGTAAGGAGTGGAGGGGGCAGAACCGCCATAGATGGAAGAGCAACCCGTAGCGTTAGAGATCTGCATACGGTCGCCAAAGAGCTGGGTAACCAACTTGACATAAGGAGTTTCGCCGCAGCCCGCGCAGGCGCCAGAGAAGCAGAACTGAGGTTCTTCGAACTGAGATCCCTTGACAGAAGCCTTGTTCATGGGGTTGGCCTTCTTGCTAATCTTGGAGGCGTACTTGTAGTTGTCTTCCTGGTCCAGATGGTCCTCACGAGGCTCCATATCTAGGGCCTTAGCGGGGCAGATGTTCGCGCAGGAACCGCATCCTGTGCAGTCCAGCGGTGAAGGCTGAATAGCGTATTTGTACTGCTCGTAAGGCTTGGCGCCGTCCTTGAGATGCAGACTCTCAGGAGCATTCTTGGCTTCTTCTTCGTTGAAGAGGTAGGGGCGGATAACCGCGTGGGGGCAGACAAAGGAGCACTGGTTGCATTGGATGCACTTCTCAGAATTCCAGATAGGAATGTTCACGGCAATGCCGCGCTTCTCATATTGAGTAGTGCCTGCGGGCCAGTGACCATCTTCACGGTCTACGAAGGTAGATACGGGGAGGGTGTCGCCCTTTTGAGCGTTCATGACTTCAACCACGTTCTGGATAAAGTCAGGAGCTTCGTTAACCGGCTGGGGTGCGTCTTGAGCATTCTTCCACTCGGCGGGTACGGGAATTTCTTTGAACTTCTCAATACCAGCGTCGACAGCGGCGTAGTTCATGTTGACGATGTCTTCGCCCTTGTGGCCGTAAGATTTAACGATAGCTTCCTTCATGTACTTCACGGCATCCTCTACGGGGATAACCTTGGTGATCGCAAAGAAGGCAGCCTGGCAAATGGTGTTGATGCGGGAGCCCAGACCGATTTCGGCAGCGATGTCTACAGCGTTAATGGTGTAGAGCTTGATGTCGTTTTCGGCCAGGAAGCGCTTCATGTGGCCCGGCAGGTGCTCGTCCAGCTCTTCCGCGTTCCAGTGGGTGTTGAGCAGGAAGGAGCCGCCCTTCTTCAGAGGAGCCAGCATGTCGTACTTATCTACATATGATTGGTTATGGCAGGCCACAAAGTCGGCTACGTCGATGGTGTAAGGAGCATTGATAGGATGCTTACCAAAGCGCAGGTCAGAAATGGTTACGCCGCCAGACTTCTTGGAGTCATAGCTGAAGTAGGCTTGAGCATAAAGGTCGGTGTGGTCGCCGATGATCTTGATGGAGTTCTTGTTTGCGCCAACGGTACCGTCAGAGCCCAGGCCCCAGAAGCGGCAAGCAATAGTGCCTTCGGGAGCGATGTCCAGAGCAGGAGATTTCTCCAGGGACAGGTGGGTAACGTCGTCGTTGATACCGATGGTGAACTCGGGCTTAGGATCAGCCTTGCCCAGTTCCTTAAAGACAGACACAAACTGGTCAGGCGTGGTGTTTTTGGAAGAGAGACCATAGCGGCCGCGGATGATGGTAGGAGCATTCTCCACATCCTTGAAGGCGTTGACCACGTCGAGGTAGAGGGGTTCGCCCGCAGCGCCGGGTTCCTTGCAGCGATCCAGGACCGCAATGTGCTTAACAGTCTTGGGGATAGCGGCCAGGAGGCGGTCATTGCAGAAGGGGCGGTAAACACGGACATTGATAACACCGCATTTGTCGCCTTGTTTATTGAGGTGGAGGGCCACTTCAGCGGCAGTTTCTACGGCAGAGCCCATGAGGATGACGAGTTTTTCGGCATCTTCAGCGCCAAAGTAATCAAAGAACTGGTAGTTCTTACCGGTCAGCTCATTGATAGCCTTCAGGTACTTGTCGATAACGGCGGGCAGGGCCAGATAGAAGGGGTTGCCAGCTTCACGGGCTTGGAAGAAGACGTCCGGGTTTTCGGCTGAGCCTCTGAGGATAGGCTGGTTGGGGCTGAGAGAGCGCTTACGGAAGGCTTCTACAGCGTCCATGTCGACCAGTTCTTTGAGGTCGTCATAGTCCAGGAGCTGAACCTTGGAAATTTCGTGGGAGGTACGGAAACCGTCGAAGAAGTGCAGGAAGGGGACCCGGCCTTCAATGGCGGATAAGTGGGCAACAGCAGCCATGTCGTGGGCTTCCTGAACGCTGTTGGAAGCCAGCAGAGCAAAACCGGTCTGGCGGGCAGCCATGACGTCGGAGTGGTCGCCAAAGATAGACAGGGCGTGTGTTGCGATAGTACGGGCAGCTACGTGGAAAACGCCAGGCAGGAATTCGCCCGCGATCTTGTACATGTTAGGGATCTTGAGCAGAAGGCCCTGGGAAGCGGTGAAGGTGGTGGTGAGAGCGCCTGTGCCTAAAGAACCGTGGACAACGCCTGCGGCGCCGGCTTCAGATTGCATCTCAACTACGTTGACGGTCTGGCCGAAGATATTTTTACGGCCTTGGACGGCCCATTGGTCTACCATGTCTGCCATGGGAGATGAGGGCGTGATGGGGTAAATACCGGCTACTTCGGTGAAGGCGTAGGCGGTCCAAGCTGCTGCTGTGTTACCGTCCATCATCATGAATTTCTTTTCTTTTGACATTTATCTCTCCTTGTTGCTGTGATTACTTTGTTCTGCTTTTTCTGCAAATAATCGGCCCGTAAATGTGTAGGGTGGCCCCAGTTGGGGCCACTCCAGATTATATCATAAATGTAAAGTCGGCCAGAGGGCCTTCTTAGGCATTTTGCCTAGACTTTACTTAAGCCTAGACTCTTTGGGCTCGACGCTTAAGCTTTGGTGCTTAAGCCTTGGCGATAACGGCAAAGCTCTCCGGCTTGAGGGAAGCTCCGCCTACCAGGCCGCCGTCAATGTCGCTTTGGGCAAAGAGATCCGCGGCGTTCTTATCGTTGACAGAGCCTCCGTAGAGGATGCGGGTGGACTGGGCCACTTTTTCGTCGTACAGGTCAGCTAAGAGCTTGCGGATAAAGGCACAAACCTCATTGGCCTGGTCATTGGTCGCGGTTTTGCCCGTGCCGATGGCCCAGATGGGCTCGTAGGCGATGGTGACAAAGTTCATCTCGCTGGCGGAAATGCCCTGCAGGGCACCCTCCACCTGGGTCTTAATCCGGTCAAAGGTCGTACCGGCTTCGCGCTCTTCCAGGCTCTCCCCTACACATACGATAGGACGCAGGCCCCAGCGGCGGGCAGCCTTGATTTTGGCGTTGACCAGCTCATCGGTTTCCTTAAAGTATTGGCGGCGTTCGGAGTGGCCGAGCACTACAGAGTGCAGGCCCATGTCCGCCAGGAATTGGGGGGAAATTTCGCCTGTATAAGCGCCCTTGTCTTCTTGGTGGCAGTTTTCGGCCGCCAGCTTGATGGCCGTACCCGCTGTAGCCTGAGCCAGGTCGGAAAGGGCGGTGTAAGGAGCGGCAATGATTACTTCGTTCTTGAAGCTTTCGGCTTCGGCCAAGAGAGCCTGCATAATCTTCAGCGCGGCCTTGGGGCTGCCGGCATTCATCTTCCAGTTACCAGCGGCCAGGGTCCGACGTGCGTCTTGGTCTTGAATATTGTCGATACCGGGCAGGAGCTTGCCTTCCAGGAATTCCAGAGAGGCACCGCCGCCTGTGGATACGTGGGTCACCTGGTCGGACAGGCCAAACTTCTCAATAGCTGCCGCGGAGTCGCCGCCGCCGATAATGGAGATGGCCTGGGACTTGGCTAAAGCCTGGGCAATAGCTTCGGTGCCCTGGGCAAAGGCGGGGAACTCAAAGACACCCATGGGGCCGTTCCACACCACGGTACCAGCCTTAGCAACTTCAGCCGCGTAGGCTTCAACCGTCTTGGGACCAATATCCATGCCCATGTAGTCCTCGCCCATTTCTGTTTGGACACTGGCTTCAGCATCTTTGGAGAAGTCTGTGGCTACCACGTGGTCTTGGGGCAGGAGGAAATTCACGCCCTTAGCCTTAGCTTCTTCCAGGAGCTCCTTGGCCAGGTCGAGTTTGTCATCTTCGACCAAGGATTTACCCACAGGCTGGCCCTGGGCTTTGAGGAAGGTGTAGGCCATGGCGCCGCCAATCAACAGGCTGTCCACCTTGCCTAAAAGGTTCTTTATGACGGAAATTTTATCGGAAACTTTTGCGCCGCCGAGAATCGCGACGAAGGGGCGTTCAGGGTTGGCCAGGGCCTTGCCCATAACTTCAATTTCTTTTTGAATGAGGAAGCCGACCGCGGAGGGCAGGTAGTTAGCGAGGCCCCAAGTAGAGGCGTGGGCCCGGTGGGCCGTACCGAAAGCGTCGTTGACGTAGAGGTCAGCCATAGAGGCCAGCTCGCGGGCAAAGGCCCGGTCGTTAGCGGTTTCTTCCTTATGGAAACGGACGTTTTCCAGGAGCAGGACTTGACCGGCTTTTAAGTCAGCAGCCTTGGCTTTGGCATCTTCACCGATCACGTCTTTAGCCATGATTACCTCTTGGCCCAGGAGCTCAGCTAAGTGCTCCGCAACAGGCTTGAGGCTGAATTTTTCTTCGAAGCCAGAAGGCCGGCCCAGGTGGGAAACCAGAATCAAGGCAGCTCCCTGGTCTAAAATGTACTTAATGGTTGGCAGGGCGGCTCGAATCCGTTTGTCATCAGTAATAGCGCCTGTCTCCTTATTTTGGGGGACGTTGAAGTCTACGCGGCAAATAACTTTTTTGCCCTTAAGATCTAAGTCTTTGAGTCCTCTTTTTTTCAATTCTTCCATACTGAGTTTCCTTTCCTTACTTTGGCAAACACAAGCCACTCAAGCTGGAATTCTCCACGCTTGAATCGGGCCTGCTGGCCAGCTTGGGGCCAGCCCTGCTCCTTTTCTATTATGTTACAATCGCATTATAATACAAGTTACGGCCCACTTGTAGGCAAGGATGCCTAGGCCCTGGTCTGCCCCTCCGGGGGCCAATATTTTGCGCAAGAAGGAGATAGCGGTTTACCTTAATCTGGTTTGAACCGTGGCCAGTCCCCCACAGCCCTATGTCAGCTAAGAAGAAAATTACCATAATTATTCCGGCTTATAACGAAGCCATTCAACTCCGGGACACCGTGCGCGAAGTTTCTGCCCACATCCCCACCCAATATGACTATCGCCTGCTCTTTATTGACGACGGTTCGGTCGACGGATCTTGGCCCATCCTGCAAGACCTCGCCCAAACTAACCCCCAGGTGCAGGCCCTACGCTTCTCCCGTAACTTTGGTAAAGAACCCGCCTTAGTAGCCGGCCTCTTGGAAGCCGAGGGCGATGCCGTAATCGTTTTGGATGCTGACCTCCAGTTCCCCCCTTCCTATATTCCCTCCATGCTGGAGGCCTGGGAAGAAGGCTACGACCTGGTTGAGGGTAAAAAAGCCGCCCGGCAAAATGAGCCTAAGCTAGGCCGCTGGGCCGCCCGCCGCTTTTACAAACTCTTCCACCTCATGACTGGGCTGGACCTGGCCAACGCCTGCGACTTCAAGCTCTTAGACCGCAAGGTGATTGAAGTTTGGCGAGACATGCCCGAACGCGCCAACTTTTTCCGGGCCCAATCCGCCTGGGTAGGTTTCAAGCGCAAGGAATTCACCTTTGAGGTAGCCGACCGGGCCTCAGGTGAGACCAAGTGGTCACCCCTTAAGCTCACCCGCCTGGCCATCAACGCCTTCACCTCCTTTTCCGCCAAACCCCTCTATTTGATCGGTTTTATCGGGGCCATCCTCATGGTCCTGTTCATCATTCTGGGCATCACCGCCTTAGTCCAGTGGGTCAAGGGCACAGCCGCCTCCGGCTTCACCACCGTCATCCTGCTCCAACTCCTCATTGGCGGCTCCATCCTCCTTTCCCTCAGCCTAATCGGGCTTTACATTGAGCGCATCTTCGTCGAAACCAAGGCCCGTCCCCGCTACATCATCAGCGAGCGCGCAGGTCAGGGGTTTGAGGATGAGGGAAAATAGACTGAGACCTGAGGCTGATACCGCTGATACCGCTGATTGCTGGCGCAGAAGTGTAGGCAAATCAGTGAAAAAGGCACATCACCTACACTCTTCTGGCTTTAGAAGCAATAGAATAGTAGGCAGACCTGCGAAAGGGCGATTCTGCCTACTACTTAATTGAGTTTTCTGGTCATTATTGAGTTTTCTGGTCATTCAAGCGTAGGCAGTTCAGTCTAAATGCCATATTGCCTACACTTTTCTTCCCTACGGCTGCGGGAGCGGCGGCGGGCTGGTTTCCCGCTCGGTTTGGGTTTCGTAGACAGGGATCTGCTCGCCGTTGGGGCCGGTGACGTAGTAGGCCACGACCGGGGTGTCAGTCGCACCGGGTTTGGTGGATTTTTCAGGGTCGTTAATGGCGATTACGCCCGCATAGCCGGGGTAGACGTGGTCGTACATGAGTTCTTTGGAGACCAGGTTGCCGGCTGCGTCGTAGTAGATCTTGTAGACCTTAACGTGGCGGTTGGGGCGCGGTGAGTTGCGCACTTCGGTCTCACGTGGGGCCAGGGTATCGTCTTGGACTGTCTTAGGCTCATCTTTTACGGGGTAGGAGCCCAGGTCTTCCACATAGAGGTCATAGCTGCCGCCTTCGGGGTCGGTCGGACCATAAAAGTCGAAGGACAGGTTGGCTCCGTCAAAGCGGGAGACAATGGCGTAGGGGTATTCGGAGTTGTTGGTAAAGACCAGGTCTGACCAGTCGGAGACCATGGCGTCGGTGCCAATGGGGCAGTAGGGTACAGGCGTGGAGTGGAAGTTATGCACGTCTATGGTGAGGTTAGCCCTAACCGCGGCCTGGTAAATTGTGGTAGAGGGCTGGCAGATACCGCCACCCATGCCCAGACCGTCGTTACCGTCCGCATCCTGCACGCCTGCAGGCACAAAGCCGTTAGCTTCGGTAATTGCGCCTACGGTGGTATTAAAGGAAAAGGAATCGCCCGGGTTCAGGATAGTGCCGTTGATACGGTCAGCGGCCACCCGCACGTTCTGGTTACGGGCTTCCGAGTAGGACATGATGGGCGTAGTGGCGGAGGCCACGAAGCCCAAGTGTTCGTTGAGTTCCTTAGCCGTCCGGCCAGGAGCTACCCGTTTGAATTCCAGTTTGACTTCCCGCTCATAGTCCTTTGCCTCCAGAGCGTCCTTAATTAGCTGGGCGCTCTTGTCCTTAACTAATTCACGGCCTTCTTTTTCGTCCTCAAACTCAAAGGTATTAGTTTCAAAGTCAAAGCCTGTCGCCTTGGCGTCGCCGCCTTCTTGGTCGAGTTCTTCCGCCAATTCATCCAGGGCAGCCTTACTGGCCTCCGGATCCATGTGGAAGCGGTCGTCTAGAACGTACTTGCGGTTGAGCAACTTTTTGCTCTCGGCCTCGGCATCCTTAAGAATTTGGTCAATGTCCAGGCGCATGCCCAGCTCATAAGGAGTTTTCTCCACAAATTCGTCTGCCGTGTAGTAGAGCTTGAGCTTGCCCAGGCCAGAAAGCAGGGTTTCTTCCGAATTGACCAGGCTTTCGCGGGCTTGCTGGTAGGTCTTGCCTCCCAGGCTGACTGATTTGTAGCGGATATTATTAGCAATATGCCCCTCCTGCGCGGGCTCCGCTTCGCCCGCGCCAAAAATCCAGGCAGGATTGGTCAGTTGATTTTGCACCACAATGTAGCGGCTAATGGCGGCATAAGAAAGGCCAACCACTACCACCAGGACAACTAAGGAAACAGCTAGGGTCACCTTGCTGCGCTTACCCGGATCTTGGTTATTACGAACACGGGAAGTGCGGCCCTGGGGACGGCCCTTACCAGCGGCAGATCTGCGGTCGGAGGTTTTCCGCCTCTGACCAGCTCTGTCTCTTGATTTATTTTCTGTTTGTCGTCTTGTCATGTATTTACCTTTGCAAGTTGCCTAGTAGTAAATCCTCCTGACGTGAGCCAGAGAGGAGGCCCAGAAATCCATATTTAAACTATCGACAACTACTCCTACGCTTTCGTTGGCAGCATGGATAAACTGACCGCCCCCGATGTAAATACCTACGTGACCAATGCCCGCGCCGGTGGCGAAGAGCACCAGGTCACCCGGTACCATGTTGGAGTAATTCTTGTAGGAGAAGGACACGGGGATACCGTTGTTCACTTGGTCATAAGTGGTACGGCCCAAAGTCACGCCCATCTGGCTATAAATGTAAGAAGTGAAGCCCGAGCAGTCAAAGGCGTTCGGGCCGGCAGCCCCGTAAACATAGGGGAAGCCCTGGTACTGCATGGCCAGACCGACAATGGCGTTACCGCCAGCCAGGTCGGACGGGGTTTCTACTTCAGGAATATCTGAAGTAATCCACTGGACAGGTTCGTGCATAACCTCACCAGAAATATCTTCGACTACGACGGGATCTTCCGTGAGGTTGTCACCGTGAACATAGGCCGTAGAGCCGTCGTTCATGAGGACTTGGAACCAGCCGCCGGTATAGCCTACGGCGGTAACCGAGTCACCATAGTAGAGGCTGCCCACGACTTCACCATCGAGGCTGGGCAGGGCCCGGATATTTACCCCGGAGAAGGTGGAGTAGAGTGTGCCGGAGTAGCTGCTGAAGTCACTCTCGACATAATCAGGCACCACTTCTGCGGGCGGCTCGGGGTTAGGCGCTACGTAGTTGTAGGACAGGAGGCTAGAGAAGATGTAGCCTTCAAAACCGTCTGCCAAACGTACGCGAGACCAAGACCCGTTGGTTTCAATTTCGTAAACTTCATCACCCTGGTAGGCCTCGGTCAGAACCTCGGAATCCATGCTGGCATCCGAGCGCACGTTAACCAGCTCGCCGTAAACATAGGCCGGAAGTTCTGTGGCATGGAAGCCAGAGCTGACAGCTTCACCTTCAGGGTTAGGTGTGTACAGAGACTCTACGGGATCATCTAAGACCTCGGGAGTCTCTACATATTCCTCTTCCGCAGGTGGGGTAAGGACCTCATCACCCACAAGCGGCGCCTCCTCCTCTACGGGAGGTGCCACAGGCAGGGTGGGCAGGTCCGCATTCTCCAGGTTTTCCTGGTCATTTTCAGTCGGGCTAGCTTTGGCCTTGCTCTCGCTGACCACGGCGGGCAGGCGCATGCTAGAGCCTTCGGGCGGCTGCCACACCAGCTTAGGCGGGTTGTCCACCAGGCGGACCGCCTCTGATTGGAGTCCGGGAGGGATACCCGCGCCCGTGCTAATTAGCTTGGACAGGTTTTCCTTGCTGATACTGCGGGAAACCAGGCGGTAGCTAGGGGCTTCCGAAGCCTTAGGCGCACTAGTCTCCGCGACCTCTGTCGCTCGCGGCTGAGTTGCCTGGATCTTCTGCTCATTGCTGGGCAGCGTATAGCGTTCCAGCTGAATCTCCTTAGGCTGGGGCATATTGACGATCAAAAGGATCAAAATACCTACCAAAACTAAGGCGATAATGGGTAAGACAAAGAGCAAAATCTGCCGGCCCCGGGAGTGGAGCTTGGCGCCTTCGTGCTGTTCAGCCTCCTGGTCAGACAAATCCGGGCGGACCTGCGGGCCAGTTGCGGAGTCCAGCTGGTGGCGGGCCTCATGACCCTGGTGGCCCTGAGGACGGGTTGTTTGACCTACACGGCCCGTAGCTTGTGACACAGGCCTTGTAGCCTGGGGCACGGGTCCTGTGGCCGAGGAAGGTTTGGAAGCCTCGCGGCTTTCAGTTTCAGATTGAGCTTGCTTATTCTTAAATAACATCTATTTACAGTTCTCTCCAGTTGAAGTTGCACCGCGTTCAGGTCATGTGGGGCACGCCCTGGGCGGACTTTCCCGGCTGGTTAGCCTGCTAGAGACCAGTCAGCCTGCTTAAGCCTTACCACATTTTAGTCATACTGAGGCAATTCTTAAGTACAGATCATTTTACCTCCTCGCAGTCCACTAGTCTAGCAACAGGCAAGGCAACAGCCCTACAGTTACCAAATTGTAATAGGGCCTTGCCAGTAATCAATTACCAGCAGGGCCCTAAAAATTGACGCGAACTCAGATGTAAAGTTGCACGCAGGTCAGGAGTGTGTACCGTAGAATTTACGTTCTCCTCGCAATTCCCCGGCATTACCCTTCACTGCTGCAAGATATCTCTTTAATGATGCCCTAGGCCACCTTGCGCAAGGCTCCTAAGAGGTCCCGCGCGATTACGGAGAGCCTAAGCTCTGACCAAATTTTTTCTACGAGTTCGGCTGCACTCTTGGCGGTTGAATTTGAGTCCGCCTGGACACAGGAGGTAGCGGGAAGTCTCATGATTAGCGCCTTAGTAATAATGGGAGGTGGGGTCCCCTTGGTGATCTTCCTTGTAGGAGGCTCATAGGGAGGCTCCTCCGGCGGAGTCTCTGGGGGGGCTTTGGAGGTGTTTCTGGAGGTGTCTCCGGAGGTGGGGTTGGCGTCGGGTAGTTAGTTGCGGCAAAGGTGTAGGTAACCGGCTTGGTATGAGGAATTACATTCTTCTCGAAATCCGACCCATCGGTCTGCTTTACCTCAAAAAATTCATAGGGATAGCCTTCATAAATCAAGCGGGGCAGCTTAAGGGTGTAAAAGCCACGAGCATTCTTTTCCAGCAAGATGTCGTAGGATGAGCGTCCCCACTCGTTGATTCCCTTTTCATCATCTACTAACACATCGTAGTAATCGAAGACAATATCGTATCCGCTAAGTTTAATTCCTTAACGTTACTTATTGAACCAAGTGTATGCTTATAGTTTTGCCAATATTAACTCATCACGATCTAAGTTAAAATTAGACAAACGCAGCGCTCGGCAGCACAAGTCTTGTTTGCCCTGCGGCAGAAAAATCACAGACAAAAACTCGTATGTACAGGTATTTAGGAAAAATAACTGTATTAACCAAATCCCTAACTATCTAAACTTTAACAATTTAATTGCGCTAGCATATTTTCGCCCATAAGACCGCATGATACACCCCAATGCATAATTCTCGACAAGCCAAAACTCGCTAATTTCCTGCTAAATTGTCCTTAGTACTCTCGAGCTTGGAAAGACTGAAGGTCCTATGTTACTATCGCAGATAGTTCATCCTGAGGATTTGGGATTTCTCCAGGAGATTTTAAACTTCGTGTTAATGCCCCGTTAGCCGTGAGTTGCGGCGGCATGGATGCGGGAGGAGATTACTGATGCAAATCGTCATCGGCGGGCTAGGCAAGGTGGGCACGGCCCTCTGCCATGAGCTCAGCCACGAAGGCCATGATGTCACGGCTTTGGATACTAATGAAAATGTGTTAACCAAGGCCATCGAGCGGGAGGATATCCGGACCATTACCGGTTCTATTACTTCTATCGACCTGCAGCTGGAAGCCAACATGCCTTCTTGTGACGTGTTTATTGCCGCGACTTCTTCTGACGAGGTTAATATAACCGCCGCTATGATTGCTTCTAAGCTGGGCGCCAAGCACACCGTGGCCCGGGTCCGCGACACGGAATATGGGGCCCACATGGCATTTATGCGCGAGAGTCTGGGCATATCTTACCTGATCAATCCGGAGTTTGAGGCTGCCCGCTACCTGGCGGAAATGCTGCAGTTCCCCGCGGTCTACGCCATGGAGCGCTTCGTCAACGGCAATGTCACCATGATGGAGGCCGAGCTGGCGGAGGATTCCGACCTGATCGGCAAGGACCTAGTCCACTTCCGCCAAAGCTATCCCTCGCTTCTGGTCACCGCAGTGGCCCGGGAGGACGAGATCCATATCCCCAGCGGCAGTTTTATTTTAGAAGGCCACGACCGCATCCAGGTTACAGGCCAGATGAACGACCTGCGCCAGTTGTACAATCAATTTACCAAGGCCAAAAAGCGCTATAAAAAGATCCTCATCATCGGGGGCGGCCGCATCGCGCATTACCTGCTCCAGTTTTTAGCCAAATCCCACTTGGAGATCACCCTAATTGAGAAGAACCCCCAGCGGGCCAACCACTTAGCCGGGGAGTTCCCCCATATCTCAGTTCTGGTGGGCGACGGCACAGACCACGAGCTCTTGGACGAAACCGACCTCACCTCTTTTGATATCCTCTTAAACCTTACCGGCATGGACGAGGAAAATATCATGATCAGCCTCCATGCCGCGGCCCAGGGCGTGGCCAGGACGGTGACCAAGGTCACCCGGGTCGGCATGCTCCCGCTCTTAGCCTCTTTTGACCTGCAGACAATCCTAACCCCCCACCGCATTGCGGGCGAGGGCCTCATGCGTTATATTCGGGCCCGCGGCCATTCCAACGAATCGGATATTGAGGCGGTCTACCACCTCATGTCCAACCGCCTGGAGGCCGTAGAGTTTACCGCCCCCAAGGAAGCCCGCAGCCTCTATGCCCCCCTCAAGGACCTAGAGCTCAAGCCCGGCATCCTGGTCGGCCTCATCTACCGCAAGGGGCAAATCATTTTTCCCAGCGGCGCCGACGTACTCAAGGCCCGCGACCGGGTGATTGTCATTTCCAAGGAAATGACTCTGAAAAATTTAGACGATATTTTAGCTTAGCGGGTCAGCTGCCCTCCGACAGCCAGCCTTCAGGGGAGGCCATATGAACTACAAAGTACATGCCTATATTCTGGGTCGGCTCTTAGAGGTAGAGGCAGCCCTCCTCGCTGCCCCCCTCCTGGTAGCCTTTATTTTCCAAGAAGGCAGCCTAGTCTACCAATCCTACTTCGTGGGCATTGTGCTGACCCTAGTCCTGGGCAAGCTCTTAGCCTACAAAAAACCTGAAGATATCAAGTTGTACACCCGCGACGGCCTGGTCCTGGCCGCCCTGATTTGGTTGGTCTACTCCCTTCTGGGTGCCCTCCCCCTCACCATGACGGGTGAGCTGCCCAACTACGTAGACGCCCTCTTCCAAATTATCTCCGGCTTCACCACCACCGGGGCCTCGGTTATCCCAGATGTAGAAGCCATCTCTCACGCTTCCCACTTTTGGCTGGCCTTCTCCCACTTGGTCGGCGGCATGGGGGTTTTAGTCTTTGCCATGGCCGTCCTGCCCGGACTCGGCCCCTCCTCGGTCAACCTTATGAAGGCCGAGGTCCCCGGCCCCAGTTTTGGTAAAATTAACAGCCGGCTCAGCGACACCGCCCGCCGGCTCTACCTGATTTATCTCAGTATGACCGGGGTCTTAGCCCTGGCCCTAATGCTGGCCGGCATGAACCTCTTTGATGCCCTCATCCACAGCTTCTCTATCGCCGGCACCGGGGGCATCTCCGACTACAGTCTATCGATCGCCCACTTTGACAGCCTGCCCATTGACCTGGTCTGCTCCTTTGGCATGCTGATCTTCGCCGTCAACTTTAATATTTACCACTATCTCCTGCTCAGTAAGGGCAAGGAACGGATTAGGTCCGAAGAGCTCCGCTGGTTTTTCACCATTGTAGCCACGGCGACTCTACTCATGAGCTTGAATATTCTGCCCCAATACTTAGCTCAGGGACAAAACTATGGCCGGGCCCTGCGCGATGCCTTTTTTGCCACCTCTTCCATTATTTCTACCACGGGATTTGTCACCGCCGATTTTAATAGCTGGCCCCTCTTCTCCCACATAGTTTTACTCTGCCTCATGTTTGTGGGTGGCTGCGCGGGCTCTACAGCCGGCGGCTTAAAGGTGTCCCGGGTGGGTATGCTGGTTAAATCCGCCTTCCAGGGCGTGCGGTCAGCCTTTGAGCCCAAGCGGGCTCTCCCCCTGCGCTGGGAATACCAGGCGATAGACCGGGAGGAAAGCCACAAGATCATGCAGTACTTCATGATCTACGTCCTCATCTTTATTGTCTGCCTGGCTATCCTCAGCCTGGACCAGGTCAGCTACGGCGAGGCCTTCGGCGCGGTGGCCTCCTGTTTTAACAACGTAGGACCCGCCTTTGGCAAGTTCGGCCCCCGCTTCTCCTACGCCAGCCTCACTAACCTCTCCAAGATCACCCTTTCCCTGGCCATGATCGCAGGCCGTTTGGAAATCTATCCCCTGCTCATGCTGGGCCATGTCGTCTACAAAGTAGTCCAACAACCTTTTAAGGGCTAGAAATTAGACCCAGGCCAACAAGCTTTGAAGGGCAAAAAATTAGGGGGTGTCTCGGCTGAGACACCCCCTTTAAGTTTGTCTGGCTAATTTAGCTGCGCAAACTAATAGTTGGTTGCTTCAATTTCGAAGAAGGATTCGGGATGACGGCAGACAGGGCATACCTTGGGAGGATTTTTGCCGATAACGATGTGGCCGCACTCACGGCATTTCCAGATGGTATCGCCGTCACGAGAGAAGACCAGGCCTTCTTCAATGTTCTCTAAGAGCTTGAGGTAGCGAGCTTCGTGGTGCTTTTCAATGTCAGCGACCAGGCGGAAGTGGTTGGCGATTTGGGTAAAGCCTTCTTCGTCAGCTTCTTTAGCCATACGTTGGTACATATCAGTCCACTCGTAGTTTTCGCCTGCAGCAGCGTCTTTAAGGTTAACGGGAGTCTCGGGAACTTCGCCGCCTACCAGGTATTTAAACCATTGTTTGGCGTGCTGTTTCTCGTTCATCGCGGTTTCGGTGAAGAGAGCTGCAATTTGCTCGTAGCCGTCTTTTTTAGCTTGAGAAGCGTAAAACTGATATTTTGCATGAGCTTTGGATTCACCAGCAAAAGCCTCCTGCAGGTTCTTTTCGGTCTTAGTACCTTTTAAGTCTTTCATTCTTCTCTCCTTTTAGTGGCTTCCCCTGACTAAACCAGGCAGCCAGATTTATATCTTTCACCTGGCTGTGAGGCCAGATAAAATTCCTAAAATTTGTCTATTGCTCTTGCTCTGCGGCCTTTTCCTGGCAAGCCTGGCAGACCCCGCGGAGCAAAACCTCGCTTTCCTCCACTTCGCAGCCTTCAAGCTGATCTTGGAAATGGAACAAGTCCAGTTCGCGATGGGGGAGGTCGTAAAGCTTTTTACACACTCGACAGTAAAAGTGGTTGTGGGGGTGGGTATTGCAGTCAAAATGCGCGCCGCCCTGATCCAGGGTCAGGCTGACCAGCTTATTTTCATCCACCAACTTGTTTAAATTGCGATAAACCGTAGTCCGGCTTACATTGGGAATAGCCTCAGAGATGTCCAGCCAAACCTCTTCCGCGGTGGGGTGGGAAAGGTGGTTCAGGCTCTCCATGATGAGCTTTTTTTGTATCGTATTACGTGTCTTCAAGAGGGCTTCCTCCAGCTCGGAAAAGTGAAAAATTCACTACTCTTTCTCTGCACGTAGTATAATGTTATTAAAAAGAGTTTGCAAATATCCCTGCAAAGTATTTTCCGCTCAATTAAGTGAAAGAGTAAACTCCAAACCAAAGGATGGTTAGACGCATAGTATACAAAGCTCCCACTGGTGGGTTTCCTTTGATTTCAACTCAAACCCACCAACAGTTGCTGAGTATGAACCCGTCCAAATTTTTGTCCGCACCCCCTTTTCCTGATT
>CAYNNG010000029.1:0-15773 GCA_964398655.1 uncultured Oscillospiraceae bacterium
TGAACTTGCCATATTCCTTTATCTGCTTACGGAGCATTTTGACGAGTAACTCCAACTTTGTGGCCGGCATTTTTACATCAGATAGTTTCTCAAAGTATTCCGGAGAGAAAATATCTTCCTCTTCACCACTTTCAAGAACACTTTCTACTTGATTGTATTTCAATGCTTCTTCAACCATTTTTGAAACTGCACGATTCATTGTATCGGCATCGACATCACTGGTTCCACTCATTTTGCGGACTAAGCCTGCTATTGCCATAAAACACTGTGCAAGTGCAGACTCTTCCTCGCCAAGATCTCCGGACGGTTGGCATATGGCAAAAGCACTTCGCATTCTTTTGACAGTATTCAAGAAATAAGTTTTAAAGGAAACCCGATTCGTTTTTCCCTTGCCTTATATCTGCAAGGCCTCTGTTGATGCAAAGACGTATTCTGCAGCTTGGGCAAGGAGTTTATATCTTTCAACAGGGTCACATTCCGGATTAAGGAAGGGGGCTAAATTATAATCTGCAAACAGTGTTTTTAGGATTTCAAGTTCTTCTCTGAATACAGAGCTGGCCTGCTCAACATCATCTGAGGTAGGAGCAACTGATGTATCGCCACCGTAGACCTTCATGGCTTCACGCATATTGTCACGAATACCGATGTAGTCGATAATCATGCCGAAGTCTTTACCCGGATATTTTCTGTTAACACGGCTGATTGTCTGGATGAGCAAATGCTTCTTCAATTCTCGAGGAAGAACAATGATAGCTTCAACCTTATCGTTTTGAATGAGTTTCTTACGAATTTCTGTCGTATCACTATCATTGAGGGCACCATTTGCCAGTAAAAAACCAGCAACGCCATCCGCTGGCTTTAGGTGATGCAGGATGTGCAAAATCCAAGCATAATTAGCATTGCTTGCAGGGGGCGTTTCATAATCTGCCCAGCGCACATCATTTTTGAGGTTGTCATCATACCAACCTTAAAGATTAAAGGGCGGATTCGCCATGATGTAGTTGAAATACAAGCCTTTATGCAAATCGTGAGTAAATGACGAGTCATTGGTACCACCCAGATTATGGCTTATACCACGTAAGGCCAAGTTCATTTTCGCAAGACGATAGGTAGCCGCTTCCTTTTCTTGACCATAAATATTAATGCTGTTCAGGTTACCTTGCTTAGATTTTACAAGTTCGGCACTCTGAATAAACATGCCACCAGAGCCACAAGCGGGGTCATATAGTGTTCCTTCATAAGGTTCAATCATGGCGGCGATCAGTTGGACTACATCGTGTGGTGTATAAAATTCGCCTTCTTCCTTCGTTGCATTGACGGCAAATTCTTTGAGGAAGTACTCGTATACATAACCAATTAAGTCTTTTTCTTCGCCAAAAGCCTTGTGGCTGATTTTATTAACCTCATCAACAATTTTCTTGATATCATTAGCCGCTAAATTACGAGAAGTAAAGGTTCCTTTGATAAAGCATCCCTTGAGCTGAGGGTCTTCTTCCTCCAGTCTTTGCAGTGCAGTATCAAGTGCAACATTGAGTTGTGGGGCGGGTGTATTGATGATGGTTGACCACCTGGCTTCAACCGGAAGATTATAGGTTCCGTCAGCGAATGTAGCGTCATCTAAAAATGCTGCTCGAATATTTTCATCATCCGGGTTAAGTCCCTGCTCAAGTAGAGTCTGGCGAAGGACTTCAATTCCGTCCTCATATTTTTCCCCGATAAAGCGTAAGAAAACAAGCGTAAGCATCATATCCCTCTTTTCAAAGAAAGAGCCGGAGTTACGCGCGGCACGCAAATGATCTCGGCAGGCGAGTAAAATGCTATCTAAATTAAAGCTTTTTTAGCAGTTTTCTTCTTAGCCATCGTAGAATTGTCCTTTCAGTTCTTCAGTCCGTGCTACTTCCAACGCACAGAAGTGAATGCACTAATATTAGGAGGGTCCCTGTACTATGCCAGGTCCTCTTGGCTGAGCTCAGTCAAGATATGGGTATAAATCTGTCCTGCGCGTTTGGGCCAAGCTTCACTGAAGGCCCGCGCCCGGTCCTGGTTGGCTACTTGGACTTGCACCTCCAGGAGCTTGCTATTCCGATCCCAAGCTTGACAGGATACCAGGTAGCTGCCATCTCCTTGAGCCGTAAAGCTGGCTATGAGTTCCGCCTGGTCCTCAGCCTTTTGGCCAAGATTGTGGATTTGCTCCAGGATGGCAGGGGAGAGTTTGTCCTGCAGCTGCCGGTAAACCAACTCTCCCGCTTCCGTGAGATAACTAGCGAGCAGGGGCTGCCCCTTTAGATCTTTTTGTTTTTGGTATTTAGGCTCAGTTACGCTGATCAGTTTTTGGTCTAGGAGGGCGGCCCAAGCTTCCGCGACGGTAAAATAATCAAAAAACATAGTTTCTTGAGCTAAGGCTTGAACCTGTACAGGAGCTAGGCCGGGCTGGTTTTTGATCAAGGCCAAGAGAATTAGCTTGACTTGGTTGGCTTGGGTTTGGGGCTGGTCTGGCATCTTTTGTTTATCCTTCCTGACTTGCTTAACAACGGACTTCACCTGCTGTTAGGCTTTGAGCGCAAAGCCTGGGGCATAATTAGCCTGTGTGTTTACCTAGTATAGCGGTTAGACTCTAAGCTGTAACCTTTGTCTTTGGCAAAACCAGTATAATCAGGAAGAGAAGAGAGGAGAGCGGACCTTTTTGCTTTACCAGCTGTTGCTCAATCGGGAAATTGTTGCGGAAACGGTCACGGAGACTGCTAGTGAACTCTTGCAGCACAATTTGTGGGAGCAAACCAATAGTCTGGATTTGGCTATTAGTATTGTAGTCTTAGTGTTAGCCTGGCTCTTACGTAAGCTTCCGGCCCGCATCTTTGTGAGCCTGTTTAAGCGCCAGCCTGAGCTACAGGCCAAGATTAAGGCCAACCAGCCTTCGGCGCTCTTACTTCCTTTACTGGCCTGGATAGGCCTTAACCGCTGGGTACTCTCCTTCCCTCAAGGCCTGCAGATTTTCTTAAATAAATTAAATGGCGCACTTCTCCTCATTGTTTTGGTTCGGGCAGGCTTGGCCTGGCTTAAGGGCCTGATGCAGGTCAAGGTTCTGGACCAGGACAAATGGCGGGTCAAGCAAGGCAGTATCCGCTTTTATTTCCGTCTTATTCAGGTGATCACCTGGCTGCTGACGGTATTGGGGGTGCTCTCCATTTTTGGCGTGAATGTGGGCAGCCTGGCTGCTGGCTTGGGTTTAGGCGGCTTGGCCATTTCTTTAGCCGCCCAAGACAGCCTTTCCAACCTTATTGCCGGCTTTGTCCTGCTTAATGATCCGGACCTTAAGGTGGGGGATGATATAGAAATCTTAGGCCAAAGCGGGACCCTGGTAGACCTTGGCCTCAGATCTTCTCAGATTCGGGCCTATGACCGCAGTCTAATTACGATTCCCAATAAGCTTTTGTCTGAAAATGTCCTGCTCAATATTAGCCGCATGGACAAGCGTCGGGTTCTTTTTAGTCTGCGTTTGCCCCTAACTGCGGATAATGCGGATCTGGCGGCAGTTAAAGCTGCAGTTACAGACTACCTGAGGAACAGAGATCAGGTGGATCCGCAGGATATCTACTGTAATTTAGACAGCATTACCGATACGGGCATAGACCTGTATGTGCGCTTTTTTGTCCTGGATCCCAGCTGGACGATCATGATGGAAGAGAAGAAGTTATTTTTGGAATTTCTATGGGAATTCCTACTCTCCCGTAACCTGGCGGAACCCAAAAAGGGCCTGCGCATAGAACTTGTTGGTACAGAGCTGTGGGGAACGCGGCCAGGCGGTAAGCCCCAAAAAGCCGAAGTGCAGGGGACCTTCCCCGAGGGCCAGAGGTAGCTGCCTTGCTGATTGATATCCTCATTGTGATAATTTTACTGGTGTGTTTGGTGCGGGGTTGGCGGAGAGGCTTCCTCTACAACGCGGGCCTGGTTTTTATGCTCTTGCTGGCTTTTTTCATCGCTTCTAGCTTCTCTGGCTTGCTCTCCGCGAAGGTTTACCAGCTGGGGCTGGAAAAGGGCATAATTCAGCCGAGGCAGCCCAAATTCGTCCAGCAGGTGAAAAGCGAAGAAGAGCTTATGCTGGGCCTGGAAGACCTGGGTCTGACCGAGTCCTACCAAAATATTCTTAAGGGTGATATGCAGGGGGTCTTGAAGGACTTCTCTGCTTCAGTAGAGAAGCTGGGCGACCAGTCTAAGGCTTATATGGATGAAATGACTCAGGCTATCAGTGAGCACATCCTCAGGCTGAGTTTGCAAATTATTGTGTTTATCTTATTGATCTTTGCCTCCTACTTTATCCTCAAGCGGCTATTAAAATTACTCTCCCTGGGCATCAATGCCTTGCCTGTGCTGGGTCCGGCTAACCGCTTGGGAGGGGCAGCCCTGGGTTTTGCGCTGGCCGTACTCTTATCAGGTACCTTGCTTTCGCTCCTCCCCGGTTTGGGTGCGAGTTTTCCCGCGATAGAATCCGGTCTGCAAGACTCGCAGCTAGCCAGCCTGATCTCAGAATCTCAGCTCTATAAGTTAATTTTGAACAGTATCTTTTAAGCAAGCTGCCCAGTTATAAAACTGGCAGATGCACTTGCAAGCCTTTATTTTGCGGGTTTTCAGCCGCGATTTTTTATAGTCACAATCTTTTCGAATTACTTCACAATCTTCCTTGACAAAGCAGGGGTCACACCCTATATTTACTAATGGTTAGCACTCGACGACTTAGAATGCTAAGAAGCAAAGAAGACCATGGCGTGGCGGAGTGCTGGGTCCATGGCTAAATATAAGGAGGTTCAGATGAAAATTAGACCTTTAGCAGATCGCGTTGTGATTAAGATGCTGGAGAAAGAAGAAGTCAGCAAGGGCGGTATTGTTTTACCGGAATCTGCCCGTGAAGAGCCCCAGGTGGCTGAAGTTGTGGCTGTGGGCCCCGGTGGTGTGGTAGATGGCAAGGACGTCATCATGGAAGTGGAGATTGGTGACCGCATCCTGCACAGCAAATACGCTGGCACTGAAGTAAAAATTGACGGCGAAGAATACACCATTATTAGACAGTCCGATATTCTCGCGGTAGTGGAATAAACACTGGAAAGCTGAACTTTTAGGAGGAAATAGATTATGGCAAAAGATCTCAAGTACGGGGCCGATGCCCGCAAGAGCCTGGAAACTGGCTTAAATAAACTCGCTGATACCGTCCGCATTACCCTTGGACCCAAGGGCCGTAATGTGGTTCTCGATAAACAATATGGCGCTCCTGTGATCACCAACGACGGTGTGACCATTGCCCGTGACATTGAGCTGGAAGACCGCTTTGAAAACATGGGTGCCCAGCTGATTAAAGAAGTTGCTACCCAGACCCAGGACGTCGCTGGTGACGGTACCACCACAGCAACTCTCTTAACCCAAGCCCTCATGCGTGAAGGTCTCAAGAACATCGCTGCCGGTGCAAACCCTGTAATCGTGAAGAAGGGTATTGATATGGCCGTGCAGACTGTCGTAGACGAGCTCGCTAAGAACTCTCACGAAGTCAACGGCAAGAACGACATCGCCAGAGTCGCGGCCATTTCCGCTGATGATGAGCAAATTGGCCAGCTGATTGCTGACGCTATGGAAAAAGTTTCTTCCGACGGTGTAATTACGGTTGAAGATTCCAACACCATGGCTACCGAGCTGGAAATCGTCGAAGGTATGCAGTTTGACCGCGGTTACGTATCTGCTTACATGGTTACCGATACCAAGAAGATGGAAGCAGTTTATGAGAACCCCTATATCCTCATCACTGACAAGAAGATTTCCTCTATCCAGGAGATTCTGCCCCTCTTAGAGCAGGTTATCCAGGGAGGCAAGCCCCTCGTAATTATCGCGGAAGATATCGAAGGTGAAGCCCTGTCCACCTTGGTCCTCAACCGTCTGCGCGGCACCTTGAACTGTGTAGCCGTTAAGGCTCCTGGCTTCGGCGACCGCCGCAAGGAAATGCTGGAAGATATCGCCATCCTGACTGGTGGTAAGGTCTTCTCTGATGAGCTCGCCATGGACCTCAAGGAAGCTAAATTGGAAGACTTAGGTCATGCTGGTAAGGTTCAAGTTGATAAGGACAAGACCATCATCGTTAACGGCGCAGGCAAGGCTGAAGATATCGAGGCCCGCGTAGAGCAGATCCGTGCTCGTATCGCTGAGACCGACTCTGACTTTGATAAGGAAAAACTGCAAGAACGTCTGGCCAAACTGGCTGGCGGCGTAGCAGTGATCAAGGTTGGCGCAGCTACCGAAACCGAGATGAAAGAGAAGAAGACCCGGATTGAAGATGCCCTGGCCGCAACCAGAGCTGCTGTGGAAGAGGGTATTGTAGCTGGTGGCGGTACTGCCTACATTGATTCTCTGCCTGCCGTACGTGAACTTCTTGACAGCCAAGAAGGCGATGTCAAGACTGGTGTCCAAATTGTCATGAGAGCTCTGGAAGAGCCTGTCCGTCAAATCGCTATGAATGCAGGTCTTGATGGCTCCGTAATCTGCGATAAGGTTAAGACCGCCGATAAGGGTATTGGCTTTGACGCGCTCAAGGAAGAGTATGTGGATATGATCAAGTCAGGGATCGTTGACCCTGCTAAGGTTACTCGCTCTGCTCTGCAGTCCGCTGCCTCCATCGCCTCTGTGGTTCTGACCACGGAAGCCACAGTGGCAGACATTCCTGAGAAGGAAGCTCCCATGCCCGCAGGCGCTCCTGACATGATGTACTAGAGCCCGGCTCATAAGTTATAAATAGTTGAGACTGCCTTTCTGCGTAGAGGCAGTCTTTTTTTGTACCAAGACTTTGCCCCTGGCCAGCGAAACACTTATAATGGCTCTAGCTTTGGCTAGATAAGGAAGAGTCCAGCAGATGTCTACACAACTCACCACAGATCAACATACGATTTACCAAACCGACTTACGTCCGTCTGATTGTGATTTTGAACGCTTAATTTTTCCCCAGACGATCTTTATGCTGGGACAAACCGTGGCCGAAAAGGATATTGAACTCTGCACCTCCTTGGGCCGGGAGGTCTTGGAAGCCCAAAAGCTCAAATGGATGATCTCCAGCGCTTCTTACTATCTGACCGGCCTCCGGCCAGCAAAGGGCAGCCAGGTTCTGTCGGAAACCTGGTCTCCAGGTATTAAAGGCATAAATTTCTTGCGGTCTCACCTTATCTTTTCTGAACAGCGTGAAGCTGCGCAGCTAGTGGCTCATGGGTCTTCGCGCTGGTTTTTGGTAGACCGGGACAGCAGAAGGCCGATCCGTCCTTACGAGGTAGTTGATCGGCAGGACTATGACGCCTATATTGCGCCAGACGGCGGCTTGGACTTTAGGACCCTGCGGATTAAGCCCAGCAGCAGTGAAACTTTATATCAGCAGGACTTTGCGATTGGCTATAGCCTGCTTGATGATAACTACCATCTCAATAATGTGAACTATATTAGTCTGGCTATGGACTGCCTGTGGTCCTATTTCACGAGCCGGGGCCTGTCCTGGCTCAACTATAAGCTCAGAGAGATACACTGCAATTATTTGGCAGAAGTGAGAGCTGGCCAGACCTTAACGCTCAGCCTCAAAAAAGCTGAAGATTACCTGCCTGGTACGCATGAGTGTGTATTCCAGGGTCAAGAGCTAGTTTTTGCCCCCTCAGCCGCTGTCCAGTCTTGGGAGCTTACGGGCCACCAAAAGCTGGAAGGAGACTCCGCCTTAGCCTTCCGTGCGTTAATTGTTTTAGAGGAAAAGTTATAAATGCCAGCAGCCAAGCCAGGGCCTTCTCCCCAGCGCAAGCCCCGGGGACCGCTCAGTCATTTTAATAAGTCCCGTATCATCTTCCTGGCTGTCTTAAGCTTGATCAGCCTATTTTTGCTGATCTTAGTGCTGGTTATTATCCCTCGTGGACAAGTAGAGAACGCCATCCGCGGCCCGGAGGCCTTCCAGGCCCAGCAATCCCGTGACCTTGATGCTAACCTGGCCCGCCGGACTTACCCCTTAGCCGATAAGCTGGTTTTTGTCAGCCGGGAAGAACTGGTGTGCGAAGACTATCAAGGACGGCAGATTTTTGCTCAAGCCTTGAATATGACACGCCCCAGTGTGCAGATTATGGACAATTGCTTGATCGTGGGCGACCGCGAAGGTGGTCAGGTAGTAGTCGTAAACCCTAATGGCCTGGTTTTTGAAATACAATTGGATTCCAGTTTCGTGCGCGCCTGCTTAAGTAAGAATGGCTATTGGGCATTTTTAGATGAGCAGTCCGATGATAAGGCCTTGGTTCACTTGGTGAGCCCCGAGGGTAAGAGAATATTAACCTTAAGCTTTGCTAAGTCTGGCAATGCCTTAAACCTAGAATTTAGCCCCGACGGTAACTATCTGGACGTGCTGATCCTGAACACGGCTTCCTCCAACATGAAGACTATGGTCAGGCGTTATGATCTGGAGGGTGGCCTTGTCGCGCAAAAAGTCGTAGAGGCTTACAACTCTTTATTTTTTGGCTTAGAGCACGACAAAGACGGCCTGCCTATTATCTACTCTGCTAATCATGTGGTGAAACTGGATTTTGACCAGGAGGAAAACATCCTGGATGCCGAGCTGTCGTCCATCCTGGCGGTCTTCCCCCAGGGCTCGGATTTAGTTATCCTGGGCAATGCTCAACCTGATGCCTACAATGGACTTTATAAGTTTTCCGCCGCCAATGGTCTAGAGGAATTAGCGGACCAAATTGGCAGGGCTGCCCATATCCGTATGAGCCCAGACCATACAAAAATCGTATATGCGGCGGACAATCTTTTGTACACGGTTGATCTGGCCAGCATGAGCCTGGGCCAAGCCCAAGCTATGGATGGGGAGATCTTAGCCTATAACTTCTATGCTGGCAAAGAAGCTAACGTGGTGACCAGCCACTCTGCCCACATTGTGCCATGGAAATAGAAGCCAAATTCCAACTGCCCCAGGCTGAAGATTGGGATTTTTGGCAGGCTCGTTTCTGCCAGACTCAGGAGCTGGCAGGCTGGCGGCAAGCTCAGGACTATGCTACGGACTCCTTGGCCGCGTTTTATTATGACACCCCTCAAAGTGACCTGCATAAGTTAGGCTTTAGTCTGCGCATGCGTCTGGAGGGGCGGCGCTTAGTTATAACAATTAAGCGGAGCCTTGGGTCTGCTAGTGCGAAGAGTCAGCCAGATAGACAAGGGATAGTTACGCGGCAAGAGTGGGAGGAAGTCCTACTAGACTCAGCGCCCCTGGACTTTAAACCCCAGGACTTTGAGGATTTAGCCTGGCAGCGGGTAGGCATACTGAGTGCTCAAGACCCAGAACTGTCTCCCGTGGCGCAGGTTTTGGCGGAAGGCCAGGTGACCCTCCAGGCAGGGAGCACCTTCACCCGGCAGAGCGGTAACCTGTTGAGAGGGGAGACCCGGGTAGAATGGGCTTTGGACCGAGGATATTTCCAACATCCCGGCTGGGAAGATGAGGAGTTTGCGGAGCTGGAGCTGGAGCTTAAAGCGGAGCGCAGCCAGGACTTGGAGGACTTAATCTCGGACCTGCAAGTGCTGAGGCCCTTAAAAGTGCAGACCTGGTCTAAGCAGGTCAGAGCCCTGCATGCTCCTTATGACCTGATTATTTTAGGCGCCGGCCCTGCGGGACTGGCCGCGGGCTTGGGCGCGGGCCTTAAGGCCGAGGCGGAAAAACGCCGAGCCAGCATCCTGATCTTGGACAAAGAACCAGAGGTCGGCCGCAAAATTCTTGCTTCCGGTAACGGCCGCTGCAATCTCTCTAACCGGACTCCTGAACCGGACAAATATCTTTCACAGGACTCTAGCCTGCTAAAAACATTGATCCAGCAAATTCCCCGGAAATTTACAAGTAACTTTTGCCGTGAACTAGGCCTGGCCTGGAAATACGATGAAGCAGGCCGCGCCTATCCGCAGGCTGAAGAGGCCCGCGCCGTGCGCGATTTATTGGTTGCACGTTTGGAAAGCATGCAGGTCCAGCTGACTTGCAACACAGAAATTTGCCAGATCTCTCCCCCAGAACTTGAGGGGCAAACTTATTATCTTATGAGCCGGGAGGGCAGGATCTTTAGGACCAAAGCTTTAATCTTCGCTTTAGGTTCTCCGGCCAGTCCCGCCCTCGGAGGGAATTGGTCAATGTCTGCGCTGGCCCAAGCCTGGAAACTTCCTTATCAAGAATTCCGCCCTGGCCTTTGCGGTTTGCTCTTAGATCCACAAAGCAAGCTGAGCCAGGTGATGGGCTGCCGCGTAAAAGCTAGGGCCACTCTGGCCTCCGGGGAGACTAGCCAGGGCGAGTTTTTATTTAACAAGGGTGCCCTCTCCGGCATCGCCGCCATGGACTTAGCGAATTATGTGGGAGGGGAGAAGGGAAGCTTTGCCCAAGCGGACCCGGAGGGAGCCTGGATTTTTGACCAGCCTGTAAGGCTAAACTTAGATTTCTTTCCTAACTGGCAGGCTGGCGACTTAGCCAAAGCCTTAGCAGACAAGGGCCGGTCTTTTGGCTGGAAACTTAGCTGGAAACTCTTGCTGGCCTCTTATTTGCCAGCCAGGCTGAGCCAGGCTATTTTGAGCGATCTGGGCTGGAAAGTGGAGGATCAGGCACAGGCAAAGCTGGCCCGCAGTTTCGCCTATCAGTTGAAAGACTATCCTCTAAAGCTGAGCGGGCTCAAGTCTTTCGCTGATGCCCAGGTGGCTAGAGGCGGACTAGATCTTCATGCCATACGTCAGGACTACAGCCTTAAGGCCTACCCAGGTGCTTATGCCTGCGGCGAAGCCCTGGATGTGGTGGGCTTTTGTGGGGGCTATAACCTACACTTTGCTTGGGCCAGCGGCTTCCGGGCGGGTCAAACGGCTATAAGTGAACTAATTCGGCCGGTAAGTCTCTAAGACCTCATCTAATTTAACGTAGAGATTAAGTAGGCCTTCCAGGCGGATTTGCTGCTGGCCATATTTTTCATAGAGCTCCTGGCTGTCTTCTTTGCCAAAGAGGGCTTCTAATTCGGCCGTGGAGGTTTCTAAATCGGAAATTTCCTTTTCCATGTCCCGGAGGGCGGCGGCAGCTTGCGCGCGGACCTGCCTCTCTGCCTGTTTAGACTTGCTGGTCCAAGGCAGCTTGGCCAGGTCTGGCCACAGTTTTAGCTCGCTAGGGCTGAAGTGTGGAGCTTCTGCCTGAGTGGTAGCTTTGTCTGTGGCTTCCTCTACTTGAGCGTTAGCCTGCTTTTCTGCCTTGGCTGCTTGCTGCTGCCAAGCTTGGACGGCTTGCCGGTAAGAGGGGTAACTGTAGAAGGTTTGAATTTTCCGGCCCAAAAACCCCCAGACCTGCTCGGCCAGGGTCTGGATAAAATACCGGTCGTGGCTGACGGCCACGAGGGTGCCCTTGAAATCCTGGAGTGCAGATTCCAAGATTTCAGATGACCGAATATCCAAATGGTTGGTAGGTTCATCGAGGAATAAAAGGTCAGGCTGGTGCTGGAGAATGCAGGCCAGAGCGAGGCGGGATTTTTCACCCCCTGAAAGGTCCTTGAGCTGTTTCTGCAAATCGGTGTGGAAAAAACCGTAGGCCGCCAGGACTTCCTGGGCCTGACCGGGTGTAAGCCGGTCGTTGGCCGCCATAAGGCAGGTCAAAACCTCCTGGTCTTGGTCTTCAAAACGCTGCCATTGCGCCAGACTAGCAAAGCGCAAACCAGGTAGAATCCGTATTTCGCCAACCAAGTAAGGGTTTTCCCCTGCCAGGCACTTTAGCAGGTTGGTCTTGCCGCAGCCGTTAGGACCGCAGATGAGGATACGCTGGCCGGAGCGGATTTCTAGATCTACGGGCTCAAAGAGATCTTCTGCGGCGTCTGGAAACCGCACACTTACCTCCCGCCCAGAGATGAGGAGCTGGCCTGGCTGGCCGGGATCAGCCTCCGCCAAATAGGTTAGCTTGAAACGCGGAGTAACTACTTTGGCTTCCTCCTTGACCTGGGTGAGGGCATCTTGCAGTTTTGCAAGTTTCTTTTGCCGCGAATGGTAGGAGGCAATTTTACGGTGGGAATACAGAGTCTGTACAACCTCTGACTCGTGGTTAATGGCCTTTTGCAGCTTACTGGCTTCCCGTGCTAAATGCAGCTGGTCTTGACTCTGGATGGCCTTAAACTGTGAATAATTGCCCCGATATACGGTTAGCTTGCCATTATTCAGTTCTGCCGTGAGATTAGTCACACTATCTAAAAAGGCCCGGTCGTGAGAGACCACAATCAAGGCGGTTTTAGTTTGGGCCAGATAGTTTGAAAGCCATTCAATGGCTTCAATGTCCAGATGGTTGGTGGGTTCGTCCAGGAGCAGAAGGTCGGCATCTTCCACGAGCATGGAAGCTAGTGCTAAACGCATGCGCTCTCCCCCCGAGAGCAGAGCGCGGTTGCGTTTGACCTTTTCCAGACTTAAACCCAACCCTGCGGCGGCTTGAGCCAGACGGTAGGGATAGTCCCAGGCTCCCTTAGCGGCAAAGCTGGCGTTGATCTCCGCATAGCGGGCCAGCAGCTGAGGATTATTTGGGTCTTGGGCCATCGCGGCCTCAATGTCCGCTAATTCTGCTTGGAGGGCGTGAAATTCTGGATGCTCTAAGGCATCGCGGTCTAAGTCATCTTGGCTAAATTCCTGCTCCAAATACTGGCAGATAACGGAATCTGCTATTTGAACCCTGCCTTTATCGGCATCAGGCTCCTCCTTGCCGGCAATAAGCCGGAGCAGGGTGGTTTTTCCTGAACCGTTATGGCCGATGAGGCCCAGGCGGTCGCCACGGTCCAAGCTTAAGTTGACATCCCGGAGGACCTCTTGGTTGGCGTAGGATTTAGCTACATGGCTGAGTGTTAAAATGGACATAGCACTATCTTAACCTAAAAAATCTGCCTGCGTAATACTGCTAGGTGCATGCCTGGGCGGGCTAAAGGCTGAAAAGGCTCGTGGACAAAAGGAAAACCCCTAAGCCGGTGAGCTTTAGGGGTTTTCTGCTGGCTAAGGACTGAGTGGTTGATACAAGTCATGTAGGAATCGTGTTAACTGCTATCATTTTTGTTTTATTACGTTATCAATAAACTCAAACTTCTCAAGAATTGGGGAATTATCATTATTATAAAAATATGATTTGGCTAAGCCAAGACTATAGGCTAGGGGCTGCTGTACGGTTGCCACATCGGCAAATCCTATACAACCGCCGGCGAGAACCAACGATGGTTGGCGGGGAAAAGGTCGATAAAAAGTGAGACAAAAAGATCTCTCAGGATCTTTTGCAGGTTCATCACCAAGAATGAGAGGTGAATCTGTGTTTCACTCGTGGCTTTGAGCTTTGTCATCACAAGTCCTAAGCTGAATCGGCGTTTGCCTTCACCGAATTTACCTTCGATGGCATTTCGTTCACCGGATTCTTCTCTTTCTAGACGGAGCTGTTCGTTTAACACCTGTGGATCTTTCGGCGGGCGGCCAAGCGGTGGTCCATTCAGATGAATGTCTCTGTCTTTGCAGTACTGAAGATTTTTTCTGGTTCTGAAGATCTTGTCGGCCAGGATACGCTTAATGAAATGACCATGCCGTGCTTTATACTGTTCACAAGCATCGATCAAATCCTGAGATTCGTTGTAAGCGTCCCATGACAGGTTACAAACTTCTGCGTAACCGTCCACGACCGTTGCAGTGAACTTCGCACCGAACTCGGTGCCGGCGGTCGCCTTGCCACGAACGATCGGACGTACATGAGGCTGGTGGATACTGACGATGCGATCGTCGCAACGACGGGTCTTGTTGTCGTACATGGATTGCTGCTGCTCATAAAGCTGGAGAATGGTCGCAAGATAGGCCAGCTGCTTGTCGTCTAACGAAACGGTACCGTAAACATATCCCTGCAGACGGTTCTTGCCGGACAGAAAGGACACCCCCTCCCGCGCGTACCGATCCTTGTAATCGTCATAGAAATGCGCCGCGTTCGCAAAATCCGGATAGGCACCGCGTCCGAAATGCTGCCGCTTCAGAATCTGGTAGGTCACAAGCTGGGTCACAATCGGCACAATAAGCAATACGATAAGAATAACCACGGGCTTCCTCTTTCGCTCTCGAACGTTCTTCACTAGATCAATATACACTTCGACGGTTCACCATCCAAGATCAAGCGGCAGCAAACAAACAAAATTATCCACACAAAAGCCCGGAGACGAAAGCCGTCTCCGGGCCGCAGAGTGTTTTTTGAACTAACGGTTCCAGATGAAACCGTTAGTCATCAGTTCTCCTGCCTTCGCTTCCTTGAAATCAGGAAGGTGACGGCGGCTCCGAGGAGAAGCGCCAGGCCGGCGAAACGCAGTGTCGACTGCCGTTCACCTGTTTTCGGCAAATCAACCGGCGGCGGCGTGGACCGTGCGGCCGGCGACGGGACGTTGAACGCGTTTGTGAAGTCATTGCCCTCGCGCGACGCCACATAGGCGCGGTCCTCAATAATCAGGGCACCGGATATGAGATCCGACTCCTCCACCGTGTACGTGTAGAGATATCCCTTCGCGTCGTGCTTCGGCAGACCTTCCCAGGAGTATGTGTATTTGCCGTCGACCGATTCGTCCGGGCTGACGACCACGCTGGCCGCCACTTCAAGCACCGATCCGTCTTCACCCGACTGGCGGTGGAGCGTCAGCACGATCTGTTCGTGATCCGACTCAGGACCGCCGATCCAGGTCTTGGTCGCATCGACCGTAACCAGATTCGGGTCGTCGTCCGGGTCTGTCAGGTGCAGGTTCTTGACGACGACGTCCGCTTCCGGGACCTCCTCCGTCAGGACGGCCACGCCGCCATCCGAACCGTATGTGGTGACATATCCGTGGCTGGTCAGTTCTTCCACAACATACTCGCCGTAGAAGAGTTCTGACAGCACATGGCTGTCGCCGGGCGCCAGTTCAAAGAGCGCTTCGAAGCCGTAAGGCCCCGTGACTTTGAACTCGAACGTGAGTTGTTCGCCGAGTGTCGCGTCGGCCGCGCCTTCACCGCCTTTCGTGCCGCTGTTGTCGAGCAGCGCCTTGGTCACCGTGAGGCGTCCGATCGGGTCGATCAGGCGGTTTTGAACGGTCAGACCATCTTCAATTTTGTCGTAGTTTTCCGGCGCTTTCGGCATGCCGCTTTCGTCGACTTCCTCAACACTGAACGTGTACGCGTTGCCGTCGATGTCGGTCTGTTCCAGGTCTGTCCAGGTTGCACTCGTCTCGCCGCTTGCCAGCATCTTCAGGCCGGCCCCCGGGACTTCCTCAGGGTCGCCGCCGGAAATGGCGCGATAGAGCTTGAACCAGATCGGGGGATGGTCTTCAAAGTCATCAGCCCACAGCTTGTTGGCCGTCACATCAGCCAGCGGGATGACGTATGTGTTTGTGATCGTCAGCGGTTCATCGTTCAGTGAGAGCTCGTAGTCTTCCGGCACGCCCTCAAGGAAGTCAACGCCGTCATGCGTGCCTTCTCTTACGGAGAAGGTGTAGGCCACACCGGCACTGTTCTCTTGCTCAATGTCGGTCCACGTCACCGTGAACGGAGCGGTTGCAGGGATCTGCAGCGCGTCAATGCCAGGCACGGCTTCCGCCGGGCCATCGCCAACCTGACGATACAGTTTGAACCAGACATCGGGGCGGTCCGACGGACCATCTTCCCAGACTTTTGTCGCTGTCACATCATCTTTCGGAATGATGTAGCGGTTTGTGATCGTCAGCGGTTCATCGTTCAGTGAGAGCTCGTAGTCTTCCGGCACG
>CAYNNG010000029.1:15873-19682 GCA_964398655.1 uncultured Oscillospiraceae bacterium
GATACAGTTTGAACCAGACATCGGGGCGGTCCGACGGACCATCTTCCCAGACTTTGGTGCCGGTTACATCGACTTTCGGACTCTCATAACGATTTCGGAACGTCCTGTCTGTCGGACTGTATGTCGGAACAGCCATCAGATTGCCGTCGCCCGCATCCGTCACCTGAACGCTCACCGACAAGACTGACGGATCGTAGGTCATGCCGGCTTCAGATCCGGCCACCTCAACGATGGTGTAATCGAATGTCTTGCCAATGTCGGCTTCGGTGTACTCCAGCTCATCGAAGGTGATACTGCCGTCGGCTGCATTCGTCTTGGTCTGCAGCACGCTCGCACCTTCCATCAGTTTGAAGGAAAACGCACCGGCAGTCAGTTTTCTTCCCTCAAGTGCCTTGGTCGCCGAGAGGATAACGCCTCCGGACGCTTTGTAGCTGTTATTGAATGTCGTAACGTCTGGTGAAGTGACTTCAGCCTTAAGGCTGCCTTCTTCGTCATCGGTCACGATAACTGTGTAAAGAATGCTGGCCGGGTCATAAGTGATGCCGCCCAAGCCGCCGTCTGCTTCCTTGACAACGTAGTAGTGCGTGCCTTCGTCTCCATCCTGGTACGTCAGTGTGAAACTGAATGAACCATTCAGGTTGGTCGCGGTGTCGATCGCAGCCCCTGCAGTCACGCCCAGCGCATCCGACTCGTACAACTCAAAGCTGAACTCACCGTCTGCCATTGCACGGCCGGTCAGCGCCTTCGTGCCAGCGATCGTCGCCGACGTTGGAGCGGCACGGTACGTATTGGTCAGTGAAAATGCCCATGTCAACGTTGAAGCGTCATAGCTCGGGGTTCCGTGGGACACTGTGTATCCCTGACCGGGATCAGCCTCAACGATTCTGTACTCGTATATAATGCCGGTATTATCGACATAAGCTAAATCTGTCCAGGTATACGAAGCCGACCCATTGACAGCAGTGAGAGTGCGGTCCATATCGGGCACATCTATCCATGCTCCACCGGGAACTCTTCTTTCCAAACTGATAGTTACCGGATTCATGGGTCCGTTTACCCACGTTTTCGAAACAGTCACAGTGACTTTCGGAATGATAATGGTAAACAATCCCTTTACACCATGACCGCCATCGCCCTGCATGGTGACCGAATAGTACTGGGTTGGATCTGCCAGATTCAGGGCGCTCTTGCTAAACGTAAATACAATCCAGTGTCGATTGGGATGGCCGGTGGCGTGTTGAAACACAAGAGGCTCTCTCCCTACCGAGATCTCCGTTTGCTTGTCGTGGTTAACAACATCGCTGGTGTACGCACCATTATAGGTCAGTGTCAGAACATGACCGGTTTGAATGCCTTCCACCGCAAAGTAAACATGATCGTTGTATGTCCACAAATATCTTGGCCATGTGTGATCGTTTGTCGAATTTCCGGATAATTCCAGCAAGACTGCATCCGCATCAATCGAATAATCAGTCACTGCCAGAATTCCTATACTTTGCTCTGCAAAAAGTCCCCGTTCCATTTCTGCTCCGGATACCGGCTCGGCATCCCATACAGCGTAGAGAATCAGATCTTCACTGACAGGAAGAAGGGGATCGAATGGTTCGCCTTCGAGGATGGGTGACCAGCCTGCAAATTGAAAGCCTTCCCTTGTCGGAACAGGCAGCAAATCAATCGGTTCTCCTTTATTTATCTTGATCGGCTCAAAGGCGGTGCCTCCCTGCGAATCAAGCGTGATCGTGACTGATTCTACTTCTGGTGCTTTTATTTGAGTCGCCTCAGACTCCGTCGATGCAGGTTCAGTTTCTTCTGGTTTCGTTATGGCAGCTTCCGTTTCCGACTGCATAGCTTCTGATGTCATTGGAATGGGATCAGATGCAGTTACGGGCTCAGAAGGCACAGGCAAATTCATGGTTGGCTCGGTCGGAGCCGATTGCCCTTCCTGCGGCTGACTTGCCTCTGTTCCCAAAAAAGTTTCTGTCGGTATGGTTCCTGTCGGTGTTTCACTCGGAATCGTCTCGGCGATTATGCTATTCCCCAAACTTCCGAAGATCATGACGACTGCCAGTAAAAGCGAGATAATGCGCTTTTGAGTTCTCATGTGTCCCTCCTTGAGCGTATGGACCTGTTCAAAGCGGAAGGTTTAATTAACATCTTCATTGATCTACTTATGCTGCAAATTGCCATTCAGTAACCAAGGATCACCTTCCAGGAGATTTGTCCATAAAAAATTAAATTGTTCGGGTCTGCCTACTCTTCAAACGAAGAATTCAGAACTGGTCCTAACCGAATGAATCGGTTCTACATGGCCCTTGATGTCGTCAGACAAGTCATGCCCTGCACCGTCGGCCACGGTCATAAAGCTTTCGCCATATTAAAAAAGACCGCCTTTGAAGTGGACTTTTGTTTGCGCATCGGTATCGTGGATACAGTCAGCGATCGATTCGCATCGTCTTCGTCAACAAACGACCAGCCATCGTTCAGAAGTTCAGATATGGCAAAAGGTAATTCGTAATCTTTTTGGTTCAAGGTAAAGCGATACGCGAATGCTTCATCCAGAGCAGAAGCCTCACGCGGTGCATCCGCTGCTTCACTTGGATCCGTCGGTTGATCGGTCGCTTCCGTCTCAGCACCTACCGACAGTGCGACACTTCCGAGGACAAGCAAAAGACACAGCACAGACACGAGTAAACGATACATCAGTTTTATGCGGACACCTCCCCTATATTAAATGTGATTTATTTCAGATTAACGGAAATGACTTGCCGAGTCAAGTCTCAAATGTTGGTGTAATTTCTCTCCACTAACTTAGTATGGTAGCTGCATTCGAGTAGGCCCCCCGGGGGGCCTACTCGAATTGCGATTTTTTCAGCCCACTCCTTCTAGCTCTTTCTTTACAATTTTCAATTCCGTGGTCTTCGTTTCTCGTTGGTCGGCTTCATAACCTTCCATGTTCATGTACGCCCGACCGCTTATCCATTGCTCATGCGTTTCAAGCAGAATAGCACCCAGCAAGCGAATGACGCTGTCAGCATGTGGGAAGATCCGGATCACGCGCTCTCGTCGCCGTAGTTCTTCGTTCAAACGCTCAATCATGTTGGTCGTGCGAAGTTTGCGGCGATAGTGAACCGGGAGTGAGAAGATCGACGTAATGTCCGCGAAGGCTTCATCCAAAAGGTCATGCGCCTTTTGGCAGCCGTGTGACAATAGGGAATCGAGCAAATCATCTTTTCTGGACGATGCCGCTTCGAGCGTCGGACTGTTGTACAAATCGGTCAACAACGCTTTTACCTTTGGTTGTATGGATCGGGGGACGTTACCGTTCAGATTGCGCGAGAAGTGGGTCTGACAGCGTTGCCACATCGTACCGTGAAAGGTCTCGTGAAGAGCCTGGACCAATCCCGCATGGTTATCCGAACATGCAAGACGAGAGAACCAACCCGCGTCGTTAACGTACGAATGCGGGTACCGTTCCGCTGGGTCTTCCGGTTTTCTGACCGTTCGTAGTATTCGGCACCGATCTGCTCGGACGCTTCTGCTTGCAAAATCTGGTTCAATACCGCTTCCTTGAGAGCTTTCAGCTCATCGGAGTCTTTTGATAAAAGAATCTTCTTCACATCTGCTTGATCCAGTGTAAAATTGAGTTGAGTCATCTTTGCTTACCTCTACTTGATTGTTTTTCTCTAAACCAAGTTTAACGGAGATAGTGAGATGACTCACCTTTTTACTTTTACACCATTATCGGGACACAACCGATGTAGCAGGTTATTTCAGTTATCTCTATTTAAGTGAAATATAGAACTATATAG
>CAYNNG010000030.1:0-1562 GCA_964398655.1 uncultured Oscillospiraceae bacterium
CCCACCCATTAGCTGCAATTTTGACGGAGAATCCGGAAAATAGAAGTAGCACAGTCACCTGCTACCCGCTATTTGCAAGTTTACATATCCACTCTACTAATACAAAAGTAAGAGGGTGACTCTGTTACAAATGTAAGAGGGTGCCTCTGTGAGATTTTGAGACACCCTCCTAAAATTACACTAAATATTTTTCTAAGTCTTGGCGCCAGGCGGATCTAGCACTTACCTGGAACTTACAAGACTGACCTAGGCAATTACTCGTAGAGCACGTCCAGCAGCCGTTCAATCCGAGGATCTTCCACAGAATAAATAACCTTGGTGCCCTCTTTTTTCATTTCTACCACTCCGCTCAAGCGCATACGGGTCAAGTGTTGGGAGACTGCGGGTTGGGAAACACCTAAAAGTTCAACGAAGCCCTTAACATTGCGGGGACCATTTTTGTATAACTCCAGGGCCATACGTAAACGCAGAGGGTGGGACAGGGCAGCTAAAATTTCTGCCTTCTGCTCATCTTCTTTGTGCATCTTCTCTGTGTACTGTTTTGCCATAATTTTTCCTCCGATATCTATAATGAAACTGGGTAAATCCTGAAATAATGCATAATTGATAATATATTTGTGCAGCTAAACTGTCAATCTAATCCTACAGTATTTACTTGCCTTGTAATATTATAATTACATGACAAATATTAACAAATATGTCCAGAACGAGCAAGCTTCTCTATAAGCAATAAGTGTCAATAACTGGCGCCTAGGCCTTGAGGCTGGCTTCTACTTGGGGTAAGAGCAGGCCCTCCGCCACTTGATCCCGAGCCTGTTCGCCCTTAAGTACGGCAATAATTTCTAGGGCAAAATAAACGGCCGTAGCAGGGCCCTGAGAGGTAATCACCTGGTGGTCTTGGTCGTGTACCACCAGAGCATCCGCATCGTAGCTTTTAAAGCCCACCTGGTCCGCCATGCCGGGGTAAACTGTACCCTTGATCTGCGAGGCAATCCCGGCGCGGCCCAAGACTACGGGGCTGGCGCAGATTGAGGCGATATAGGCACCTTTCCGGGCGAATTGCTCTTGCAGCAACTTAATCACCTGGGAATTTGCGGCTAAGGCCTGAGTACCGCCTATGCCTCCGGGCGTAACCATCATGGCATAATCCTCAGCCTTAATCTCGCTCAGGAGCTTGTCGGCCTGAATCTTGATGCCATGGGCACCCACAGTTTCCAGCTGGCCTTCCGTCGCCACCATGTCAATTTCTATATGTGCGCGGCGGAGGTAATCTACCACCGTAAGGGCTTCAACTTCTTCATATTCTTTACTTAAAAAGATCAGCGCTTTCATGAGAGCTCCTTTCTTACTTGCTGCGGTTAACAAGTCAACCGTGTTTCACTAGCTATAAATTATTATCTCCTAAACTTCTCACAATATTTGTAACATTTTATACCGTATCGTAATTTTGCCAATTAAAGTTTTCCCAATAAAGTTTCCCAACCAAATTTATTCTGGCTGCGCTTAAGCTCTGCCCCCTGCTAGAGGGCTAACGCTAAAAGTCTCGTCCTGCTAGAGGGCTA
>CAYNNG010000030.1:1662-8782 GCA_964398655.1 uncultured Oscillospiraceae bacterium
AAGTCTCGTCCTGCTAGAGGGCTAGCGCTAAAAGCCTCGTCCCGTGTGAAGACTGGCGCCAAAAGCTTCGGCACGCGTGGTCAGCCGCAATTATCTGCTGGAATCAGTCTTGAAGCTCTTAAGCGCTTAATCTTTTAATCTCTTAAGCTCAGTCTTTGCGGTTTTCCTGATCAAGAATATCGTCAAGAGCGATAAGTAAGGCCAAGAGGGCCTCTTCAAACTTGGGATCAAGCACGGTGATCTCGTAGGTATCTCCCCACGCCAGCCAGGCCTTGTTGATCTGGCCGACCTTGTACTGGCCGTTATAGACAGCAAAATTGAGATCCCAGAGATAGTCGCCCTGCAGGTTCAGCTGATACTGGCTGGAACTGATCTCAATCTCCTTGCGCAAAAAGGTGAAGCGCTGGGAGATCGTCATGCTGCTGCCGTCGTCAAAACGTACTTGGTAGTGGGGCAAGAGGCGGAATAGCTCGCGGTCAATCACGAAGGACCGCTGGTTGGCCACCTGTGTGACATGCACTGTATTTCCCACCAGCTTAAAATCCTGGTTAACCTGGTAAACCGTCTTACCCTCTTCATCCAGGACCGGATAAACGTCCCGCAATTTGAAAACTTTTTGTTTGATATAAAGCTTATACATGCTTACTATTTTACAAGATTCAGGGAAATCTGACATTATCCTTGCGTAAAGGATAACTGCCTTAGGTCCTAGTTAATACGCCCTCATGATTTACACGCCTTCGTGATTTATACGCTCTCGTGATTAATAAGCCTTCAGCGTCATGTGAGCTTGAAATTCGAAAATCACCTCTAAAAGGTCGTCAGGCAGGTAGGTCAAGATCCGCTTTTCTAAGGCTTCCGGCAGGCCGTAATAGGCCTCAGCTATACTGCCCGCCATGGCCGCCTGGGTATCGGCATCCCCGCCCAGGGACACCGCGTTACGGATACAGTCTTCAAAATTCTGGCCCTCCAAAAAGGCGATGATGGCCTCCGGGACTGAGCCCTGGCAAGTAACGTCGAAGGAGTAGCCCGGCCGGATCTCCGCCAAAGTCCGGTCCAAATCGTAGGCAAAAGACTCCGCCACATAGTGCTTGATTCCCGTCTTGCTGACACCCTGACGAGCCAGGTAAATACAGCTGGCCACCGCCTCCGCCCCCTTGACTCCCTCCGGGTGGTTGTGGGTCACGGCCGCCGACAAGCGCGCTGCCCGGCTGACCACATCGATGTCATCAAACAGCCAGGCCACCGCAGAAACCCGCATGGCAGACCCATTGCCAAAGCTGTGGTAGGGCCCAGCCTCCGGATCCTGCAGCCAGCGGCTGAAACCGCCGCCATAACCGGCTTGGGGATGGCGGTGGCCAAACTCCCGCATCCGCCTGGCCAGAGCCGCCAAGATTTCGTCATCCGTGGCTGCTAGACTTTCTTCATAAGCCGGGCCATCAAAGACCGACCAATCATCGTTTCGCTTAATTCGCTCGCGAGGCGCGGTGTCGTCTTCCAGGATATCCAGGAAAGCCCGCGCCACCGCCAGAGTCATAACCGTGTCGTCCGTGTAGCGTGAAGCCTCCGTGAAGAGGGGAAAATCCTTGCGCTTGCAGGGTTTGAACTCGTAGGAACTGCCAATTATATCGCCGATAATCGCGCCTAACATTTGTGTACCTCCTTCTGACATTTTCTCACGTCATTTTGGGCCAAGCTATTCGCCTAAGTATTCGCCAGTACTTTTTAATGTATGCACTCGCTTACTTGCTTGTTTAAGCACTTGTTTACTCATTCGAATTTTATTCGTCTAGCTATTCGAGTGCTTAAACAAGTGAAGCTCTGTTTACAGCCAGAGCTTTCTTAGGGTTTCCGCCATGTAGTCAGGTTTCAGGGCGCCGTCCCGCAAGAGAATGTAGGCGCGGTGGCCGGCATTAAAGTGCAGGCGGCCGGCAAATTCATCTTTCTGGAAGAGGGTAAAGAGCTGGTCGCCAGCTTTTTGGTCCTCAGCTAGCCGGAGGATGAGGTGCTTGCCTTCGCGGGTGATTTCTGTGATCCCCATGGCCGCAGCCTGAGCCCGGACAAAGGAAATGTCGACCAAATTGACGACCGGGCGGGGAGGATCGCCAAAGCGGTCGATAATTTCGTCAATAACGTCGTGCCAGTCTTCTGCCGTGTGGATGGTCAAGATGCGGCGGTAGATATCCATGCGCTGGCCTTCATCGGCAATATAAGAGCCGGGGATGTGGGCGTCAATGTCCAGATTGATTACGCACTCGGGCGCAGGCGCGGGAGGAGTCTCACCCTGGACCTCTTTGATAGTTTCGTCGAGAATGCGGCAGTAGAGGTCATAGCCCACGCTGCCCATATGGCCGGACTGCTCGCCACCTAGGAAGTTGCCCGCGCCCCGGACTTCCAGGTCCCGCATAGCAATTTTGAGCCCCGATCCCAGCTCGGTGAAGTCGCGAATGGCCGACAAACGCTTGCTGGCGTCTTCCTTGAGCACCTGGTCGGGGGGATAGGTGATGTAGGCATAGGCCTGGCGTTCGGACCGGCCCACCCGGCCTCTCAGCTGGTAGAGCTGAGCAAGCCCCATGCGCTCTGCTCTTTCGACCACCAGGGTATTGACGTTCGACATGTCGATGCCCGACTCAATAATGGTCGTACAAAGCAAAATGTCGAATTCCTTGTTGAGGAAGTCTTGAATCGTATCCTCAATTTGCCGGTCTGACATGCGGCCGTGAGCCCTGCGGATGCGGGCCCCGGGCAGGCGTTCTTCCAGTTCCAACTGTTTGGCGCTCAACTTTTTAATGTTATTTAACACATAAAAGACCTGGCCGCCGCGGGAGATTTCCCGCAGGATGGCATCGTCAATCACCGGCGGGTCGTATTCCATGACATAGGTCTGAACGGGCCGGCGGTCCTCCGGCCCTTCTGACAAGAGCGAAATGTCGCGCACACCAGACACTGCCATATGCAGGGTACGAGGGATAGGCGTAGCCGATAGGGTCAGGACGTCCACCTCGGGGTAGCGGTCTTTCAGCGTCTCTTTCTGTTCCACGCCAAAACGCTGCTCCTCGTCTACCACCAGGAGGCCAAGGTTGGCAAATTTCACGTGCTTGTTGAGAACAGCGTGGGTCCCGATTACCACGTCTACCAAGCCGTTAGCCAGGTCCTTGATGGTTTGCTTACGGTCGGCATCCGACACAAAACGCGACATGGGCCGAACCTTGATGGGGATATCGCCGATGCGTTCGACAAAGCCCTGGTAGTGCTGCTGGGCTAACACAGTGGTAGGCACAATCATGGCCGCTTGCTTACCCGACATCACGGCCTTGAAGATGGCCCTAAAGGCGAGTTCTGTTTTACCGAAGCCCACATCCCCGCAGAGCAGGCGGTCCATGATCTTGGTCGACTCCATGTCGGCCTTAATTTCCGCCATGGCGGTCAATTGGTCTTCCGTTTCTACATAGGGGAAATTGTCCTCAAACTCCGTCTGCCACACAGTGTCGGGTGGGAAGGCAAAGCCCTGGCGTGCTTCGCGTTCGCGGTACACCTTGACCAGGTCAATAGCCAGCTTGCGCACCGACTCTTTGACCCGGGCTTTTTTATTTTCCCATTCCTTACTGCCCAGCTTGCTGAGCTTAGGCGGGGCCGATTCCGACCCAATATAACGCTGGACCTCTTCCAGCTGATCTACCGGCACATACAGGCGGTCGTCGCCCGCATAGGCAATGTAAAGGTAGTCGCGGTCCGATCCCCCACTGTTCAGGGTTTTGAGGCCCAAATACTGGCCAATGCCGTGGACATCATGGACGACATATTCGCCCACGCGGAGATCGGAGAAAAAGTCGATGGCCTGGCCCGTGCGCTTGGTCTTTTTCTTGCCGCTTTTCTTCCGGCCCAGGAGGTTCTGCGCCCCCAAGAGGACCAGGTCCGCCTGAGGAACTAAGAGGCCTTGGCTGAGGTCCAGGGGGTAAATGGGCAATGTCAGGGACTCGTCCAGGAGGATCTCCCGCAGGCGTTTCCTCTGTCTTTCACCGCCCAGAGCCAGGATTACCTCACGGTCCGACTTCTGCCAGTCCTTGAGATCGCGCAGGAGCATGTCGATCCGACCTTGGTAGTTGTCGGCTGCCAGGGTCTGCATTTGGATCTTGTAGCCTCCGGGCAGGCCATTGCCTGAGGAGGCCAAGTCAGAAAAGGCCAACTTCTGGCCTGGATAATGGTCGATGCGGCGGAAGAGGTCTGCGGGCCCCCAGTGTTCTTCTATGACCTGGGGCAAAATATTTTGCTTTAAGAGCAGGGCCTTGGCCTCTTCCTGGAACTCCGCCTCCGCGGCGTCCAAGCGGGCCCGCAGGAGTTTGGGTTCTTCTAAGACGATCCTGGCCTGGACTGCGGCAGCATAGTCCAAAATGCTGGAAGCCTCAGGGTTAAGCAGGAAGTCCCACCGCCCCATACCGGCAAAGTTGAGCCCATTTTCTAAGGCCTCCGCGTCCTGGTCTGTCCATTTCCGGAAGCGCTCCTGTCCTTCCCGGTCCACCCCCTGGCGGATCAAGTCCTTCAGGACCTCATCACGCAGGTCGCGCATCTCCTGGGCCAGCTGAGCCCGGTGCTCCGGGGTTAGGCCGTAATCTTCCATGGGCGGCAGGTTGATCTCGTCCAGATTGTCTAAGGATCTTTGGTCGCCCAAGTCGAAGATCTTAATAGCCTCGAGTTCTCGGTCAAAAAAGTTCAGTCGAATGCCCAGGCCGTCTGCCACATTGGGCAGATCCCCTGTGAGAAGCTGGGCATCTTGGACTTGCTGGCCGTAGAGGCCCAGGTCAATAATTTCGCCGCGCAGGGCAAATTGCCCGGGCGAATCCACCGCCCGTGCCCGCACGTAGCCCAGGTCAGTCAGGCTCTGGGCCAGGTCTTCGTAGTCATATTCTTGGCCCGCCTCCAGGCGCAAGGCCCGTTTTTGCAGGCTGGCCAGCGGTGGCAGTTTGTCAGCCAAGAAAGGGGCAGAAACTAGGAGCAGGTCTTCCTGGCCTTGCAGGAAGGCGGAAAGCACGCTCAGGCGTTCAATGTCCTCCTTGCGGGACTTAGACCCGGAAGCCACTAAGTCCGAGGGCTTGGCGTGAAGGACCGGGGTTGCCCTCCCCCGCAGCGCGGCCAGGTCCGTGGCCACGGCCCTGGCCCGCAGTACGTCGGGCACAATATAAAGGAAGGGCTGACCAGCAGGTTTAGCTGATGCTTTGGGCTCTTGTCCCGACTTTTTCGCAACCAGACGCGGCTTTTTACTGGCCCGCTCTGCCTGGTCGGCCTGCAAGGTCAGGGCCAAGAGCGGCTTAGCCAAGTCCGCCAAGCCGAAGACATTGAAAGGGCTCGTCGTGCCTTGGGCTAAGCGGTCGGCCAGGTCTTGGAAATTTTCATCCCGTCGGGCAGCCTGGAGTATCTTGTCCTGAATTTGAGGATCTAGCATTAGGACAGCTCCGGGAAGCCCTGCTGGCGCAGTACCTCATAGATGAGGATCGCCGCAGAATTTGAGAGATTGAGGGACCGGGTATGGTGGTGGATCATGGGGATTCTCCAGCAACGTTCGGGATGGTCAGCCAAAAAGGGCTTGGGCAGGCCAGCCGTCTCCTTACCAAAAAGCAGGAGGCAAGGTCCGTCCACCTTAAGATCCCCCGTAGTCTGAGCACCATGGGTTGTCGCGTAGATAATCTGGTAACCCTCTTGGGCCTTAGCTTCCAGGTAGGGCTTGAAGGCCTCCAAATTATCCCAGAGAGCGAGGTCCAAGTCCGGCCAGTAGTCCAGGCCGGCCCGCTTCAGGTACTTATCCTCCAGGGAAAAACCCAAGGGGCCGATCAGCTCCAGCCTGGTCTCCGTGAGCACGCAGGTGCGGGCAATATTTCCCGTATTGGAAGGAATTTCCGGTTCACACAGAGCAATAATATTTTTCATCTATAACACCTACAGCACCTAATCTATAGTCTCTAAGCTCAAGCACTTTTAACCAATAACAGTTAACCTACACCTACAGCACCGATCCATTGCAGGTGGACATGGCTAGTTCTATGCCATCCCGCAAAATAAGCTCGACCGCGTCGGCTGCTTTTTCCAGTTCTTTAGTCACCGTAGGCGCTTGGTCGGAGGCAATCTTGGCCAAAACATAGCTGATGACGTCCAGTTGGCTGGGTTTAGGCCCAAAACCCAAGCGCAGTCTGGGCATCTGGTCCGACTGGACCTGGTAAATTACGGACTTCATGCCGTTGTGGGTGCCGGCCGAGCCATGCTCCCGCAGGCGCAGGGTCCCCAGGGGCAGTTCAAAATCGTCATAAATAATCAGGCAGCGCTCAGGGGGCAGCTTATAGAAGTTCAAGGCCTCGCGCACACTTTCGCCCGAATTATTCATGTAAGTTTGGGGTTTGAGCCAGAGCTGACGCCCGCCGTAGAGCCGAGTTTCACCCACTAGGCCCTTAAAGCGAATGCGGTCACAGCGGAAGCCGTGGCGCTTTTCCAAAGTTTCCAAGCACAAAAAACCCAGATTGTGCCAAGTCTGGGCATAGTCTTTTCCGGGATTCCCCAGGCCCACAATCAAAAAATCCGGTGGGCCCGCAGGACCGGCGGGCGCTTGTTCGCCCCTTATTTTCGCAAATAAGTCATCTAACATATTTACTACCATTTTCTATTGTCAGCTGCGTCTAACTTTTAGCACAGCTCTTTTGTCTAGCCTTTAACCTAGACTTTTTAATTCTATACTATCTGGCCAGGAGTTATAAGGGCTGGCTATGAAGGCTGGCTGGCCAGGATTAATAGGGGCTGGCTATAAAGGCTGGTTAGGAGTTATAGAGGCTAACTTCCAGTTTACTTGAGTCTTACGCAAATTTTGCCTCCTGCTCATCTGTCAAAAAAGTCAGCCAGTTAAGATGAACCCGTCTCACACGACAATCTCGTCACGACATTTTGAGATTTATTGGAGGTAATTCTAGATGAAGAAAATTCTCACCCTAATCCTTGCCGCGCTCTTGCTGGTCAGCCCCTTCGCCCTGCCCGTCCAGGCCGAAACCCCAGAAGCCCCAGAGGCTGGCGCCGAAGAAGCGGCGTTCACCTTAGCCGAGGACGGTTTCACCACGGAACTCTGCTTTACCCGCCCCTACCT
>CAYNNG010000030.1:8882-11327 GCA_964398655.1 uncultured Oscillospiraceae bacterium
TCACCACCGCCCCCGAAGATGGCACCGACTTCAGCTTCATCCTCTTATCTGACCTCCAGCTCAAGATGGAAAGCCCCGCCACCGTTAAAGAAGCCGGTAAAACTCACCCCGACTTCATCCTCTACCCTGGGGACCTGCAGAACTGCCCCTGGAGAGACGGCGAATGGTTCCCTGTAGAGGGCTGCTTCATTAAGGAAGAAGAAGCGGGCAAAACCTGGTTTGAAATCATGCAGCAAGAAGAAGACGGCGCGGAGCTCCTCTCCTACGCCCCCATCTTCCCCTGCCCCGGCAACCATGAAATCGACGACCAGCGTGTCGGCTCCGACAAAGAAATCTCTGCTGACCTCAACAATTACTCCCTCAAGATTTATCAGCAAATCTTCCGCACCCTCTATCCTGAACAAAAAGCTGAATATGGCGGACAGCACTGGTACAGCGCTGATTGGGGCGACCTCCACATCTCTTCTATCGCCGCCCTGCGCTGGGCAGCCTGGGATGCCAACGAAGCCCCTGGCTGGCCTATGTTCGAAAGCCTGGAAGCCGACAGCCCTCAAATGCAGTGGCTGAAGGAAGACCTCGCCACATCTGAAAAACCCTACAAGTGGGTAGTCATGCACTTTCACATGATGAACCGGGGCGAAGACGGTCAGATCGGCCTCGCCGTACCCCAGCCCGACCCCTACCACCCCACCGGCATCAAACCCGTGGTTGAATTCAACGACTTCCGCTCCTTCCTCCACGTCACCGGCACCCCCGAAGGCCTGAAAGCCGAAGGCATCCAAGCTAGCATTCCCGAATCCGGCGAAGGCGAAATAGGCCGCGTCTTCGACACCTTCCTGATCGAGGCCCGCTAGGCGCAAGCTAAACTCTATCGCAGCACCGCGCTGGTGATCACCTATTAGTGCGGTGTTTTGCTTTTTTTATTTGGCCTTGCTTTGCAATCCCTCTCCCTTCCTGCTGTTCTTTCTCCCTATCTTGCACGCTTGTCCTCATCTTGCCTGCTAGCTACTCTGATCTACCCTGGTCAGGAGGCAGCAGCCGCTTCTGGATCCAGTAATTAATTATCCGGTCATCCAGCGAGCAATCGGCTGTTTCAAAACTCGCCAGCAAGCGATCATACAAAATAATATCGTGACGCCCATAGGCATTAATCTTCAGAAAGCATTTCTGCGCATAGCTGGGGTCATCCATCAAGCCAAAATGCTCCCAATAGATTTCTTGACCAGTTACCGGGTCCAGGAAGGTAAAGTCAGGATAAAAAGCACGATAGTCATCCAAGAAAAGCGGGCATTCATACTTATATGGGATATGCCAGCTCAAAAACAAATCAGCCAGGATTTTCTCACTCTTAGACCGCACCTTCTCCCCATTATTGGTTAAGTAACTGCGCTCACCTTCACGAAAGCCCAAACCTGTGTAGGGCTGGGCCATCCACCGCGCCACCCTCTCTTCCCATGGCTCCGCAACTGGTTCTACCGGTTTCACCAAAGCTCGCCGCGCCGGATGAAGCGAGGTGTAAAGTTTTTCTAACTCATCATCCTCAAAATCCCGAAGTAGGGCCTGTAGCTGAGGTATCCTTTTCTCAACGAGCTTTCCCACCTGCCGCTCATACGTCTGCTGTGCTAATCTTTGCGCCATATCTAGATTTGATTTTGAGATATAGCTTCTCACACGCTTGCCTGTAGCGGGGTCCCGGTAACAGTGGTAGTAGAGAAAGCCACGTTTCTCTTGTTGCGTTACCTCTAAACGTCCAACAGTCTTTTCATTTTTTGGATGAAGAATTTTGCTTGAGATAAGCTCGTATCTCAAGAGCGCAGATTGCAAGATATTTTTTGTACTGTCCATACCTACTCCCATAATTACCTTGTTTGTAGGCAGCCATGAACCAGAACAAAGAGCATCAATGCCAAATGCTAAGAGCGGCAATGACAATCTAAAGAACTAAACATATGAAATAAAACAAACAGGTAAATTATGGAAAATTATCACGCATATATTTCGCTCAGGAATATATTACTTTGATATTCCCTTGCCCATGGCGTGGGGGCGCACTCATTACAGACAACTCTTTGCCTAATGGCTGCTCTTTACTTTCTAGTTCGCACTGCTTACACTTAGTGCTGTTTTGAGTTTTCATATCAGCGCCATAGCTGCTGATTATTTTGAGTTTACCATGAAAAAATATTGTTGGCGATAATCAGATTCATGTCCATATCTACGTAAGAACCAGAGGCCAGTATAAATGATTATATTTATCTTAGTCCATTGCGGTAGCAAAGTAGTGTGACTTCTTGGAATCTCAAACCTCACATTACAAATTTTCGGACCATCTGTAATCGACGTCATGTGACTTCAGCTAAATCATGCATTTCACATTACATATCCAGCTAGCTCAAGTTAGTGCTGTCATGTGACTTCTGGAAAAAGAAGATTTGCACATGACAT
>CAYNNG010000030.1:11427-18127 GCA_964398655.1 uncultured Oscillospiraceae bacterium
ACCCATTGAGTAAAAAATAGGTTGGAGCCCCGCCTACAGCACCAGCTCTTCGGAGACTTGGTAGCGGTTGGCGACGTAGAGCTGGTAGTCGAGGTTTTCTTGGGCACCGGCCGCGCTGAGCTGGGCTTCGGTGGCTTGGCGGGCGAGGAGGGGGAAGTTATTTTCTTGGCTGAGGTGGGAGAGTACAAAGCGGTCGGTGCCGGTTTCCAGCAGCTGGCTGCAGAGTTCGGCGGCTCTTTGGTTGGAGAGGTGGCCGTGTTCGCCGCGAATGCGCTGCTTAAGAGGCCAGGGATAGGGCCCAGCTTCTAGGAGTTGGGGTTCATAGTTGGACTCCAAAAAAACCAACTTGGAGCCCTGCAGCTCTGCGTAGATGGGGTCGTCGACCAGGCCAGTATCTGTGCAGAAGGCAATCTTGCCTGCTTCGGTGTCAAAGCTGTAGGCTTGGGGATCTGCCGCATCGTGGGAAATAGCGAAGGCTTTCACTAAGAAGTCGCCAATAGGGAGGCTTTCCCCCGGCTCGATAAAGTTCAGGAGCTCCTGGTCAAAGCGGCCCAGGCGGGGAGCCGCCGCCATATAGGTGGCTCGGTTCATGTAAACAGGCAGTTTGTAGCGACGTAAGATTACCCCTAGACCCGAGATGTGGTCGGAGTGTTCATGGGTAATGAGAATACCTTGCATACCAGGGATTTCCGCCGCTGAGATGCCAGCTTCCGCGAGTGCGCTGGCAAATTGTTTGCCGTTGACCCCGCAGTCCAAAATAAGCCGGGTGGAGCCTGCTTCTAAAAGGTAGATATTGCCGGAGGATCCAGATCGGAGGGCTCTGACTTTTACTTTATTCACGGAAGCCTACCAGGCGGGCCGGACGGCGTCCGGCCCTTCTTCCCGAATATCCGCGCCAATGCCTTGCAGCTTATCGATAAAGTTTTCGTAGCCCCGCTCAATGGGATAGATATTGAGCACCTCGGTCTCGCCTTCTGCTACCAGGCCGGCCATCACCATGGCCGCGCCGGCGCGCAGGTCGCGGGCATCGACGGGAGTGCCAACCAGAGGGGCCCCGCCTTGAATGACCGCTAATTTACCTGAGGTAATAATATTGGCCCCCATGAGACGGAGGTTGTCGATATATTGGAAGCGGTTTTCGTAGATAGATTCAATTACCCGGCCTGAGCCCTCAGCTACACAGAGGAGGGTTACAGCCTGGGGCTGCAGGTCTGTGGGGAAACCCGGATAAGGCATGGTTTTAAAGGAAGATGCCTTGAGGGTGGTGCCCTTGGGCAGATAGGTACGGATGAAGTCGCCGCCCTCTTCCACCTCGGCCCCCATCTCTAAAAGCTTGGCAGTCAGTGGAGCCATATGGGTAGGAATAATATTTTCCACCAAAATATCGCCGCCGGTAAGGGGGGCCATCATCATATAGGTCCCAGCCTCAATTTGGTCGGGGATAATCGCATAGGTGCGTCCGGCAGGCAGGACGGGCTTGCCTTTAATGCGGATTACATCGGTGCCGGCCCCTCTAATGTCGGCCCCCATGGTGTTCAAGAAGTTGGCTACGTCGACAATATGCGGCTCCCGGGCTGCGTTGTCGATTACGGTCGTGCCTTCCGCATGCACAGCGGCCAGCATGATATTGATGGTGGCGCCCACCGACACTTGGTCCAGGAAGATTGAAGCCCCCTGCAGCTTGGGCGCCTTGAGGGACACAATCTCGTCTTCCGTCATGTGGAATTCCGCGCCCAAGCTTTCGAAGCCCTTAATGTGCAGGTCGATGGGGCGTTTGCCCAGGTTGCAGCCGCCGGGCAGGAACATGCAGATTTCGCCAAAGCGGCCTAAAAAGGCGCCCATGAGATAATAGGAACCGCGCAGTTTTTTGATGGTTTCTAAGAGGGCGGTTGAGGTGTTGACAGTACGGGGGTCAATCCTGACGGTCCCGTTGTCGAGGTATTCAACTTTGGCACCTAATTGCTGACAGATGTCGAGGAGCAGGTGGATGTCAATAACTTCCGGCAAATTTTCAATTATGCTAGGTCCGTCCACGGCCATCGCAGCCGCGATCACGCCGAGGGCGGCATTTTTAGAGCCGGAGATTTTGACGCGGCCTTCCAGGCGTTGTCCACCCTTTATAATATAAGAACTCATGTTCTACCTTTCTTAACTACCCTGCGGGTCTTAACTAACCTGCGGCCCCTTGGCGGGCAACTAGCGCACATCTTGGATGGCGCGGAGCAGGGTTTGATACTCAGGTGTTTGTAAACCTTTCCATTTTGCCATAATGCCGCAGCGGCCGGCAAGTTCGGTCAAGTCCTCCTCGGCCGCCTCCGTCAAGGCGTTGGAAGTCCGGCCGTCGGTTGACAGCTCATATAAGGCCTGGCGGAGGATCTTCTTTTCCGAGGGGAACATGATGGTAAATTCTGAGCCCACGGCCAGGGTGGATTCCAGGGAAATGGCACCCTGCTGCAGGTCTACCAATTCCTTGACGATGGCCAGGCCCAGGCCGCGGCCGCCGGACTGGCGGGCGCGGGAGTCATCGACCCGGTAGAAGCGCTCAAAGATTTTCGCTTTCTGGTCTTTATCGATGCCGATGCCGTCGTCTTTAACTTTTACGTAGACCTCGTCGCGCACGGAACCAATATAGACATCGACGTGGCCGGATTCCCGCGAATACTTGATCGCGTTGGTAATGAGGTTGGCGACAATCCGCTCCATCTGGTTGCGGTCGCCGTAAATATGCGGAACCTGGTTGACCACATAGGCCTGCATCTCCAGCTTGCGCTCCTGGGCCTGGCCCTGCATGCGCTCGACCAGGTTTTTCACCAGGGTAGCCAGGTCAATCAGCTCAATATGCATATAGCGGTGGATGGAGGCTTCGTCCAGGGAGGAGAGCAGGTTCAAGTCCTCAATCAGCTGCTCCATGCGGGTGGATTCGTCGTAAATCTTTGTCACATCCTTGAGAATCTGGGGCCGCTGCTTTTCCTCAATCCCCCAGTCAATCAAAGATTCCGAGTAGGACTTGATCGTGGTCAGGGGGGTGCGCAGCTCGTGCGAGACGTTGGACACATATTCCTTGCGCTGCTGTTCCTCGCGGTATTGCCGCGTGGCATCGCGGACTAAAACGACATGGGCCAAAGAGGGGGACTGGCCCACCACCTGGACTGTGATATAGATCATGCGGTCCCGGATGGGCAGCAGAGCCGAGGCATAGGCCTTGCCTAAGGCAATTTGCGCTGCCATACCGTTGGATTGACCGTAAGTGTCGAGAAAGCTGTGAAAATTGTCGGGAACTTGGTCCAAGAGGTCATGCGCCGCCTGGTTGTTGATGGAAATGGCACCCTGGGGATCATAGTAGATAATCCCTAAATCAATCGCCGACAGGATCCGGTCCGACTCCGACTGCTCTTGCCGGGCCTGGGCAAAGTAAGCCTTGGCCTCGCGCTCGAAATTTTGGCGCAAGGTCTTCTTCTCATGGCGAAAAATCAGGTAGGCCAGGAGAAATGCCACCAAGAAGGTGACAGCTACCGCAAGGAAAATTTCCATGCGTCTTAGGCCTCGAGGCAGTCTTTATTAAAATAGTAACCCACACCTCGCTTGGTCAAAATATAGCGGTAATTGTCCTGGTCGGGCTCCAGTTTTTCCCGCGTACGCCGGACTGTAACGTCCACCGTGCGCACATCGCCAAAGTATTCATAGCCCCAAACTTTTTCCAGCAGGGTCTCGCGGGAAAAGACTTGGCCAGGATATTGGGCCAAAAAGCGCAGGAGCTCATATTCGCGCAAAGTCAGGCCGATAGTTTCGCCTGCCAGGGTTACTTCGTAAGCCACCTGGTCAATCACCAGGTCGCCAAAAACCAGCTTGTCTTCGGTTTTCACCTGGTCATTTTCGCTGTAGTTAATCCGGCGGAGCTGGGCTTTGACCCGGGCAATAACCTCCCGCACGCTGAAGGGCTTGGTGACGTAGTCGTCGGCACCTAACTCCAGACCGACAATCTTGTCGACCTCTTCCGACTTGGCGGTCAGCATGATGATCGGGACTGAGGTTTTATGCCGCAATTTTCGACAAACCTCAAATCCGTCCATGAGGGGGAGCATGCAGTCCAAGAGGATAAGATCGGGCTTTTCTTCCAAGCCCATACGGAGAGCAGCCTCACCGTCGTAGGCCTCAAGGGTTTCGTAGCCTTCCCGTTCCAGGTTAGCTTTGAGAATTTCTACAATATTGCTCTCATCATCGACAATCAGAATTTTAGCAGCCATTCGCCCTTCCTCAATTTAATTTACCTAAACACCGCCGCAGAGCCGAAACCCGGCTGATCAGCCAAGTAAAATACGCTCTTGAACGGAGCTGTCATCAAAGTTTAATTTATCTGCAAGGCATTTGATATGCTTTTGATATGCTATAGTTTAACATAATTGTCTTAGTGGGGGCATGAAATGCCCGCGAAGACCTGCTATAATATGCCAGGTTTCAAACCACTTGCTCCAGTGGCCTAATGGATAAGGCAGCAGTTTCCGGAGCTGCTGATGCGGGTTCGATTCCTGCCTGGGGCGCCAAAAAAAAGCTCGGCTGGCCAGCCGAGCTTTTATTTTGCTTAAATTATCTTTATTGCTGTTAACTGTCGATTACTTGGATTGCCCGCAATTAGGCCTTAATCGCCTCAAAAAGCAGTCTTCAAAAAAACAGTCTTCGTCTTCGACTAATTCCGGCCCAGTAAAATCCTCAGGACAATAACTACGACAATCAGGGAGACACAAATGCCAATCCCAATGTAATAGGGGGTTTTGTCCACAATGTAGCCCTGTTCTTGCAGGTGGGCCTGGATCAGGCGCTCTTTGTACTCTTCTTCGGAAAGCGATTCGCCCTCCTTGGTTTCCACAATGGGGCCAGGTTGTTGACGCAGCTTGACGGTTTGGGTTGGCACCTCCGCAAGTTCAATGGAACCGACGGGGATATCTTGGTTGGCTTCTTGGGCGCCATCATCAGGGATATTGCCAAGGGGGTAATATTCCAGGACGAAGCCTTCTTCCATGCTGCCCAAGATCCGATTGTCCAGGCCTTCCACTTCCGTTTGTTTGAATTGCAAAGCCCGAGTGCCTGAGTGCACATCAATGCTGCCCTGCCAGTCCGTTTCCGGGGTCAGGATCATGCTAGAAGCCATGAAGGCTATGCCGTCAGGTACCACTGTAAAAGTCAGCATGTCGGGAATGCTCTCTTCAGGCACCCCCTCCCATCTGGCTTCAATATTTACCGCAATCACCTCTGCCGCGGCCGGCAGTTTGGGCTGCGCTTCAACCTGGGGGGCAGGAATAAGATTAGCCACGAGCTGAACCACCAGGCTCAAAGTCAAGATCAGGTAAGCAAACCGGCGGCAGCTATTGTGTTTAGATGGCATTATTTACCTCCACAAGGGTCCTCTAAATTAATCAGAGATAATTATAGCCCTATCACCCTTGTCAGTCCAACCGGGCGAGGGTTAAGGCCGGGATTAGGCCTGGAGCTAGGGCCGGAACTTCCGCCCTCTCAGGTAGACGGCTTGGAAGTTCAAACCCGCGTCTGAGAGGATGAAGTTGGCGTAGGTGCCAGGCTTCAGGCTCCCATAAAGTTCGTCCAAGCCCAGGGCTTGGGCAGGGCAGGCGGTCGCCGCGTAGATGGCCTCTTCCAGGGGCACGCCCATGCGGTAAACCGCACGCAGGCAGTCCGCCAGATTGGTTACGGACCCGGCCAAAGACCCGTTAGCCAGGCGGGCTTCCCGGCCGCGGACCAGCACATTCTGTCCGCCCAGGTCGTACTCCCCGTCCTCCAGACCCGTGGCCCGCATGCTGTCTGAAACCAGGCAGATCCGGCCGGGGAAGAGGTCAAAGGCCAGGCGCACCATGGCGGGGTGGATGTGCACCCCGTCTCCTATCAGCTCTACCGTGACCTCCGGCCAGTCGTGGGCCGCCGCGATGGGGCCGGGCTCCCGGTGATGGAGGCCGGGCATGGCATTGAACATATGGGTGAGGTGTCTGGCACCTGCGGCAAAGGCCGCTACCGTCTCCTCATAAGTAGCCTTAGTATGGGCCACGGAAACCAGGGTCTCTCCGGCAATTTGCTGAATGAAGTCCAAGCTTCCAGGATTTTCCGGCGCCAGAGAGATCACCCGGATATTGTCACCTGAAAGCTCACGCAGTTTTTCAAAATCTGCATATTTACCTGAGATCACATAGGCAGGGTTCTGGGCGCCCAGTTTTTCCGCGTTGATGTAGGGGCCTTCCATGTGGATACCGAGGACCTCCGCGCCCTGGGGCTCGCCCTTTTGCAGGTCCTTAACGCCTGTAAATACTTGAGCCAGGTGGTCCAAGCCCAGGGTCATAGAGGTGGGGCAAAATTGGGTAACTCCGACCGAGGCCTCGTAGGTCTGGACGCGGCGCATGCCCTCTAGGTCTCCGTCAGAAAAGTCTGCTTTCACCGCTCCGTGGGTGTGGATATCGGTGAGACCGGGGATAACCAAGAGACCCCGAGCGTCAAGAACTTCTTCCTCGGCCAGGGCAGCCGGATCGCCCGCTTGAGGCCGCGAGCCTGCCAGGGCCCCGGCTGCGGAAGTGCCAGATCCTTGGTCGGCTCCCGCTGGGCCAAAAGCTCCTCGAGGCCGGACTTCAGCAATCTTGCCTCCCTCAATCCGTAAATCTAAGGCTTGAAAACGCCGGTCGTAAAAGACCTGGCCATTAATTAC
>CAYNNG010000031.1:0-16747 GCA_964398655.1 uncultured Oscillospiraceae bacterium
GAAATCGAGACCTGGCCGTGGCCGTGGCCAACTTGAAGCCCTTTCTCTATCGGCTGCTTATAGCTGCGTGTGGCTACTTAGGGCTGCTTAGAGCTGCTCTAAACGCTTGCCACGAGCAGCCCCCTGCAAGCTATACTATGAGTATTAAAAAATTACGAGGTGCAGTTATGCAATACGCTGAATTAGGTAAATCTGATCTGCAAGTCTCCCGGCTGGCCCTGGGTACCTGGGGTCTGGGCGGCGGCAGTGTGTGGTCGGACAAGGACAGCACCGCCAAAGAAGCGGCCCTGCTTTTAGATACTTGCGCGGAAGTGGGCATCAATTATGTGGACACGGCCCCGGTTTATGGCACAGGGCTGTCAGAAGAACTCTTAGGCCAGGCTCTGAAGGGCAGAAGGCAGGACTTTATCCTGCAAACTAAATGCTCGCTCAACTGGCGGCAGGAAGGGGGCAGCTTTAAGTATGCCCGGGATGGCTATACGGTTAACAACGATACCAGCGCCTCCGCTATCCGTCGGGATGTGGAGGACTCTCTCCGTCGCCTGCAGACCGACTACCTGGACGTCTTAATTGTCCACTATGTAAACGCGGACTGCTGCCCGGTGGCTGAGACGGTTGAAGGCCTGGAAGCCTTGATTAAAGAGGGCAAAATCCGGGCTTATGGCCTGTCCAACAGCCAGCCGGCAGATTTGACGGAATATGCGGCCGCCGCGGCCCAGATTCCGGAGGCCCAGGGTCCCAGCCTGGTTCAGGAATTCTTCAGCCTCCTCTCGCCTTTCCACGGCCGGTCCTACTTCCCGGTTTGCGCCAAGCACCAGGCCAGCTTCCAGACCTACGGAGTCCTGGAGGAGGGCTTCCTAACAGGACCTGCATTCTTGGACCGGCACTTTGAGGCCACAGATATTCGGGCCCGCATCCCTTGGACGGGAGCTGAGTACCAGGCCGGCCTCCGCCAGGCTTTTAAGGCCTGGGAGCCCCTCTGTGACCGCTATCAATGTTCCTTCGCTAACCTGGTGGAAGCCTGGGCCCTGGACCAGTTTGACCAAATGAGCCTCCTCGTGGGTATGAGAAGGCCGCAGAATGTCTATGACAATGTCAAGTGTCTGGACCTGGCCCTGACTGAGGCTGACCGTCAGTTTATGGAAGACACGATCAAGGATATCCAAGTAGAAGTCCTTGATAAATAGAGAGGGGTCTTGGCCTGTGCAGATCAAGTTAATTAATCCTGCCAGCTATAAAACCACCACGTGGTCGGGGGGCACGACTACGGAACTTTACATACTCCCGGAGGGGGCGGACTATGCTAGCCGTCAATTTAACCTGCGGGTGAGCTCGGCGACCGTGGATACTCCGGAGAGTAATTTCACCGCCCTGCCGGGCTTTGAGCGGATCCTCACCCCCCTGCAAGAGCCCCTGCGGATTTTTCACCCCGACCGGCCGGAGGAGGTCCTGGTCCAACCCTACGACCTCCACCACTTTACGGGAGGGGAGCTGACCAGCAGCCAGGGCCAGGGCCGGGATTTCAACGTGATTTACCGGCCGGACTGGCAGGTGGAAGCCACAGCCCTGGAGCCTGCAAGCGAACCGGTGGTCATAGCTGAGCCGGCCCTTTACCTTATCTTTTCTGCCCAGGCCCAAAGCTTGCTCGTTTATCAAGAGGGGGGAGAGCCTGAGACCCTGGACTTCCCGAGCCTGGGTCTGGCCCAGCTGGAGGTCCAGCCGGAGTCTAAACCCCTAAGCCTCAAGCCCTCCCAAGCCCCGATCATCCTTATACAAATTTCAGGGTAGGAAAGCATGGCTGCCACGACCCGCATTATTTTGCACCCCGACCCTGTCCAGGCTCTGGATTACTGTCTGGCTGAACTAGCGGACTTTAGCCAAAACCAGGCGGTGCGCCGGGCCTTCCTCCTCGTGCCGGAGGAGGCCAAGGCCGACACGGAGCGCCGCTATATGGAGAAGTTTGACCGGCGGGGCCTCATGCTGGCCGAAGTAGTTTCCTTCCGCCGCCTGGCCTATCGGCTCTTTTCTGAGGCCGGCGGTCTGACTCACAAGCGGATTGGCGAAAACGGCAAGGCCCTCCTCCTCACCCGGATCCTGCAGGCCAAGTCTGAGGACTATCCCTATCTGGGTAAATTGGCCGGCAAGGCTAGTTACGCGGCAGAACTCTCCCAGATCATGGGGGACTTTTCCCGCTATGGCCTGGAGCCCCAAGACCTGGACCTGGTACTGGCAAAGGGGAGTCTGACCAAGACCAGCCGGGACAAGCTGCAAGACTTAGCCAGACTGCAAAGAGACTTTTTAAACCTAAAAGCCCAGCTGGGCCTCACAGACGGGGACCAAGACCTCACGCGGCTCTGCCAGCTCCTCCGACAAAAGGACAATCCCCGCCTGGCCTTCTTGGGTGAGGCCAAGGTCTGGCTGGCCGGTTTTGGCCTAGTCCGTGCCTTTACCCCCCAGGAATTGGCAGTTCTGGCCGCCCTCCGCGATCAGGTGGCGGACCTGACCCTGGCCCTCAGCCCTGCCGGCCTGGGCCCGCAGGGCCAAGTTTTACAGCCCGACCAGGTGGCGGAGACCAGCTTTGCCCACCAGTCCTTAAAATCACTTAAGGCTAGCCTGCCGGGCGCGGAAATTATCCAGCTGGCAAATGCGCCAAAACCCTCCCGGTCAGATACAGGCTTAGCCGAAGACCAGGCCCCTACGCGTAAGATACAGCTCTGGCAGTCGGCCAATGTCCGGGAAGAACTGGCCGCGGCCGCGGGAGAAATCAAGCTCCTGCTCAGCCAAAAAAACTACCAGCGGCGGGATATCGCGGTTGCCCTTTGCCGTAGCGAGGACCTGGACCGGGCCTCCGCTATTTTTGCGGACTTTGGCCTGGACCCCTTCATCGCTGAGGCCCGGCCCCTGGAGGAGAGCCCGCTTTACCGCTATCTGGACCTCTTTTGCCAGCTGGCCGGTGGCCAGGCTAAGCCCCTGGACTTGATTGCCCTAGCCCAGACCGGCTTGGTTGGTCTTAAGCAGGATCCTGCCCGTTTCCGGCTAGACCTGGACCACTATGAAAATTTCCTCTTGGCCAGCCCGGCACGTTTTCTCCATGACCTCAGCCGAGACTGGCTCTACAGCAGACGAGAGGGTGGGGCGGAGGCCAAAAGCTTCTACCAGACCTACCTGGCCCCTCAGGTCCAGGCCGCGGCCAGCCTGCGCCAGGCCTCTTGTGGCCGAGACAAGGCCGCTTACTTGCTCCGCTGGCTGGACCAAGCTTCCGGCATCGGTGACCGGCTCCAGACCTGGATCCAAGACCTCCACCTGGCAGGAGAGAGCGAACGGGCTCTGGTCCTGGCCAATTCCTGGGAGGCTGTGATTTCCAGCCTGGAAGAGCTAGCTGAACTCCTGGGCGGGGAAGGACTCAGCCAGGCAGACTTTGCTGACCTCCTGCTCTCAGCCCTCCGGGGCAAAAAGCCCCAGGGTATCCCCCTGGGCCTGGACCGCATCCGCCTGGGCAGCCCCCAGCAGGTCCTGCTCTACCCGGCCAAGGTTCTGTTCATCTTGGGAGCCACCGCCAGTACTTTCCCTGGCCCTGCCCCCGCGGAAGGCCTGCTCCACAACGCGGAGCGAGAGGAGATTGAAGCCGCGAGTAGCAGAGTCCTGCCCAACTACCGGCGGGATGCCGCCCGGGCCGGCCGCGCCCTGACCCACTACTTGACCCTGAGGGGGAGAGACGCCCTTTACCTCTCCTGTCCCTCCCTAGACCAGGAAGACCTGTCTGACCCGCAAATCGAGTTGGCCGCCCGGACTGACCTCGACCTGGCCAAACGGGAATTTGGTGAAACCAGCTACCCTGACCAGCGCTGGCTGTCGCCCTCCCGGGCCCAGCGTTATCTGGCAGGCAGCCAGGAAACTCCTGCTGCCTGGCAGGCCGCCTGGCGGAAACTGTTAGCCCCTTATCAAGCAGATCTGGTACCTGATCCCCTGAATGAGCTCAGGCCTTCCATCTACCTGGTGCCTGACCTGACTGCAGACCTTATGGCCCAGGTCCAGACCCTGTCGGTGTCCCGCTTAGAGACCTTCAACGACTGTCCTTACAAATACTTTGCCCAATACACCCTGGGCCTCCAGGAACGTGAACTCTACCAGCCCCAGCCTCATAACCGAGGCAGCTTCCTCCACGCCCTCATGGAGCAATCCCTGTCAGACTTAATTGACCGCCTGAGACCCCACCGCGAGGACCCGGCAAGGGTGAAGCAAGTCCTGGCTGCCTGGCAGGCTGATCTCAGCCCCCGCTATATTGAGAATTTTTACCAAGCAATCAGCGAGATTGCAGACTTTAAGACCTATCAAGATCCCGTGATCCGCGAAGTCCAGGGCCTCCGCCTCCGCCGCAAAGCCCTGGCCGTCCTAGAGTATGAAGCCAAGGACCTCCAACAGACCTCCTACCTGCCCCAGAACCTGGAGTGGCAATTCCCCCAGGACCAGACCAGCCCACCCCTGGCTCTGCAGCTGGCCGGCCGGCCTATCCTTTTGCAGGGGAAAATTGACCGAGTAGACCTGGATCCCGCTGGGGGAGCCCGGCTGATCGACTACAAGTCCGGCCAGGACATACTTGACCAAGATGCTCTGCTCTGTGGCCAGCAACTCCAGCTGCCCCTTTACGCGCGGGCGTGGGAGACCAGCCAGGGCCGAGGCCAGGTGACCGAGTTGGCCTTGGAAACCCTCATCATGGAAAAGCGGGAAATCTTGCCCAGTGAGCCAGCCGAGCCCGCTAAGCCTACAAATCGGCGCTCTCTCCTGAATAGTGAGAAGCCTAAGGGCCTCTCCCTAGCCCTGCTCTCAGACTATGCCCTGGCCTACAGCCAGGCCCTGGTTGATGAGATGAGCACCGGGCAGGTGTCGCCCCAGCCCCTGGCGACAGGCACGGGCAAGCCGGACTGTCAGAAATACTGCCCCTACCGGGCGATTTGCCGCTATGAGGAACAGACCAGGGAAGCCAGGGTCCGACGGATAGAGCTCGACTACGAGGGTAACAACACGTCCAAAAAAGGCCTGATTAAATACCTGGAAGGTTTCCAGGAAACCGGCCTTTTGGCCCCCCAGCAAGCTGACCAGGACCAGGGAGAATGAGTATGCAGTGGACAGAGGAACAGCAACAAGCCATCAACTACCAAGGCCCAGGCGAGCTCCTGGTTTCGGCGGCGGCCGGGTCTGGCAAGACCGCCGTCTTGACGGAACGTATTATTCAGACCTGCCTGCGGGATCGGATTTCTCCAGAAGAGCTGGTCGTTTTAACCTTTACCGACAAGGCAGCTGCCAATATGCGCCAGCGCCTCTTAAAGAAGTTGCGGGACTTACGGGAGGACCTCCACCAACAAGGTTCGAACCAGGAAGCCCAAGTCCAGGAAATCTTAAACCAGGTACCCCTGGCGGACATTTCCACCATCCATGCCTTCTGCCTTCGCCTGCTCCAAGGTCAACAGGACTTCCTCTTAGATGACCAGGGTCAGCTACTTTATCCCAGCCAGCTGCGAACCCTGGATGCCGGGGAGGCCGACTTGGCCCTGGAAGAAGCCCTGGACCAGGTATTGACCGAACTCTATCGGCAGGCGGCCCGTTTGCCGGACCCGGAGGCGGAAGCTTTCTTCCTCAGCCTGCAAGCCTGGCGGCCCCGTTTAGCAGCAAAAACAGAGGACGCCAAGGGCGAGTCAGATCTCTCCCCGCAGGCGGAGACAGAGCCCTTCCTCACGGGCCAGGACTGGTACCAGGCCTTCTTGCGGTCTCAGAACATCTCAAACCAGCAGGCGGATGACCAAAACTTCCGAAATACCTTAATCGCGGACTACAAATTCTTGCGGTCCCTGCCAGACTACCGGACCTGGTGTCGAAGGGCCTATCAAGACTTGATCCAGGAAGAAAAAGACTTTGCCTCCAGCCAGGCCTGTGCCTATTTCTTGGACCAGCTGCCAGGCCTGGTAGATCAGGCCGACCAGGCACGTCTGGACCTGGAGGCCCAGCCCTACTTTGCCGAGGTCATGGACCCCAAGGCTAAGGGCAAGCAGGTCTTGGCCTTCCAGGACAAGTACCCTCTAGTTTGTGACTTTATCCAGGCCTACCGCCAGCTGGTCCCTCCAGACCAGAAGCCCAGCAGCCTGGGGCGGAAAGCAAGGGCTGCCCTCTGGGACCTGGCCCAGGAAACTGGGCAAAAACTCAAGGACTGGCCGCACCTGAACACAAGCAAGAAGGAGGAGGTGCAAGACTTCCGTGAGGTCTTTTTTTCTAACTTTGGCCCCCTCCTCCACTACTTAGCAGAATTGTTTTCAGATACGCAGGGAAAACCCAGAGCCGCTGCTAAAGAGTTTGGCTTTGCCCTGCCTGTTTGCCCCTTTACCCTCAGCCGAGACCAGATTCAGCAAGGCGCAGACCGCATGCTGCCGGTCTTAGATGCCTATCTGGCCACGATCTTTGCCCTGGACCAGGCCTATCAGGCTCTTAAAATTTCGCGCCAGCAGATTGACTTTTCCGACTATGAGCACCTGGCCTACCAGCTCCTCCAGAAAGAGGAGGTTAGGGACAGCCTGGCCCTAAAATACCGTGCCATCCTCATCGACGAATACCAGGACACCAGCCCCCTGCAGGAGGCCCTGCTCCAGAGCCTCCTGACGACCATCCAAAGCGGCAGCCCCGCAGGTAAAGAGTCCGGCAGCCTGACCATGCTGGGTGATATCAAGCAGTCTATCTATCGCTTCCGCCATGCCAATCCGGACATTTTCCGCCATAAGCTGGAGAATTTTACCCTGGTGTCCCCTGCGCAAGGAGATCCACAAGACTCTGCGGCCGTAGAAGCGCAGAAGGACATTTTGCAAGTAGATCTACAGGACTTCATGGACGCAAAAACCCAGGAGGATCCAGAGGAAGAGCAAAGCCTGGTACCCAGCACACCTCCGGGCCGACTCCTCCTGCTCAAGCGCAACTTCCGGTCCCAGCCTGCCCTGCTGGAGTTCATTAACAACTTTTTTGCCTCTTTTATGCGGCTGGAGACGGGGGAAATTAACTACGACGCCAGCCAAAGTCTGGTTCCTGGCCGGGACCCGGACTCTTTCCCCTCCCGGCAGGGTACTGGCCGGCCCTTTAACCTGATCTACGTGCAGGGAGAAAATAAGTCTGCCAGCTCTGGGTCCACCCAGCCGGACGCCAGCCAGCTGGCCCTGTATCAGGCCGTGTTAGAGCTAGATGCCCGAGGCTTTAAGCCGGGCGAAATTGCCATTTTGGCCCGGACCCATGACCTCTGTAAAAAGGCCCAAGAAGCTTTGGCCTACTGGCAAATTGACAGCCGGCTTAAGGAGCAGCAGGTCTTCCTGCAGTCAGATGTCCAGCGGATCTTGACCTGCCTCGTACAGGTCTTAGCAAATTTTGACCAGGACATCCCCCTAGTTGCGATTTTGCGGTCGGACCTCCATCCCTACACCCTGCGGGAGGATGATTTATATAAAATCAGCCGGCAGAAGATCTTGGGCTGGAAGTCAAAATCTGACCTTAACCCCGGCCGTCCCAGCTTCGCGGACCGGTTCCTGGCCTATGCGGCAGAGGGGGCAGACCCCGACCTTCGGGCCCGCTGTCAGGCCTTCCTTGACCTCTATCAGACTTGGCGGGACCAGGCAGCCTACTTGTCCCTGTCTGACCTCCTGCGCCGGATTGTGGAGAGCTCCAACTGGCTGGACCGGCTGGCCAGCCAGCCCTTTGCGGCCGACCGCCTGCAGGATTGGGAAGACTTTTTAAGCCAGGCGGCAAGCTTTGGCCACAGGCAAGGCCACTCCCTCAGCAAATTTGCCCACTATTTGGAGAGTCTGGCAGACCAAAAAATAGACCTGGAAGATGCAGAGGTGGGTCCCTCCTCGGATGAGCTCATACAGATTCTCACCCTCCACGCGTCCAAGGGCCTGGAATTTCCCGCGGTCATTTATTTTGAGTCCACTCATGTAGGCCAGAACAAGGAGGCTAGCAATTCCCTAGTCTTCCTGCCCGACCAGGGCCTGGCCGCCAATTACCCCTGGGATGACTGCCGTGAGTTGATCTCACCCCGCCGGCTGTACTTCAAGCAATTGCTGGATTTCCGTCGACGGGCAGAAGACTACCGCCTGCTCTATGTCGTCATGACCCGGGCCGAAGAAGCCCTCTACTTTACAGGCTCGGGCACGGAGAAAGAGCTTAGTCAATTAGCAGCTTACCTCAGGGAGGCCCGAGACCAAGGCAGTGCCCAGGGTCTCTCCACTCAGCTGGTGGCCCAGGCCAAATCCGACCTTGCCCTCCTGCTTGCCAGCCTGAGTTTAAACTCGCCAGACATGGTGACCAGCCTGGAGACTCCCGCCCTGCAGGGGACTTTAGACCTAAAACGGGAGGATGCCCAGCTGTCCTTTTATCTGGCAGACCAGTTGGGCGACGACCTGGTAGCTGTGCCACAGCCCAGCCTGGTCGAGACCGGCCGGCTGGCGGACAGAGCTGTCCAGAAGGCCTTGACTAAGGCCGCGGACTTCCCCCTCTTCCCAGAAACTCCCCAAGACCAGGACCAGGTCGCGGCCCTCTTGCGGGGGGACAACCTGGGCCCCGACCTCAGCCATATCCCCGCCAAACTCACCGTCTCGGAGCTCAAGGACCAAGTGGGCGCGGAACTGGCGGCAGCTGAGGGCCGACAGGCCCAGTTGGCCCCCGGACTCCGTGAAATGGCCCTTGACCTCCGCCGGCCGGAATTGCCCTCCCTACCAGAGCCAGACCAGCTGACGCCCTCTCCGGCAGACCAACTTGTTTTAGAGGCAGGGGCAAAGCCAGGGCCCGAGCCCGCAGCCAGCCCCCTCAGCCCCAGCCAATACGGCAGCCTCCTCCACCAAATTTTCCAGCGCCTCCGGCCCCAGGACTATTTACAGGAAGATGGCATGCTCAAAACTGCGGCTGACCAGGTCTATGTCCAGGCCATGGAGGCCGAAATCCAGGCCCAGAGCCTGGCCCCCGAAAGCCGTGCCCTCATCTTAGAGGCCTGGCCCTTTGTCCGCGACTTCCTAACATCCGACCTGGGCCGCCGTTTAGCCAGAGCGGAAGCCTCTGGCAGCTTTGTGGCCCGTGAGCTCCCCTTTACCCTGGCGGTACCTGCGAGGGAAATCGCCGCCCAGGCCGGTTATAGGGACCTTACCCTAGAGCCTGTAGCCCTCAGCTTGGTCCAAGGCATGATCGACTTGTTCTTTGACGAGGGGGCAGAGGTGATCGTGGTAGACTATAAGTCTGACCGCTTGCAGGGCAGTGAGGCCGAGCGTGACCAAGAGCTGCGCAGGCGCTACCAGGTCCAGCTGGACTACTATGCCCGGGCCATTTCCCAGCTGCGGGGCCGGCAGGTCCAGGCCAAAATTATTTGGCTGATCAGGGAAGGACGTGCTGTCTACCTGACTTAAGCCTTGCCAAGACCTGAAATATTTTTTAATATAGACTACTAGATATAGTGGTAAGCTTAACAAGCGTCTACCTCATGCGGTAGAGTATTCTTGCCTTAGGCTTAGTGAAAATAATAGGAGAAGAGGCCAAGATGGAGAAGATTTCTAGTATAATCCGCCGATATTACACCAAAGAATTAGAAGATTCGGACAAAACTGTCTACGATCTATTTAACTGGACCACCCGGGATGTCCTGCTCACAGACTACAAGACGGGCCGTGTCCTCTGCGATATGAAAAATCTGGAGTTTCCGGAGGGCTATTCCCAGCAGGCCGCCGATATTATCGCGTCCAAATACTTCCGCAAGGCTGGGGTCAATACCCCGGAGGGCCACGAGACCTCTATGCGCCAAGTAGCCCACCGCATGGTGGACTTTTGGGTCGCGGCCCTGGTAGAAGAAGGCTTGATTGAGGAAGGCGAAGAAAGCCAAATCCTCTATGACGAGCTGGTTTACGGGCTCTTAGCCCAAATCTACGCCCCCAACTCCCCTCAATGGTTTAACACGGGCCTCAAGCGGTCTTACGGCATCGAGGGCGGGCAAAATGAACTCTATTACTGGGACCCCGAAAAAGGCGAGGCGGTAGAAAGCCCCGACACCTATGCCCGGACCCAGGCTTCTGCCTGCTTTATCCTTTCAATTAAAGACTCCCTTTTAGGTGAGGGCTCAATCTCTGACCACTATGTTACAGAGACCCGGCTCTTCAAGGGCGGCTCGGGCACCGGCACCAACTTTTCCCCCATCCGGGCGGAAGGCGAAGGCCTGTCAGGCGGCGGCCAATCTTCCGGCCTCATGTCCTTCCTTAAGGGCCTGGACCGCAATGCCGGAGCCATTAAATCCGGCGGTACCACCCGCAGGGCGGCCAAAATGGTCATGCTGAACATTGACCACCCGGAAATTGAGGACTTCATCACCTGGAAGGCCAAGGAAGAAGACAAGGTTATGGCCCTGGCTAAAATGGGCTACGACGCCGATATCGACGGCGAAGCCTACAACACCGTGTCCGGCCAGAACTCCAACAACTCCGTCCGCATGTCTGACCAGTTCATGCAGAAGGTGGTAAACCTGGACGCAGATCCCCATGCCACTATTGAGCTCAAGGGCCGGGTGGACTCCTCCGTCAACCGCCGGGTAGAGGTAGCCAAGCTCTGGCGCTTATTTAACGAATCCGCCTGGCGGTGCGCGGACCCCGCCCCCCAGTTTGACGATACCTTTAATGCCTGGCATACCTGCCCCGCGGGCGAAAACGGAGAAATTACCGATCCCAGAAACCGCATCAACGCCACCAACCCTTGCGGCGAATATGCCTTCTTGGACGACACCTCCTGCAACCTGGCCTCCATCAACGTACTGAAGTTCTACGATCCTGAAACTAGCCACTTTGACGTGGAAGGCTACCTGCATATCATCAGCCTCTGCCAGCTCTTCCTGGAAGCCTCTATCATGTGGGGGCAATTCCCCACCAAGGAAATCGCCCGCCGAACCTACCAATTCCGCACCACTGGCCTGGGTATGGCCAACCTGGCTGCCCTGCTCATGTCAGCAGGCCTGCCCTACGACTCTGAAGAAGGCCGGGCCATCGCCGCAGCCCTGGCCGGCACCTTGACCGGACAGTCCTACTATGTTTCCTCTCTGATGGCGGAAAAGGTTGGCCCCTTTACCTACTACGAAATCAATAAACCCTATATGTCCCGGGTCATTCGGAACCACGCCCGCGCCGCGGGTGCTCTCACAGATGCCCCCGAAGGCCTCAACTATGACCTGCCCGTAGTTTCCCAGGAACTCCTGGAGACCCAAGGCTTTGGCAACTTGGGCCAGGCCCTGATCTACTCTTGGAAGGAGGCCCTGGCCAGCGGAGAAGCCCACGGCTTCCGCAACGCCCAGGTCTCTGTCATGGCCCCCACGGGCACTATCTCCTTTGCCATGGACTGCGCCTCCACCTCCATTGAGCCCTTCTTTGGTCATGTTACCTATAAGAAGCTCTCGGGCGGCGGCTACATGAAGCTGGCCAACCCCCTCATCGAAAATGGCCTAAAGCGCCTGGGCTATTCCGCCGACCAGCGCCAGGCTATCCTGGATTACATCATGCGGGAAGAAAACGGCATGATTGTGGACGGCAAGATTGAAGGCGCCCCCTACCTCCGAGACGAAGATCTGGCGGTTTTTGACACGGCCAATACTTGCGGATCCGGCGAGCGCTACATTGCCTATACCGGCCACGTAGATATGGTGGCCGCCATTACTCCGCTTATTTCTGGCGCCATTTCCAAAACCGTCAACCTCCCCCACGACGCTACGGTAGAAGACTTTGAAGAAGTCGTGATCAGCTCCTGGCAGAAGGGGGTCAAGGGCATAACCCTCTACCGCGACGGTTCCAAATTTGCCCAGCCCCTGAACCAAACCCTGTCCCAAGATCAGGGCGCCCAGCGGCTGGAAGACCTTTCTTACCAGGCTCTCCTGGCCAAGGCCAAGCGCCTGCAGCAGTTTGAGCAAGATGCCCTGACCGGCAACCTCTCCCGCCGGGATAAGCCGATCGGCGTACGGTCTGGACGTACCCACCCTGCCCAGATTGAGGATGTAAAAATTTACACCACCGTAAATCGGGACTGGGAAGGCAATATTACGGAAATCTACATCACGACCGACCGGGAAGGCACCCTGATCATGGGCCTCTTGAACTCCCTGTCCAAGACCATCTCGGTCATGCTCCAATACCACATCCCACCCCAGCAGATCGCCAAAATGCTGCGTGGCCAGAAGTACGAGCCTTATGGTTTTGTCTCCCGCCACCCCTACATCAAGTATGTAAGTTCCATCTCCGACCTCATCTCCAAGATAATTGATATTGAGACCGGTGATTATTCTCGGGTACAAATCAAGCCTGAACCCGACGACCTGCCCAATATCGTGGATAACAGTTTTGACCCCGAGCTTCTGGGCGAGGAACCGGAAACCGTGCCTGGCGAACCCATGTCCAGCCAGGTAGGTATTGAGGACTTTATCCATAAGAGTGCCCTGGGAGCCTTCCTCACCGGGGAGAAAATTTACGACGGGTCGACCTGCCCCAACTGCTCCTCTACCCGTATGGTAAGAAATGGTACCTGTAAAGTCTGCCTAGACTGCGGTACTACCACCGGATGTTCATAAGCCTCCGGACCTGTAAGAGGACTAAACAAACGCTATGACTTTACTGCTCACGTCTCTGGTTTTATTTCTGGCCATCTTTGCCATTAGATTTTCCAAGAAGTCCGGCGTACCTGCCCTGTTGCTCTTCATCCTCCTAGGTATGATCTTCAACAGGGCGGGTTTCCATATGGAAAACTTCGCCTTTGCCGAACAATTCACAACGGTGGCCCTCATGATCATCATGTTCCAAGGGGGCTTTTCCACCAACTGGAAAATGGTCAAACCCGTGGCGGCGCCGGCCCTGGTCTTTTCCTCCCTGGGCGTAGTGGCCACTGCCCTGCTCACCGGCCTTTTCTGCCACCTGGCCCTGGGCTGGGATCTCCTGCCCGGCATGCTGATTGGGTCTGTGGTGGGCTCGACGGACTACGCCTCGGTGTCCAACATCCTGCGCAGTAAAAACCTCAATCTCAAGTACAACACAGCCCCTCTCCTGGAGCTAGAATCCGGCTCCAACGACCCCTTTGCCTATACCATGACCATGATCTTTCTCTCCCTCATGCTGGGAGACAAGGTAAATATTCCCCTCATGATCATCTTGCAAGTAGGCCTGGGCCTCCTGATGGGCTTTGTTCTGGCCTTGGGCTTTTATTACATCATTAAAAAGTTCAACCTGGCCTCCGAGGGACTCTTTCTCATCTTTGTCGTGGCCAGCTCCCTCCTGGTTTACGCCCTGACCACCGCCCTGCGGGGCAATGGTTATCTGGCCATATACATTTATGGCCTCTACCTGGGTAATAAGTCCTTCAAGGGCAAGCGGGAGACCATCTTCTTTTACGAGGGCGTGGGCGACCTCATGCAGATTGCCCTCTTCTTCATGCTGGGCCTGCTCTCCAGCTGGGACCTCCTCCTGGAGTCCCTGCCCGCAGCCTTGGCCATCATGCTGTTTATGTTCCTGGTGGCCAGACCCCTGGCCATCTATGGCCTGGCGATACCCTTTAAGCTCCAGCCCAAGCAAAAGCTCCTCATTTCCCTGGCCGGTCTGCGCGGAGCGGCAGCCATCGCCTTCGCGATCATTGCCACCAACTCCGGGGTCAGTGCAGGCCGGGACATCTACAACACGGTCTTTGGTATCTGCGTGATTTCTACCGCCATCCAGGGCTTCCTCATGCCCCAAGCAGCAGAAAAACTGGACATGCTAGACCCCAACGACACCGTCCTGCGCAACTTTAACGACTACCAGGACCGGCAAGAACTAGGCTTTATCAAGACCCGCCTGGCGCCGGGCTCTCCCTGGATCGGCGAGCAAGTCCAAGATATCCAGCTGACCTTCGACATCATCGTGGCCAAAATCAGCCGCCAGGGTAAGGTGGTCGTGCCCAAGGGCAATACTGTCCTCCAGGCCGACGACGTGATTGTCTTGGGCGGGGAGAGCTACTTTGACCCCAAGGGCCACGAGCTGGTGGAATTTACCATCAATGCCAAGCACCCCTATGTGGGCAAGCAGATCAAGGACCTGGAGCTCCAGCCGGATGAACTAATTGTCATGGTCCAGCGCCAAAGCGGTGAGCTGGTGGTGCCCCAGGGCGATACCGTGATTAAGCCTGGCGATGTCTTAACCACCATTTCCGAAGCGTAAGCCTGCCTGCAGCGCAGGTATAGCGGTTTTAGCGGTTTCAGCGGTTTCAGCAGCTTTGAGAGCTTTACGATTTAATCATGCGGAGATCCTTAACCGGCAAAACCTACATTGAAGGCTGGAGTCTTAAATCCTAGCATGACCCCAGACTTTGTAGAGAGAGACGGGATAAATTTTTCTATGTCAAAACATATTTTTGTTACAGGAGGTGTGGTCTCTGGCCTGGGCAAGGGCATAACCGCAGCTTCCTTAGGACGTTTATTAAAGGCGCGGGGCCTCAAAATTGCCGCCCAAAAACTGGACCCCTACCTCAATGTAGACCCGGGTACCCTCAGCCCCTACCAGCACGGGGAAGTTTACGTCACCGAAGACGGAGCGGAAACCGACCTGGACCTGGGCCACTATGAGCGCTTTATTGATGAAAACCTCAACCAGTTTTCCAACCTCACCTCCGGCCGGGCCTACCAAAACGTGATTGACCAGGAGCGGCGGGGGGCCTATATGGGCAATACGGTCCAGGTGATCCCCCATATTACCGATGAAATCAAGGGCTTTATCTATAAACTGGCCGACCATACCCAGGCTGACGTCGTCATCACGGAAATCGGCGGCACCATTGGCGACATGGAATCCGCCCCCTTCCTGGAAGCCGCCCGTCAGGTCTGGCAGGAACTGGGCCCCGACAACGTGATTTTCATTCACGTTACCCTGGTTCCCTACTTAAAGGCCTCCAAGGAGCACAAGTCCAAGCCCACCCAGCACTCCGTAAACGTCCTGCAAAGCCTGGGCATCCAGCCCGACATCCTGGTCCTGCGCTCGGATGAACCCCTGCCTCCCAGTATCTTCAAAAAAGTCTCCCTCTTCGGCAACGTGCCAGAAGAAGCGGTTATTAGCAATATCTCCCTTGACACCCTCTACGAAGCACCGCTCATGCTGGAAGAAAGCCATCTTTCCGACCTGGTTTGCAAAAAGCTCAAGCTCAACTGTAAGGAGCCAGACCTCACAGCCTGGCGGAACTTGGTGGACCATATCAAGCACCCCAAGCACCAGGTGACCATTGGCCTGGTCGGCAAATATGTCCAACTCCACGACGCCTACCTCTCCGTAGCGGAAGCCCTCCGCCACGCGGGTTATCCCGACCAGATTGAGGTGGATATCCGCTGGATCGATGCCGAAGCCATTGAAAGCCAAGGTCCCGCGGCCTTCCTGTCCGATGTAGACGGCGTGATTGTCCCCGGAGGCTTTGGCGCGCGGGGCATCGAAGGCCTGATCGCTGCCATCCAATACGCGCGCGAAAACAGCCTGCCCCTTCTGGGCATCTGCCTGGGCATGCAGTGCATGGTTATTGAATACGCCCGCCACGTCTGCGGCTGGAAACTGGCTAACTCCCGCGAATTTGACCCAGAAAGCCCCCACAAGGTCATCGACTTTATGCCCGGCCAAAACGATCAGATCGACCTAGGTGGCACCCTGCGCCTGGGCGCCTACCCCTGCCAAATTGTTCCAGAAACCCAGATGGCCCAAGCCTACGGCGGCGCGGAACTCATTGAAGAACGCCACCGCCACCGCTATGAATTCAACAATTCCTATAGGGAAGAACTCACGGCCAAGGGCCTGGTCTTAAGCGGCCTCTCCCAAGACGGCCGCCTGGTAGAAGCCGTGGAAGTTCCCGGCTCCACCCTCTGCCTGGGCGTACAATTCCACCCCGAATTCAAGAGCCGGCCCAACCGGCCCCACCCCCTCTTCCTGGCCCTCATCCAGGCCGCCCACCAGCACCGCCAGCAAAAAAACAGCTAGCCCCGGCGAAAAGCCAAGGCTAGCTGGGGTAGATTAGTGTTAGGGTGCTTCTAACGCATAAAGGCCCAGTTACCATCCACCATGGTGCGAACGCAGTGGGCATCCGCATCTAGGCCTGGTATGCCTTTATACAAGCAGAGGTCGGCGTCTTTACCTTCCTCAATGGAACCAACCCGGTCATCAATCAATCCGATCTGGGCAGCTTGAATCGTGAGCATGCGTAAAACACTTTCGTGAGGGGCACCAAAGCGGAGGGCCTCCCCGGCTTGCGTGACGATCTGGTCAGGGTGCAGGATGGGGCCGTCCGTCATAATGGCGCAGTTAACGCCTCTTTCATCTAGCACGGCCAGACTCTCAATATCAATCTTACCGCACTCACCCGGCAGGAGGGGTACGCCGATTGGCCCGTAGATTAAGCCATGTAAATGCTTTGAGCCGCAGATTTCTTCATAAAAGTCGCTGCTGCCCCAGGCGTGATCAAGCGTACATAAGATATCAAACTCCTCCGCTATCCGAAGGGTGGTCAGCATATCAAACTGCTCACAATGCACCTTAATGGGTATCTCTTTGCGCAGGACCCGGCCAACATTTTCTAAGCCCTGGTCATAAGTAGGCGCCTCACCCTTACCCTGTTTGGCTAAGTCTTGTTTAGCCAGGTAGGCTTGGCCCCGTCTCAAGCAATCGCGAATCACTTCAGCTATGCCCATGCGGGTCATGGGACGCTCTTT
>CAYNNG010000032.1:0-13481 GCA_964398655.1 uncultured Oscillospiraceae bacterium
CATCTTGCTCTGGGCTTGGCGCAGGGCCTCACCTTTGAGATGGGTAATATCCTGAATATGAAGCAATATTGCCAGTTTATTCAACTGAGCGCACTAATTATTTTAAGGAGCCTAAAGGCAGGCAAATCGTATTAATAGATAATAACTGCTAGCTTTTCATAGTCTTAGGGAGCTTTAAGCTTTCTGCTGTGCAAGTGCGAAGAAGGGACTATACTTAGCTTGGTATTTTATGTAATTGACACATAGTAGAGCTGGCATTACTATTAATATTACCAGTGACTATCTGTTAAACTAAAGCAAGAAATACGAAATACGCAAAACAGGGTTTTGCTCAGCGTAGAGGGAAAATCGTGGAAAAATCAACATATGAAGCCTATGTCAAACTTTTGCAGCATGAGCTGATACCTGCTTTGGGCTGCACGGAGCCCATTGCTCTGGCTTACGGCGCAGCCAAGGCCCGCCAGGTGCTGGGACACGAACCGGCGGATTTCGAGTCTATCGATATCTACTGCAGCGGCAACATTATTAAGAATGTTAAGGGCGTTACCGTCCCGCGTTCTGGCGGCCTGCGAGGCATAGAAATTGCTGCCGCCATGGGCATCATAGGTGGGGATCCTGACCGTGGCCTAGAGGTGCTGGAGGGGATAAGTCCGGACCAGGTCCGCGAGGCAGTGGCCCTTAAGGACAGTGGCATCATGCACCTGCATATCGTCGAGGGCGAAGAGAACCTCTATATCCGCACAGAAATCAAGGCGGGTGAAGATGAAGTATCTGTAGCAATAGAAAAAGAACACACCAATATCAGCCGTATCGTGAAAAATGGCCAGGTCCTCCAGGAAAAAGCCCAGGAGACTCAAGCGAGTGAAGAAAAACCTCTTGATCCCTCCGCGGAGCTCTCGCTCCAGAAGATTTTAGAGTTTGCCAACACGATTAACTTTGAGGAATACCCTGAGCTGACTGGGCTCTTAGACCGGCAAATCAACTATAACTGGGAGATTGCGGAGGAAGGTGTGCGCAATCCCTATGGTGCCCAGGTGGGGCGTACGCTGTTGGAGAATCCTCACCGTGATCCGATCGCCAGCAAGGCCATCGCCTATGCCAGTGCCGGCTCCGATGCCCGCATGGGAGGCTGCAGCCTGCCGGTGGTGATTAACTCCGGATCTGGCAACCAAGGCATGACGGTTTCCATTCCCGTGATTGTCTATGCCCGAGAATTGCAGCTGGGCGAGGATAAATTACATCGGGCCCTCTTAGTGGCCAACCTCATGGCTATCCACCAGAAGTCCTTTATCGGCAAGCTGTCTGCCTTCTGCGGTGTGGTGAGCGCGGCAACGGGCGCGGGTACAGGTATTGCCTATCTCAAGGGCTTTGACTATGAAAAGATGTCCATGGTCGTAACTAATACCCTTGCCACCATCGGGGGCATGGTATGCGACGGAGCCAAGAGCTCCTGCGCTATGAAAATTTCTCAGGCCCTCAACAACGTGTTCCTGGCCCTTGATATGGCAGAAAAGGGCCTCTGCTTCAAGCACGGGGAAGGACTCGTGGGCGAAGATGTGGAGGCCACCATCCGCAACATTGGCCGGATGGCCAAGGAAGGTATGAAGTCTACCGACCTGGAAATTCTCAATATTATGATTGAATAGACACTTCCCTATTTAACATTTCAATTCGCTAGCGAAACCCACCTCCGTCGGTCTCAGATAGGGGTGGGTTTCGACGTGTAGGCGGCGTATCGGCCTCCGGGGCTGGGGGCAAGTCTCGCGGCCTACTCTGCTATAATGGCAGGCAAGGTAAAACTAGCAGCTTTAGGACTAGCTAGTAGTTAGAAAGAAGTTTGTCATGTTTGATTTTTCCGGCTTTCTCTCCTCCTCTCCTGAGTCTAAAACTAGCAGCGCGCGCAAAGTCCGCTGGCTAAGCCTCTGCCTGATTTTTAGCCTCTGCTTAGCTGCCTGCAGCCCTGCGCCCGCGAGTAACCCAGGACAGGCCAGCCAAGCTGAACCCACAAGTGAAGCGGTTTCAAACCAGGAGCCAGCAGCCAGCCAGGCCGAGCTGGCAGGTGAAGTTGAGTCGACCGGTGCAACCGAGCCCGCGGACCCGGTAGACCTACAGGAGGGTGGACAAATAAAAGTCGGCATAACTCAAGAGCCCGACTTCTTGGACCCCCACCTGGCGGTAGCGGCCGGGACCAAAGAAATTCTTTTCAATATTTTCCAAGGCCTGGTCCGGCTGACCCCAAAGGGCGAGTTTGAACCCTGCCTGGCGACCTCCTGGGAGGCAGAAGAAGATGGCCTCGCCTACCGCTTCTATATCCGGGAGGGAGTTAAATTTCACAATGGCCAGGAGATGGGCTTGGACGACGTGGTCTACTCCCTGCAGAGGGCGGCTGGCCTGGGGGGACAGCAGCGTCTGGTCTACGAGCTGCGGGATATCACAGCCGTGGAAGCTGACCCCGCAACGAACTCCGTGCTAGTCCGGCAGAAAACAGTTAACCCCGACCTCATCTCCTTGCTTACTACAGCGATTATTCCCGCAGGATATAAAGAACAAGCCTCTGAGCCGATCGGCACCGGCCCCTTCAAGTTTAAGTCCTACACCCCCCAGGTCTCTTTGGTCCTGGAGCACTTCCCCGACTACTGGGAGGCCGGCAAGCCCCATCTGGACCAGGTAACCTTCCAGATCTACGGCGACATGGATGCTGCCTACCTGGAACTCATGGCGGGGCAGATTGATATTTTCCCCTACCTCACAGCGGAAAAGGCCGAAAGCCTTAAGGACAAGTATCAAGTGGTTTCCGGAGGGGCAAACATGCTCCAGCTCCTAGCCTTCAATAATGACCGGGAACCCCTGGACAACCCCCTGGTGCGGGAGGCAATTAACTTAGCTCTCGATCGGGACCAGCTGGTTCACATGATCATGGGTGAATACGGGCGGCCGGTGGTTTCTGGCATGACGCCCTCCATGGGACCCTATTACAACGCGGACTTGCTGGCCAGCTATAAGCCCGACCCGGAGGCGGCCAAAGCTAAACTTGCGGAGGCAGGCTATCCGGATGGCCTGGAGCTCACGGTTACCGCCCCCGCCAACTACCTGATCCATGTAGATACAGCCAACTTGATTGCCTCTCAACTGGACAAGGTGGGGATTAAATTAAAGATTAAAACAGTGGAGTGGGGGACCTGGCTGGAACAGGTTTATGCGGGCCGGAATTATCAGATGACCATCATTGCCCTGACCTACGATTACTTCACGCCCTCGGATGTACTCAACCGCTATATGCAGGACTCCCAAGACAACTTTATCAACTATAAGTCTGACCGCTATGACGGATTGGCCCAGGAAGCCGGTACAGAAGTAGATGAAGCTAAACGCGAGCAGGTCTACCAGGAAATGCAGGCCCTACTCCTGGCAGACAACGCCTCTGCCTTCCTGCAGGAACCCTTTAATGTCACGGCGGTGAAAAAGGGTTTGACCGGCTATGTCCAGTATCCTGCCTATGTTTTGGATATGTCTACGGTGGCCTTTGAGCTTGCGGCAGAAGACAAGTAAAGCTTATGCTGGGGACAAAGCAGAGGCCAGTGGTCTTTATAAGCCGGAGCCCCCATAAGGAGTCCCAATAAAAGGTAAGTTAGGTTTGGTGAGTGAAGTCACTTAACAAGACAAGTCAAAACCTGCCCACAGGTCACGCCAAGAGCCGAGCCCGGCTCTTGGCGGCTTTTACTTTACGCAAATTCCGTGACCTGCTGATTACCCTGCTGCTCATGTCGGCCTTGGTTTTTCTCCTCTTTTACGTCATTCCAGGTGACCCCGTAACCATGATTTTGGGGACCGAGGCCAGCCCGGAAAAGCGGGCGGCCCTGGAGGACCTCCTGGACCTAAATGAGCCTGTCCCCCAGCGCTACGTGAAGTCGGTGACCGGGCTCTTTTCCGACCAAGACCCCTCTTTATCCCTGCGCTTTCAGCAGCCAGTGCAAGACCTCATCGGTCCCCGCCTCAGCCTGACCTTTCGCCTGGCCTTTTTGGCTTTCGCCCTCATTGTGGTCCTAGTTATCCCCCTGGGCTTAAGCATGGCCCTGCACCGGGGCTCCCGCCTGGACCGGATCTTGGGTTATGTAGGCGAGTTTTTCATGGCCATCCCCGGCTACTTCCTGGGTTTGGTCCTCATCCTCATCTTCGCCTTCGTCTTTAAATCCTTCACACCTGGCTCTTATCAAGGGCCGGAGGCTGGCTGGGGCCCCCACCTGGCCTCCCTAGTCCTGCCCTGCCTGGCTTTAGCCCTGCCCAAACTGGCCCAGGCCCTGCTCTTCTTCCGGACTGCCTTGGTAGCGGCCCAGGACGAAGACTATGTCCGGACTGCCCGGTCTAAGGGCGCGGGCAAACCCCGTATTGTGGCCTTTCACCTCATCCGCAATTCACTCCTGCCCCTGGTCACTAGCCTGGGCCTTATCCTGGCAGACCTGATTACGGGCAGCCTCATTGTGGAACAGGTCTTCGTCCTGCCAGGCGCAGGCCGGCTCCTCCTGACTGCGATTGAAGCCCGCGACTTGCCCTTGGCCCAAGCCATAATTTTGGCCTTGGCTGCGGCGGTGGTCGTCATAAATGTGCTGGTGGACCTAGTCAACGCTCTCATTGATCCGCGCCTGGTTTCCGCAGCCAGTCAGGCGGGTAGAGGGGAGGATCCCTTCAGTGCCTAGCTTGCCTCAAAAACAGCCTTGTGGCGGTGGCAGAGCCGAACCCGCTGCCTTGCGATCCCGTAAGACAGCCCTGGTCATCTTTGTTCTGCTGGGCCTGCTCATGGTCTACGCGTTCTTTCTTTCGCCCTATGGCGTGAATGAATTGACCGAGGCGGGGAAACTCCAGCCGCCTTCCTGGGCCCACCCCTTCGGCACTGATCACCTGGCCCGAGACCTCTTAACCCGGGTGGGTCAAGGAGCCGGCTGGTCCCTGCTTTTGGCCTTGGGCATCATCGCGGTAGGCGCCAGCCTCGGCCTGGTCATCGGCGGGCCAGCCGCCTATTTCGGCGGACCCGTGGACTGGGCTCTCAGCCGTTTAACCGACACCCTCTTGGCCTTCCCTGGCATCCTCATGGCTCTCATGCTCATGACGGTTTTGGGCCGGGGAGTTGCTACCCTGATCTTTTCGCTAGGCCTGGCCTTTGTGCCCAGCTTTGCCCGCATTGCCCGCGCCGGCTTGCAGAAGGTGAGGGGGGAAAACTATATCAAGCGCCTGGAAATCATGGATGCTCCGGCCGGACGGATTATTTTTGTCCACATGCTGCCCCTCATCCGCGATCAATACCTGAACGCCCTCATGCTGGGCTTGGCTAACGCGCTTTTGGCCGAGTCTGGTCTCAGCTTTTTAGGCTTTGGCCTGCAGCCGCCCACTCCCTCCTGGGGCTCTATCTTGGCGGAATCCCAGGCCTATATCTTTCAGGCCCCCTGGTACGCGATTTTCCCTGGCTTGGTCCTAGTCTTGACAGTTTTTGCCATTTACCTTTTTGGCCGATCCTGGCAGGGAAAGGAGGGTTAAATGCCACAGCCCATCTTGCAAGTAAAAAATCTCCGGCTCAGTTTAAGCCAGCCTGCTGCCGCTAACCAAGCTTCTGACGCAAGTTATCCTCCGGTCACCATCCTGCATGATCTGAGTTTCGAGCTCGCAGCTGGCGAGATCCTGGGTATTTGTGGGGAATCGGGGTCGGGCAAGAGCCTGACCGCCCTCTCCCTGATTAATCTCCTGCCGGACTATGCCTGCCCGGAGGGTGAAATCTACCTGCAGTGTCAGCAGCTTTTGGGTGCCCCAGAGGAAGTCTGGCAGGGCAAACGCGGTCAGGATATCGCCATGGTCTTTCAAGATTCCCAGGCCGCTCTCAATCCCACCATGCGGGTGGGCCGGCAAATTGCCGAAAGCCTGCGGATCCACCAGCCCAAGTTAGACCGGACCGAGCGCAGAAGGCGTGTGCTCAGCTTACTCGATGACCTGGGCCTGAACCAGCCAGATCGTGTGGCTAAAGCCTACCCGCACGAGCTTTCCGGCGGTATGCGGCAGCGGGTAGCCCTGGCGCTGGCCCTGGTTAATTCACCGGAGATCTTAATCGCGGATGAGCCGACGACTGCCCTGGACCCCTCCAGCCAAGACCAGTTGCTTACCCTCCTGGCGGAGATCCGCCAGAAATATGGCACCAGCATCATCTTTATTTCGCACGATATCCGCCTGGTCCAAGACTTCTGCGACCGGGTCCTGATCTTTTATGCGGGGACCATTGTAGAAGAAGGCCCTGTAGCCCAAGTTCTCAAATTTCCAGGGCATGTATATACATCCTGCCTGCTAGAGGCTATGCCCTCTATGGCCAAGCGGGGCCAGGCCCTGCTAGAAATTCCCGGCCGCGTGCCTTCCAGCCAGGAAATTTCCGCTCTCCTAGCCGGCGAACACGGCCCCTGCCTCTTTGCTGATCGCTGTCCGCGAGCTTTGGAAATCTGTCATAAGGAGCGGCCCACCTGGCAGACCCTGGGTCCAGGCCACCGGGCCAAATGCTATTTGGCGGGGGAGGCCAAGACAAATGCTCGATAAGTATTACAAGCCAGCCGATTCTTCCTCTGAGAGGGCAGCAGATAATAGGGCCGCGGAGCTTTATTCTGAAAGCCAGGCCATAGGCGCCCAGAACGGGAATTTGACAGTTCCTAGCAAGGACTTGCAGGCCATGAGCCAGGATTTGGGCGCCAAGAGCCAGGATTTGAAAACCGATATTCAGGATTTGGACGCCCACAATCAGGACTTGGAGGCCAAATTTGCCGGTTTCCCTGAGCCTTATTTGTGGGTGCGGAACCTTACCCATCGCTTTGCCGGCCGCCCCGGCGAGCCCGACCAGCTGGTCCTAGACCAAATTAACTTCCGTATTTTCCCCGGGCAATTTACCGGCCTCTTGGGCGAATCGGGCTCGGGTAAATCCACCCTCGCCCGCCTGATCTCCGGCCAATTAAATGTGCAAGAGGGTGAGATTTTGCTCAATGGGCAGGTAATCTCTACGCTCAGCCGCCGCCAGAGGCGCCGGGCCAAGCTGGGCATTCAAATGGTTTTTCAGGACCCCTTCTCCTCCCTCCATCCCCGGCAAATAATTGGCCGCCAGCTCGAAGAACCCCTGATCTTGCAAACCAAGCTCCCAGCCGATGCCCGCCAAGCTAAAATCCACCAGATGCTAGAAGAAGTGGGCCTCGACCCGGAAATCGCTAACCGCTATCCCCAAGACCTCTCCGGCGGCCAGCAACAAAGGGTGGCCATCGCCTGCGCCCTGATTACGGAGCCCGAACTCCTGATCGCTGACGAACCCGTGTCCGCCCTGGACCCCTCAGTGCAAGCCCAAATACTCAATCTCTTAATGAAGGTCCGCCAGCAGCAAAGCTTCGCCTGCCTCTTTATCTCCCACGACCTGGACGTAGTCTCCTACCTCTGCGACCGGGTGGCGGTGCTCCGTGAAGGCAAAATCTGCGAGGAAAATAAGGTCGAACGGATCTTCACCAACCCCCAGCACCCCTATACCAAGCAGCTGATTTCCTACTTGGGAAAGTAGGGTGGGGCTGGGAGCTCCTGAAGGGTGTGCAGAAGGCCATTTTAGCTATCATGCCAACCCTTATTCTGTTCCTCTAAGTTCTTACAGGGACTAAAAGTGTAGGCAATATGCCGCTTAGGCTGAAGTGCCAACCTGGCAAAGTCCCGATATAGCCGATTTGCCTACTACTATCCGACGCCCTAAGTTTTCACTGGCCGGCAGAAGGTAGGCAGAAAACCCTTTTAGCCGATCTGCCTACCAGTATTGCTTTGAAAGATCAATCAGCTATAACCACAGCTTAAAACCCATGCTATAAGCCCAGAAAGGAACGTAATTTATCGCTTGACTTATAGGAATGAGACTTGTATCATACAAACAAATGAACAAGTGTTCAGATGAGCAAAGAATGAATTAATGAAATGAATTAACGAATTAGTTAATGTGACTGATTCAAGTTGAACGATTGAAATTGAAATTGAATCGGAATTAATCACTTAGAAAGGGGCGGTTTAGATGGTTGAACACGCAAAGAGCAGCGCGAAGTCGGACCCTCAAATGACGGCGAACAGTTTGGAGCACCAAATGATAGCGAACAAGCCCGAAAACTTGCCTTGCAAGGATGCGCCCGAGGTCTTGGCAGAGCTGGAAGCCCAGCTGCCGCCTTTGGAATTTTTATCTGACCTTGCTGACCTATATAAGATGTTCGGGGATTCGACCCGCCTGCAGATCCTTTCTGCTCTGCGGCTGAAGGAACTCTGTGTGGGTGACCTTGCTGACCTCTTAAAAATGACGCCTTCGGCCATCTCCCACCAGCTGAGGACTTTACGGGCCCAGAACCTGGTTACTTATCGCCGAGAGGGGAAGATGTCCTACTACAGTCTGGCAGACGAACACGTGGAAATCATTATCGACATGGGCCTGGAGCATATTCAGGAAGAGTAGGAAGACCGACGGTTTGTGAGTTGCCAGGCTGCTCGCCACATACTTTCACAATACAACCCTACAAAGGTTATTAATAGTTATTAATAAAAGAAAGAAGCCACATGATGAAAACTTTAAAACTGCGTTACACCGGTGATTGCTGCCCCAACTGCGCCAACATTATTGAGGGCAAAATTAAGGACCTCAATGGGGTTGAAGAAGCCAACATTTCTGTGATGACTCGCCTGGTCAAGCTGCAGGTGGAGCCGGAAAAGGCCGAGAGCATTAAGCTGCAGGCTAAGGAAATTTTTGACCAGGTTGAGCCTTCTGCCCAGCTGCAAATCTAGGCTTAGGGGTAATCGTAAATAGAGTTAAGAGCTGACTCGCAAGTTCTCGCAAGTTAGTGGTTAGTATTAACTGCAATTAACTGGTAGAGCTATCAGTTAATGGCCTTTAGAGTGAACTCCTAATTAACGTTTAAGGTCATCTCATAAATAGCCATAGCGAGATTAGAGTTGAAATAAATAGCTTCCCGGACCTAATAAACACAAACCGATATTTTAAGCTGGAACAGGAGAACTTCATGTCAGATTTAATCCGGAAATACCGCAGCGATAGGCTTTTCCGCATCAAGTGGGGCTTGGCCTTTTTTATCCCCGGCATCCTTTGCGCTTGGATTTTGCCCGTTATCTGGTCAGAACCCAGCCAGGTTTGGCGTGTGGCGAGTATCGTGTTGTTTCTCCTGGCCTACCTCATGGTGGGTGTACCCGTAGTCATGCGGGCCTACCGGCAAATCCGCCACCGGTCTTGGATGACGGAATATTTCCTCATGTCCATTGCCACTTTTGGCGCCATGTACTTAGGGGCTTGGGCTGAGGCCGCTGCGGTTATGCTCTTTTATGAGATCGGGGAATACGCGCAAAGCGTGGCCTTGGATCGGTCGCGAAAATCGATTTCTGACCTGATGGATTTAGCCCCTGACACCTGCCTGGTCCTTCGAGATGGAGAATGGCAGGAGGTGGACAGCTCGGAGGTAGAAGTAGGGGAGACTCTGCTCCTCCAGGCGGGAGCCCGTGTGCCCTTGGATGTCACGGTTTTGGAAGGTGTGGGTGAGGTGGATACCTCGGCCCTCACCGGTGAAGCCCTGCCCAAGTCGGTAGAGGCTGGCGACGAGCTGTTATCTGGCACGCTTAACCTGCAGACTGCCCTGACCTGCCGGGTCGACAAGGTTTTGGACGACTCTACCCTGAGTAAGATTATTGAGCTTTCCGACGAGGCCTCCTTGCGCAAGGGGGAGACCGAGCGCCTGATTTCCCGCTTGGCCAGGATCTACACACCCACTGTGGTGGCACTGGCCGGCTTGATCTTTGTCATCCCCCCGCTCTTCTTTGGCCAAGACTGGATGGAGTGGTTCCGCCGGGCCCTCAACCTCTTGGTAATTTCCTGCCCCTGCGCTCTGGTCCTCTCTGTGCCCCTTGCTTACTTCGCGGGTATCGGACTGGCCTCTAGCCGCGGCATCTTAATTAAAGGCGGCGATGCCCTAGAAAACTTTGCCCACACCACGACCATGATCTTTGACAAAACGGGGACGCTCACGAGCGGACTCTTGGAGGTACGGGAAATCCAGGTAGTCGATCCCGACTATCAAAAAGACCAGGTTCTTAGTCTGGCCTTAGACCTGGAGCGGGCTTCTAGCCACTTGATTGCCGAAGCCCTGCGCCGGGCGGGAACGGCGACTCCTACGGGCATTAAACTGGAAAGCCTTACCGAACTGCCGGGCCTGGGTGTTAAGGGAGCAGATGATCAGCATAATTACTATTTAGGCAATGCCCGGCTCATGGCCAGCTTAGGCCTGGATACCCCCCACAACGACCCTGCCATGTCTGCGGTTTTCCTGGCTCAGGAGGATCCTGGCCAGACCCAAGCCAAACTATTGGGTATCTTCCTGCTGGCAGATGAAATTAAGGACAGCGCACCTGCGGTGGTAAAGAAACTGCGTAAGCTGGGCATTAAGCACCTAGGGATGATGTCGGGAGACAAGAGCTCAGTGGTAGAAAGAGAGGCTGCCGCTTTAGGCCTGGACAGTTGGGCGGGCGATCTGCTGCCCCAGGATAAATTATCCAAGCTGGAAGACTACCTGCACAACAAGCCCGAGGGAGCCATGGTTTCCTTCGTGGGCGACGGGATCAACGATACCCCAGCCCTGGCTATCGCAGATATAGGAATTGCCATGGCTGATGTGGGCTCAGACGCTGCCGTGCAAGCCTCTGACATGGTCCTGATCCGGGACGAGCTGGAGGCCATCCCGGAGGCCCTGGCCATCAGTCGTAAAACCAACCGTATTGCCCTGCAAAATATTACCTTCTCTCTGGGTATTAAGATCCTGGTAGTTATCCTCAGCCTCTTCTCCATCGGCGGCATGTGGATCGCGATCTTCGCGGATGTAGGTGTTACCCTCCTGGCCGTAGCCAACTCCTTCCGCATTGTGGTCAAAAAGAGCTATCAAAAACATGCCTGAGGGCTAAGCACAACTGGACCTTATAACCTACAACAAGTTCACTCTGTACTACAGGTTTTAGATATTGACAAAAATGGTACTTATCTAGGACAAATTTACTGTTAGGAAGGTAGCCGAGTCCAGCTTTTATCCAAGATGCGCCGTCACCATGAATGTAGATCTTTAGCTCTTCCATCTTGCCGTAACGGTCCTCTATGGCATCTGCGATTTTGAACCAGTATTTCTCATTGCTGCTACAGCTTTCATCTTCTACTACAATGAATTTATCTGGCAGATAATGGCGCTTCTTTTGTCTGTCTAAGGCTTTTATTTCCTCGTGAATTACACAGAGCTTTGTCAGACGGCAGCTCCCGTCCTGCATGGCTACGTGATCCTCGTCACATTGCAGATGAACAATAGAGACTGGTTTCTTGCTCTTTTCTCTTACGAGTGGCTTTTCTTCTACCTGACGGACTAGCTGCATTACAGTCTGCTTGCTAACCCTGCCTGGACTAGCAAGATCACTGCTCTTTTGGTAGGAGTGGTCACAGGCTAGCTCACAAAGCTCTGCTCCCAAGCCCCTTTCTATGCGTTCATAGGGCTTTATATCTAATAGCTTATCTAGCAAGTAAGCATGGTCTCCCGTGAAGCTGTTCAGATAGTAACGGCGCGCAAAGTGAAGGGTACCAAATTTTGTTTCTAACGTACGAGGAACGGCTTTTTTCACCACCTCATAGTCTCGCCTTTCCTCTTTGTGCTCTAGTAAATACTGGTCGTATAGGCTCATTAGCTCACTTGTATAATCCAAGATAAACTTAGAACAGCTGGTTCCTGCTTCATCTAAAAACTTAGTTAAGCCCCCCGCTAGGTTCAGAGCCATGATTTCTTTAATGAATTCTTCGATTATTTCTTGTAAAATATCCACGAGAGTCTCCTTTTGCTTGTTGTTAGTGGATGGATAGATTTTATTCTATCGCTTGAGGAGACTCTTTTTTATTTCTTCCCTGACCTACAAATTCGTTACTCTATAAACCTGTAGCGGGAGACGTTAAAGAAGCCAAAGCTCTGCTTTGGGATGCGGTAAAGAAAGATCAACCTAAGATGCTAGAGGCAGTCATAGAGAGCCTTATTGACCAGGGAATAAGTACAGAGCAGAAGGCTAAAACTTTCCTGCAATACTACCGAAGTAACCGCAGCGGTATAAGAATTTGGTACTCTGAACCAGAATCCGGTCGCTCCTGTGCAGAAGGATTAGTCAGCCATATCTTGAGTAACCGCCTCTCATCTAGGGCCAAAGCCTGGGGAAATAAAGGATTAGAAAGTGTCACAAGACTAAGGGCTTACATTCTGAATGGCGGAACTATTACAGCAGATGACTTAAAGAGATCTAAATCGTCTACCGAGACGCAGCATTATACAGGCGAAACAAAGAAAAAAGCAGAGCTGTATGTAAGCGAATTTATGCCGGATGTTAGAAATGCCTTGAAATCTGCTAAAGCTGGAACGGCAACTTATCGCTTATTTGATACAATTAAAAACGGTGGATATTTGTTCTAAACATCTGACGAGTTCTTTTATCCCTTAACCTACAACAAGTTTACTCTGTCTTAACAATCCTCAAGTTTGACACTTTATCTATATTAATCTATAGTAAATAGAATATTATTTAGAAAGGGTTTTAAATATGAAAAATTGTAAATCTATTAAGGATCTATGTAAACGCATGGCTTTTGTGTTCTTATTGTTCTCCTGTTTGATGTTTACGGTAAATGCAGAAGAGAATCCAAGTTTGGAAGAAACAAAGGCTTATTTAAAAAATTACTGCGAAGTAAGAACAAATCAAGTGGGCAAGGAATACAGAGTAAGCTATATTTTTTCTACAGAACAGGATCTGGAACTCGCAGCACAATTTGTTATGGAGAATGGACTGGAAGCTTTTAATGACGCTGTGAAAGCGAGGGTCGATGAGCTTGCGTCTGAAGAAAAAATACATCCCGATGTGTCTTTGAGATCTGCAAATCCTTCTTCTGTGCATAAAACAGTATCTGGAAATGGAAATCATCGGGTGTCTGGCAGGGCCCCAGGCATAGCACATTTTGGGTCGTTGCCAGGTTGTGAGTATATGGTAGAACTTAGTTATACCGCTACGGTTAGCGGAGGCAAATTTACCAATGTGAGCAATATATCATTCGATGTACCGGTTATAGGAGCAAGTAGTGAGTGGGGCCGTCTTTCTTTCCCTTCATATTGTTATGATACTAGTTGTGGCGTAACTGCGAATTTTAGAATTACCAAAACAGTTAGCGTACCTATAGGCAATTTTTCCTTTGATATAAAAGCTGAAACTTCCGAAGAAGTTTTTGCTGTGCTTACTAGCTTACAGTAGGAACTGAGAGGAGCAAGTATGAGTAAACACTTAACTCAAATACAGAAATGGCTATTATACGGAAGCATGATCATCTTAATTTTGGGGATATTGTTACATTCTCTTGTCCTCTTTACTGTAAATCGGCATTTTAA
>CAYNNG010000033.1:0-10187 GCA_964398655.1 uncultured Oscillospiraceae bacterium
CAACTTCGCGTACAAGTGCCTCTTTGGCGCATGCGTAGAGCAGAGCCTGCCGCCTACAAATCCAACTCATACCGCCCCGCGTACAAAATATCCGGACGCTTTAAGAGAGCCCCTAAGGCTTCCTCTTCATCCAGGCGCGACATCCAGGCGAGGCCGCAGGAGGCGGAAATGGCCCTGGGCACAGGGATTAGGCGGCCCTTGAGACCTGCCTGGTGGCCCTGGTCTTCAAAGTACATCGCGTCGGTGGTGGTATTAAAGGTTAGGACGATTGCTGGGAATTTTTCTAGTGCCATGCGCGCAGGTTTCCTCTAAAGAGTTAGTTGCTTAGCTTTTGGGTTTAGCAGGTCAGCGGGCTTCTTGGCTAAGCTTTGCCAGAAGCATAATCTGACGAATTATGCTCTAAGCTAAGCTCAATAAGCTTAGCGCAAAGGGTGACCGTGAGGCCACCCTTTGCCATATTTCGAGTTATCTAGTCTGCCTTCAAGTTATCTAATCTGCCTTCAGCCTAGGACTTGATCAGGTGGCCAGAGCTTAGGGCTTGATCAGGTGGCCAGACTTGAGCTGCATTTCCAGGATGTCGTACATGTTAGAAACTTCACCCACTTGGAGCTGGTCTTCCAGGCCCAGGTGTTTGAGGCAGGTGCCGCAGGAGAAGATTTCTAGGCCGGCCTGGCTCAGGCGTTTCAGGTCTTCCAGCACGGGTGAGCCGGCGGTGGTCAGCTTGACACCATAGTTGTAGAAAATCAGGCGGTCCGGCAGAGGATCCATCTGGGTAATGGAGAAGACAAAGGCCTTCATGAGGATGTGGCCGAGTTCGTCATCTCCTCTGCCCATGCAGTCGGATGAGAAGACCACGGTTGTGGGACCGGCGGCGGGAGCGGAAGCCTCTGTCTCGGCTTGCGCTTTGCCCTTCTGGATATGCACAACAAAGTTCTCGCCCAGGGGCTCGGTTTCTACCACGAAACCTTGGTTCTTGGCCATGCGGGTGAGGTTTTGCACTTGGGTATTGCCATCTACAGAAACATCGACCCAGCTACCTTCGTCCACTGCGGCCAGGGCCTTTTTGGCTTCGATTACCGGGAGTGGGCATTCGAGGCCCAGGCAATTGACTGCTTTACGTACTTCAGACATGTTTTTCCCTCCAAACTTTTTCTATGAAAAAGGCTGTCTCAGCCGAGACAGCCCTAGATGCGGAACAGTCGTCCCTTACATTATATGCGTTATAGGCAGGTGAAACTAAGCTCAAATCAGCTTATTGTTCGATATCGTCAGGATAAGCAGCTTCCCAAGCCTTCATGCCGCCTTCCAGGGTGTAAACCTTGGAGGTGTCATAGCCGATAGCGTCCAGAGCGTTGGTAGCGGCCTGAGCGTAAGATTTGCCGGAGTAGCAGACCAGTACGACGGGCTTATCATTGCCTTCAACGGCGCCCTTCATAGTCTCTTCACCTGCAGCGGTGTCACCATTTTTGGCGGCATCCATGTCTTCGCTGACGGCGTTGGCGATGTGGCCCTTGTCAAAGTCTTCGGCTTTACGTACGTCTAAGATCAGGTAATCATCAGCCTTGGCTTTGAGGTCTTCGACAGAAATGTACTGCATGGCAACATCGGTCTTTTCTTCCTTATCTGCGGCCTTATTCTCGCCGTTACCACAAGCGGCAACGCTGACCATAATTACAGCAACTAGGAGCAAGGACATAATTTTCTTGAGATTTTTCATATTTTCCTCCATTTATCGCATTTAGCGATTTTATATAAAAGAATTTAGCAGGCCAATATATGGTTTGCCAAAGAGCATTGTATAAAGGATGCGGCAGAAGGTCAATGCTAGAATATATAATATTTAATTAACAAAAACGATTATTGAGATAGCCTATTATGATTGTCCTCATCTTGAGTTTCAAGTTAAAATAAATGCCAGCTTTAAAATAAGCGCCAGCTTGAATTTCAAGTTAAAATATGTGCTCACGTGAAGTGAGCGTTAATCTAGCGTCAAGCCAGGTATGATAACCTAGGGTTAGAAAATAGATCTTGGCATCAAACTAGGCGGATTGGCATCAAACTAGGCAGAAAAATATCCCTAAAGACTATGTTGCGAGGAGAAAATGGGTTTAAAACCGGGCTGGGATGAGGTAGAGGCAGATGTTTAGCGAGCAAAGCAAAAAGCAGAAAATACTTAAGCTTGTTCTGCTGCTGGTTTTCCTGGCAGTCGTCGTACTTATCCTGTCTTTAATTCCCAAACTGTCTCCGCAAACCCTGCGCGATTATTTCCAGGCTAAAGGCTCCGCCGCGGCCATTTACTATATCCTGGCCTTTGCTATCCTGCCCGCCTTCTTTTTCCCGGTAGCCCCCTTGGCTGTGGCCTCAGGCCTAGCTTTCAGCTTTTGGCACGGCTTGCTCTACACCATAATAGGAGCCGTCTTGAACTCCACCCTGACCTTCTGGATCTCCCGCAGCTTGGCTCAGGAACGCTTCCACGCCTTAATTATCAAGCACGACAGCAGAGGTTGGGTCAAAAAATACTTACAGAGCGGACAGACCAAATCTTACTATGTCCTGCTCCTGCTGCGGCTCGTTCCTGCCGTACCCTTCACCCTCTTAAACTATGCCTCAGGCCTGGGACAGATCGCCTACAGCCCTTATCTGCTGGCTACTTTGGCAGGCATTCTGCCCGGAACCATGGTCATGGTTAACTTGGGAGACAAGGTTCTGGACACGGGCAGCCCTCAGTTCTTTCTCTCACTTGTGCTCATCCTAGCCTTGGTAGCTGTGGGGATACTGGCAGCTAAGCGAATTGCACCTGATTTGGATAAGGACGATTTACGGAAAAAGCTGAGGCGCAAGGTGGGTGCCAGTCCGCAGGAGGGCAATCTCGACAAGGCAGGCGCCAGCTCGCCAGCAGAAAAGCACGGACAGCAAGAGATGGCGGAGCCTGAAGTTGGCCGTCAAGAAGCTGTCAGCCCCGAGGATAACACCGGTTCAAGTGCGGATTCTAGCGCTAATCCCGATACAGACGATCAGGAATCATAGCTAATCAAGTGCGCTCGGTATCGCATAATGGATGGCTGGAGTATTGTACTCTTAACTATCATATTCAACCCTGCTCAGCAGATAAATCAGCTGACCCCAGGTCAGAGCTCAGAAAGGAACACATATGGAGGAAAAACTTAAGACTTCCGCACAAGAACTTGATCAAAATACAGATCACGCGAAAGCCCAAGTACAAGCAGACATAGAAGATACCAAGCAGGCCGCCGGCGTGGCAACACCGGCGTTGGATGCATCGACGTCTAAGCCCGAAAAAGAGGAGACCTATAAGTTCGGCCGTTACATCGCCCTGGGCCTGATTGCCCTCTTGGTCCTGCTCTACTTTGTCTGGCCCGGCTACCAGAACTTTATGAAGCAGGCTTGGACCCACCTGTCCTCAGGTGATGTAGACCAGGTTATTGTCATGATTCGGGACTACAAGGAGTGGGCCGCGGTTATCTCCTTTATCCTCATGGTATTTCAGGCCATCCTAGCCCCTATCCCCGCCTTCTTGATTACCCTGGCCAACGCCGCCATCTTCGGCTGGTGGCAAGGAGCGATCCTGTCCTGGTCCTCCGCCATGGTCGGGGCCGCCCTCTGTTTCTACATTGCCCGCTTTCTAGGCCGAGAGGTCGTGCAGAAATTTACCGGCAAGGGCGCCCTGGCAGCCGTAGAAAAATACTTTGAAGATTACGGCGCTAAAACCATCCTGGTGGCCCGCCTCCTGCCCTTCATCTCCTTCGATATCGTGTCCTACCTGGCCGGTCTCACCCCCATTAACTTCTGGGCCTTCTTTTTGGCTACTGGCATCGGCCAGCTGCCTGCTACCATTGTCTACTCCTATGTAGGCGGTACCCTGACCGGCGGACCCAAGTACATGATGCTGGGCCTCTTGACCCTCTTTGCCCTGGCCATCCTGATCTCCATCGGCAAGAAGATTTACGACAACTATAAAAAAGACCAGGTGGCCGAGCCCGCCGAGCATAAATAGGTCGAGCCTAAATAGTTGTCGAGCATACATAGCTGGCGAACAAAAATAGTTGACGAGCTAGGCCCCTAGCTAAGCCCTTGGCCAGCTAGGCTGGCCAAACAAAATTAAGGAGGACCAGGGTGGCAGCTAAAGCCGCAAAAACTTCCCCGTGGACCAAGGACATGCTGGGAGCAAGACTCCACCAAAGTCTGTCCTTCTCCCGTCTTTTTACCGCCATACCCCAGGCACCGGTCTTGTTTTGGCCCGGCTGCTCGCTCATGGGCCTGGGTTATCCCATCTTGCATAAAACCCTGGAGGTCCTGCAGCGGTCGGAACCGGAAATTAAACTGGCCGCCGCCTGCTGCGGGAAGCCCAGCCGGTCCTTGGACCTGCACGCCTACCAGAAGCGGCGGCAATGGCTGCTCGAGAGCCTAGCGAAAGCCGGCTGCCGGAAAATCTATACGGCCTGCCCCCACTGCACAGAAGACCTGGAAGCCCTGGCGGCCGACGGGAATTTTATGGTAGCCACAATTTGGCAACCCTTGCGAGAAAAACTCCTGGCCAGCAACTTGGCAAGCCCTCCGCCCAACCTAGTCTTGCACGACCCCTGCCCTCTGCGGCAGAAACCTGAAGTGCGGGCCGAGGTCCGCCAGCTGCTGAAGGCGGCTGGTTTGACTTGGGAGGAGCCCGCTCACACCGGGGCGGAGACCATTTGCTGCGGCCAAGTAGAAATGCTGCATGTTCTGAATCCTGCAGCCTCAGAGCAGCTCACCCAGCAAAGGCTCAAGGACTTCGCAACCGACCAAACCATTTGCTCTTATTGCCAATCCTGCCTCAACCGCTTCGCGGCTCACGGCTATAAGACGGCTCATGTGCTGGAGGTCCTCTTTGGCCAGGCCCCTAAAAAGGGCTGGGGCACCCGGTACAAGTTCGTTCGACAGATCAAAGGAGACTAAAATGCTCGACCGCTATGCCCGCCCTTATGTCAATGGGGTGTTTCAGAAAATTGCTCAGGGCTTTTTAGGCCGCGGACTAAAACCCAACCAAATTACCCTGGCCGCCTTGGTCGTGGGGCTTCTAGCGGGGCTCAGCCTCGCCCTCAACTGGACCTGGCTGGCCCTTATCCTGCTCTGGCTGTCCGGCCTCCTGGATGCGGTAGATGGGGAGATGGCCCGCTTAAGCGGCACTTCTTCCCTGTGGGGTGCCCAGCTGGATATTGTCTTTGACCGACTGGTGGAACTGGGGATTATCTGGGCTCTGGCTTACCGGCACCCGGAGGCTAGGCCAGCTCTCATCGGACTGCTCTCGGCCATCCTCATCTCCATGACCGTTTTTTTAACCTCCGGCATGTACGCCCCCAAGCAGGGCAAAAAAGCCTTTTATTATCAAGCGGGGCTCATGGAAAGAACCGAGGGCTTTATCGCCTTCAGCTTGATGATGATTTTCCGTGGCCAGCTGGTCATTTTAACTTGGATTTATGCCGCTTTAATTGTTGTGACCATCGGGCAGAGATTGTGGGAAGCCCATAAACTCCTGTCCGATCTCAAAAATTCCTAAATAAAGGTACGTACAAGTTCGTATGAAAAACAAGCTCAAAAGATTTACCACTCTACTATTAGTCCTCATCATGAGTGTAAGTTTCCTCTTCTTACCCTCCCTGCCTGCCCAGGCGGAAGAAGAAACTCACAAAGCAGATAGCAATGAAACGACTAAAGATGCTGACGCAGAGGTTAAGGGCCCCTTTGAAGGCACAGATTTTGCCAACTGGGACGAGGTCCTGGCCCAAGCCAAGGGCACGACCGTTACCTTCTACGGCTGGGGCGGGTCAGACCAGGTCAATGCCTGGATTGATGACTACCTCACCCCCTATGCTGAGGAAAACTACCACATCAAGGTCGACCGGGTCCCCATGGATATCGACATGATCCTCAACAAACTCGCCGGAGAAAAGTCCGCCGACCAGAAGGATTCCTCCATCGACCTGATTTGGATTAACGGTGAAAACTTCGCCACCGCCAAGGACAACGATTTCCTCTACGGGCCCTTCACGGAAATGCTGCCCAATTATCACAGCTATGTAGACCTGGAAGATCCAGAGGTCCAAGTGGACTTCGCGACAGAAATTGAAGGCCTGGAAGCGCCTTATTCCAAGGCCCAGCTGGTGTTATTGGCCGACACCGAAGTGGTCAAGGACCTGCCCCACAGCGCCCAGGACCTGCTCGCCTATGCCAAGGCCAATCCTGGCACCTTCACTTATGCCGCCCTGCCCGACTTCACCTCCTCCGCTTTCGTGCGTAATATCGTGCATGAACTGGCTGACTACGACCAGCTTCTGGAAGCCGACCCGGAGATGAGCAAGGAAGAGCTCGCGGAGATCATCCAGCCGGCCATGGACTACCTTAAAGAACTGGCCCCCTATCTCTGGGAAGAAGGCAAGACCTATCCCGCGACCACCGCAGAGGTCGACCAAATGTTCATGGATGGCCAGCTGCATTTCTCCATGTCCTATGACCAAAATCACGCCGTCTCCATGATCCGCAGCGGTCAGTATCCTGACACCGCCACTGCCTTTATCTTTGACCAAGGCACCGTGGGCAACACTTCTTATGTAGCCATCGGCAAGCATTCTCAGAACATTGCCGGCGCTCTCTGCCTAGCAGAGGCTATCCTCTCTCCCGAGATGCAGGCCAGCAAGATGGATCCCGAGATTTGGGGCACCATCCCAGTCCTGGATTATGACAAGCTGGATAAGGACCAGCTGGAGAAATTCTCCGCGATAGAAATGGGCGAGGGAGCTGTCCCCGCAGATGAGCTGCTGGACAAGCGTGTGCCCGAGCTGCCCGCCTTCCTGGTTCCTCTAATTGAAGAAATCTGGCTGGATGAAGTGGCAAGCAAATAAGCTCGCTCAGGGCCTGCGCAAATTAAGCCTGGCGCCCGCCTTGGCCCTCATGGGCCTCTTAGTCGCAGGCCTGGGCTGGGGTCTGGTCCAAAGTTTCGGCTACTTCCCCGCCCTAGGCTTGGAGGAATGGACCTTCCGCTATTACCAAGAGATTTTCGCCGATCCGCGTTTCAAGGAGAGCCTGGGCTTTAGCCTTAAGGTCGCTTTAGGCTCAGCCCTGCTCTCCCTCCTCGCGGGCATCCTACTCTCGGCCCTGGTCCTCGCCTTTCGCCAGTCCCGGCACCATTTGCTCCATCTCACCCTTGGCATTCCCCACATCGTTATCGCCTTCCTGGTGCGGGGGCTATTCTCCCAGGTCGGCCTGTTTTCCCGCCTGGCTGGCAGTTTAGGCTGGGTCCAGCAAGCGGGTGACTTCCCCCTGCTGATCCAGGATCCTCGCGGCTGGGGCATTATCCTGGCCTATATCCTCAAGCAAGCCCCCTATGTCATGTCCGTGACCTATGTCCTCCTGCAGAGGGCGGATACGGCTTATTACGATCTTGGCCGGTCTTTAGGGGCCAAGCCTCGACAAATTTTCTGGCGGATAACCCTGCCTCAGGCCCGGCAAGCTCTTTTTTCGGCCTTCCTGATCCTGCTGGCTTTTGATTTCGGGGCCTACGAGCTGCCCTTCCTTTTAGGCGCAACCCTGCCCCGCATGCTCGCCGTGCAAAGCCAGTTGGCTTTTAGTGAAACCGACCTGGCTCTCCGGCCTCAAGCCATGGCCTATACCATGCTTCTGGCCCTTTGCGGCCTCCTCCTGGTCTTGGCCTCTTTTCTGCTCTACCGCCTGCTCCGCCGGCCTTCCTTACAGGCAAATCCCGATGGAGCCCAGGTAGATGAACTTACCCGGCCGCTCTCCCGGCCTCCTGCCGGCGCAGGGCGCAAGACCGCCTACGGCTTGGCCCTGGCCTGGCCCATCTTGAGCCTCCTAGTCCTAGTAGGCTATGCCTTTTTCCGGCGCTGGACCTGGCCAGACCTCCTGCCTCACAAGCCCAGTCTGCAAGCTTTTACTCAGTTATTAAAGGGACAGAATTTACAAATCCTGGGCTTTAGCCTGGGCCTATCTTTCCTGGCCGCCCTGGTGGCAGCCCTCATCGCCCTGCCTGTAGCTAAGCTTTTTACCCAGGGTAGTTTTTGCGGCCGCAAGCTTTTAGAAGCGGTCTTCCTCCTGCCCCTCCTGGTCCCCTCCACCTCCTACTACATTGGCCTCCACGTGCTTTTCCTGCAGTGGGGCATCCAAGACAGCGTCCTGGCAGTCTTATTGGCGCATACCATCGTGATTCTGCCCTACTGTATTTTCAGCCTGGCCGCCTTCTGGCAGCCCTTTGCGGACTACTACACCACAGCCGCGCACAGTCTGGGAGCCAATGGCTGGCAGGCCTTCTGGCGGATTGATCTCCCCCTCCTGGCCCCGGGCCTGGCCGCAGTCTTGGGTTTAGGTTTTATAATTTCCTTTGGCCAATACTTCCTCACCCTCATGATCGGGGGCGGCCGAGTGAAAACCTTTGCCCTAGTCCTAGTCCCCTACATGACCTCCAGCAACCGGGCCCTGGCAGCCGCTTCCTCGCTGGTCTTTGTGGTAATTTGCGGGGTCGTCTATAGTCTCTGCAGGCTCCAGCTGGGTCTGGGGCGCAAGATGCAGGGCTGAATAGGACTGAGTCTTGCTGAGCAGGGCTGAGCATTGCTGAGCCTTGCTAGAAAGGATTGCTTTGATATCTGAATTGTCTAAAAATCCTGATCTCGTCGCGGGGCCTCTGCCGGCACCAGGTAGGCCCTCCGCATCCTCCGTGTCTGCAGAAACGGCCATCTCCCTCCGCCGGGCTAGCCTAGGCTATGGCCCTGCCCAGGTAGTATTACGGGACGTAAATATAGACTTGGACGCAGGATCCTGCCTGGCAGTCTTAGGGCCCTCCGGAGTGGGCAAGTCCACAATCTTGAAGACGATCGCCGGCCTCCTTCCCCTGCTAGAAGGAGAAATCTGCCTTTTCGGCCAGGAAGTCTCCCAACTTGCGCCCGAAGACCGCGAAGCTCCTATCCTCTTTCAAGACCTCCGCCTCTTTCCCCATCTCAGTGTCTTTGAGAACGTAGCCTTCCCCTTGCGCATCCGTAAGTGGCCAGCCGTTCAGCTAAAGGCCGCGGTGGCTAGAGAGCTTGACCGCTTTGGTCTCAGCGCCTATGCCCAGAAGTCGCCTTCCACCCTTTCCGGCGGTGAGCAGCAAAGAGTGGCTCTGGCCCGCGCGATCGTCTTTCGGCCCCGCATCCTATTGTTAGATGAAGCCTTCTCCGGCCTTGACCTGGAGCTGCGCCAGCGCCTGCGTCAGGAGCTGAAAGCAGTTCAAACTGAGCTCGGCCTTACCCTGGTTTTTGTCACCCACGACTTGACCGACGCCCTTTATTTGGCCGACAATTTGGCCATCCTGGGCTCAGGGCATATCTGCAGTCAGGGGACCAAGAACGAGGTCCTGGCAGATCCCGCCGCTCAGGCCTATTTACAACCCTGGAAAGAGGAATTGAGAGGACCCAGATCAGAAGGGCTCATTTGCAGCCATAGCGGCTCGTCGAGCCAATAGTCACACTTTATGGCCCTGAGGGGAGGAATCGAGATGACCCCAGATCAAATGACTCCGCTGGAGCGTATGAACGCCCTACGGCAAGGTCAGCCGATAGACCGTCTGCCCATGGTTTTGGATATGGCAGCCTGCCTGGCCCCGCAAGCCGGCGTCTCTCTAGCCGCATACTATGGCAGCGTTGAAGGCATGGTCGAGACCGAGCTGTGGATCTTTAAACGCTTCCGGCAAGACTCCGTCTCTATCTCTACCGGCCTCCGGGGCATGGCTGAGGCCATGGGCTCGCGCATAGCTTATCCGGCGGATGGAATAAGCTTTGTCGCCCAGCCAGCCCTTTCCCAGGTCAAGGAAATTAAGCAACTTCCAGAAATTGATCCTGAGCAGGATAGTAAGCTCCCCCTCTATCTGGAGGCCCTGCAAATCTTACGTGAGAAAATCGGAGACCAGGTGGAGGTAGCCGGACACTTAGCTGGGCCCTTTTCCGTAGCCTTGGCCCTAGTGGGCAGCCAAAGGTTCTTAACTTGGATGCATGACCAGCCTGCGGCGGCCCACCAGGTTTTAGACATCATCACACAAAACAACGGCAACTATATCAAGGCCTTGGGTCGCTTGGGTTTTAGCGCTGGCCTCTGCGAGCCTGCCGCCTCCCTCAGCTTTATCACCTACGAGCAATTCCAGGAATTTGTCT
>CAYNNG010000034.1:0-6822 GCA_964398655.1 uncultured Oscillospiraceae bacterium
TTCTTGGCTTCTTCTAGCCCGTTGTGCAAGCTGGCGTTTTTGATAAGTAACATTAACTTTCCCCTTTCCTCGATTTATATGCAAATATATTCAAGTTTATCATTGATAATTCTGGATAATATCTTGCTAGATCTACACTTTTTAGAAGGGAAAAGAGCGTAAATATAAAAAAATCAACCGCCAGTTGAAAACTGTCTTACAGGTGGCTACGCTTGCGCTTTAAATTGCTTATATACCAGAAGTTTATCTTGTTTAGGCACTCCGTACTTAGGACCAGGAAGGCCACAAAGGCGGTGGCTAATAATGGGCGGTAAATAGTGGTTGTACCTACGGATAACTCTACCTGCTCAGCCTGTAGCCAGCCCATGTCCAACAATTGGTCAATGTATTGTAATGCTTGGTCTTTGCTGAGTTGGTTTTCCCGGCAGATATACTCCAGCGATAATAGATTGGAGCGATTTTTATGAAAGTAGATGACGAGATCTAAAAAGGCTTGATCACTAAGAATTTTATAAAATTCAGCCAAATCTTTGCTCTCGCATAAAAGGCTACGTACGCCTTCCGGAGATTCTTTCATCATGAAAAACCAGGGCTGATTTTCTTGGACTAAACCATAGAGGAAGCCCGTGTCCAGGGCCACATTCATACGGGTACAGTTCAAGTCGAAAGGGTCACCATTTTCACTTAGTGGTAGAGAGGGATCAACGCCAACTTCGCAAAGACTCTTACAGACAGCCCAGATCAGCTGGAAAGCTCTGGCCATTCGTTCTTCTTGCCCTTGTTGGGCCGTAAGGACCTGAAAAATGCGCTTTTCTAGTTTGGTATGGCTGGTGCTCTCGCGGCCAAAAAGCTGGTCGATGCTAATTTCAAACAGATCAGCAATTCTAGGTAAAAGAGAGAGATCCGGAGACCCTCCACATTCCCACTTTGATACAGCCTGTACGGAAACGCCGATCATCTTGGCGAGTTCTTTTTGGGTCAAATTTTTTTCTATACGTAAGCTTTTTATTTGTTCACCAATATTCATAGATACATCCTCCTAAGCACCATAGAAGAGATCCTGGAGCCAGCTTTTATGTGTCGATTTTGCAAGCGCTTTTGAGTTTGCTCAAGCTTGGCGGTAGAGGTGGGTTAATAATATCACAAATCAACTGAGATTTTATTTAGCTAAAATGCAGGTGTTTTTTTCTCAAAAATAATTCTATCGAGGCTCCATAAAATTGGGCATTTTGATGCTAAGATTAAAGCGTCGCTAGTCAACAAAACTTTTTCCAAACAATAGACGGCTTAGTGTAGAAGACTTTTAGGGGGACAGTTATGTCGAGATTTGTGCTTAGACGACTGGTCAGCGGATTTTTGACTGTAGTAACAGTTTTTGTTATTAACTTCATAATTATTCAAGCTGCACCTGGCGATCCCGTTAAAACCATCATGGGTAAAGAAACTGATGACCCGCAGCTGCGTATGGCTCTAGAAGCTAAATTTGGCCTGGATAAACCCTGGCCAGAAAGATTGTGGAACCAGTTTTCTTCTGCCATGCAAGGCGATCTAGGGACTTCCCTTATTTATAACAGACCGGTTGGGGACATGATTAAAGAACGTGTACTGCCCACGGTCCTGCTGGGTCTAACCTCGGCTATTCTTGCCCTAGTCATAGGCACGGCGCTAGGTATTTTCTGCGCCCGAAGGGAGGGCAGCTTCCTAGATGGACTTTTCTCTACGGTGTCCTACACCCTGGACGCCATGCCCTCATTTTGGCTGGGCCTTATGCTCATAATTTTGTTCTCCTCAAATCTGGGCTGGCTGCCAGCCCAGGGCATGACGAATGTCCGCGCAGGCTATGAAGGCTGGGACAAGGTGGTAGACGTAATTGTGCACATGATTTTGCCCACCCTGACCCTAACCCTGATCAGCATGCCTGGTTACTTCCGGATTGCTAAGAGCTCTATCCAGCAGGTAACAAGCGAGGACTTTATCCTGACCCTAAGAGCAGCGGGTATTGATGAGGGTAAGATCTTCCGTAAATATATCTTCAAGAATGCCATTCTGCCGACAATTACCATGTTTGGTATAACTCTGGCTTTCTTAATAACCGGGGTAACCCTGGTAGAAATAGTCTTCTCTTGGCCCGGCATGGGGCGTCTAACCATGACCGCGATTAATCAGCTAGACTACCCCACGCTCATGGGCGTCTACCTGATCATGAGTATTTCCGTGGCCGTAATGATGGTCATCGTAGACATCGTGTATGCCTTGTTTGACCCACGGATTAGATATAACTAGGGGAGGTCGGCAATGAAAAAAGCATCTTGGTTACAATCTTTTGGCAAAGCTTTCCGCGGAGACAGGCAATTCCGTTTCGGCATTCTCGGCATGGTATTCCTGCTTATCGTGATCATCTTTGCCCCTTATATCGCAACCCATGACCCCTATTCTTTTGACTACACCCGGCTGTTAGCCCCCGGTGTGGACGGCCATATTCTGGGCACTAACCATTTAGGGCAGGATGTATTCTCCATGATCGTCTATGGAGTGCGGACCTCGCTTAAAGTGGCTCTCATTTCGGCCTTGATTTCCGGCGCCATTGGCGTGCTGGTTGGGGGCTTGGGAGGATTTTTAGGAGGCAAAGTAGACTTGGTCATCTCTGAGCTGATCAATATCTTCCTGATGATTCCTTCTTTTTTCCTCATCCTTTTAATCATCGCGCTTTTTGGCAACAGCATTGTCAATGTCATGATTGTTATCGGCATAACTACCTGGCCCAGTAACGCCAAGCTCATGCGGTCCCAGGCCCTTTCTCTGCGGGAACGGACCTTCGTGAAAAGCGCCGTAGCCTTGGGTGAAAGCAACGGACAGATTCTCTTCAAATATATCCTTCCTAACGGTATTTTCCCGGTTATTGCCAATACAACCCGGGGCATGTCAGGAGCTATTTTGACGGAAGCTTCTCTCTCTTTTCTGGGCTTGGGTGACCCCAATATCGTTTCCTGGGGCCAGCTGATTTACCAAGGGAAACCCTTTATCACCAGTGCCTGGTGGATCTCTGTGTTTGCCGGTATTTCCATCGTAATCACCGTAATTTTCTTCTATCTCTTGGGCGATGGACTAAACCACGTCTTAAATCCCAAGTACAACTATGGGAGGAACTAAGAATGAAGAAAACTTATAGTCAAAAAGACTCTGTAACAGAGTTGAACCCAGCTTTGACCAGTGACGCTCTAGCCAACACCGGCGGGCCAGTAGAGCAAAACGACTCTAAGGAAGAAGTCCTCCGGGTCCGAGACATGAATGTCACCTATGTAAATCGGAACAAACAGGTCAAGGCGGTACGGCACGCTAATCTGACCATCTATAAGGGAGACTCCATGGGCCTGATTGGTGAATCAGGCAGCGGCAAATCAACCCTGGCCATGGCCCTGCTTGGTTTGCTGCCTAAAAAATCAACCCTGATTGACGGACAGGCGATCTTCATGAACGACAAGAACCTCCTGTCCTTGCCAGACAAAGAGCTGAATAAACTCCGCTGGACAGAGATAGCAGTAGTTTTCCAAAAAGCTATGAACTCGCTCAGCCCGGTACATCGGATCAGCACGATTTTTGAGGATATCTATTTGGCCCATAAGCCTAACACCAGCAAGCAAGAGATCCGGGAAATCTCTCTGGCCTTGCTAGACTTGGTTAATTTACCGGAACGGGTATACACCCTCTATCCCCACGAGCTTTCGGGCGGCATGCTGCAGAGGGTGGCGATTGCCATGAGCCTGCTGTTTTCGCCCCAGCTCCTGATCTTTGATGAAGCCACAACTGCCCTTGACGTGGTTACCCAAGGCCAGATCCTCAAAGAAATCCAGAACATGGAGGAAAAGCTCTCCACCACCCGCATCATGATTACGCATGACATGAGTGTAGTGGCCGCCAGCTGCAACAAGATGGCTGTGCTGTACGCCGGAGAAATTTTGGAGTTCGGCTATGTTAACCAACTTATGAAAACTCCTTACCATCCATATACGCAGGCCCTCTTAGCCTCTTTCCCCGCCCTGCATGGCGAGAAAAAGCAGCTGGAGTCCATCCCCGGCTTCCTGCCCGACCTCAGCTCGGACTTGTCCCAGCATTGTGTTTTTGCCCCCAGATGCAAAAATGCGGGCCCCAGATGCCGAAAGGAAAAACCTTATCTCAAGCCCTCGCCCTGCGGAAGTGGTGAAGTTGCCTGCTTTTTGTATGACGGAGGTGTGGAATAATGGCTTATATCGAAATTAAAGACCTCGCCAAGTGGTATGAATATAAGGCGCCCAGCATTATTGGCCAGCTTAAGGGCGGCAAAAAATATGTCAAAGCGGTAGACGGGATTGACCTGTCCATTGATAAAGGCAATATCCTCGGTGTCATCGGCGAGTCTGGCTGCGGTAAGAGTACTCTGGGCCGCATGCTGGTACGCTTGGAAGACCCCAGCCGGGGCGATGTGTTTGTGGACGGTGTCTCTACCAATGAGCTTCTGCATAAGGACCGAAAATCTTTCCGCCGGACCGTCCAGATCATCTTCCAGAACCCCTTTGACACCTTTACACCCCGTGATACTATCCGTCAGATTCTCCAGCGCACCCTGCGCATTCACGCCATCGGAGAAGACGAGGCTGCCCGGGACAAGATTATTCACGAAGCCTTGACCAACTCTGGTCTGGTTCCTGTGGAAGACATTGTCAACCGCTATCCTCACGAACTGTCGGGCGGCCAGCTGCAGCGTATATCTATCACCCGAGCCATGCTTTTGGACCCCAGCATCGTCATAGCTGACGAGCCTGTCTCCATGCTGGACGTCTCAGTGCGGGCCGACATCATCAACCTCCTGATCCATCTCAGTAAGACCCGTGGCACCACCATGGTATTTATCAGCCATGATATTGCCCTGACCAGGTATACCTGCGATGTCGTAGCAGTTATGTATCTGGGCCGGATTGTGGAATACGGTCTTACCGACGAAGTTATTAGCAACCCTCAGCACCCCTACACTAAAGTTCTGATTTCTAACTGTACCTCCATAGACCCTGAGGAAAATCAAGATCCCATCCCCATTGAGGGCGAACCGCCCACACCCTTAGACCCAGGGGCAGGCTGCTACTTTGCGCCCCGCTGCCCCTACGCAGTCCCGGCCTGTTTCAACAAATACCCCGCTAAACAGGTCATCACGAACACTCATTATGCGGTCTGTGACCGTATTGATGAATTAAGAGCAGACTCTTAGAAAAAAGTTTGAGGAGGAATCAAACATGAAAAAGACCTTGACACTCGTACTTGTAGCCTTGATGGTCGTAAGCCTGAGCCTAGGCAACTTCATCATGGCCGAAGACGCCCCGCCTATCAAAGAAGGTGGCACCCTGGTAGTTCGGGAATCCGGCGACCCCATGTCCTTCTGCCCCAGTGCCGCAGCAGACGACAATGCCTACGCCATGTTCCAGAACATGTACAACCGCCTGACCAAGCTGGACTCTTCCAAGAAACCCATCCCCGATGCGGCCGAATCTTGGGAAATCTCTGATGACGCGATGGAGATCACCTTCCACCTTAAAGACAACATGAAGTGGTGGGACGGCGAAGCCCTCGACGCAGAAGACGTCAAATACACCTTTGACTACATCAAAGAACATCCTACCTGCTACTTCAGCTCCTCCATGGAAATTGTGGATGAGATTGAAATTGTTGACCCCTTAACCGTAGTTTTCCATATGAACACAGCTGATGTCAGCTTCGTAGCCCGCATTGGCTGGTATGCTACCTTTATTGTTCCCGAGCACATTTACAACAACGGTGAAGCCTGGGAAGACAACGAAGCAGCAAAAACCAAACCCATGGGCTCTGGTCCCTTCATGTTCGACTCTTACGAACAGGGCAAGCACACGATCTTGGTTAAAAACCCCAACTACCACGACGGTGAACCTCACTTAGACAAGCTGATCTTTGCTATCGTGCCCGATGACACCACTGCTGTTCAGGCCATGTTCAATGGGGAAATTGATACCATCTCCATGGTACCGGATGCCTTCTTAGAGCAAATGCAGGCCGACCCCAACTGGCGTGTAGACCGTGACCTCTATCCCTCACCTTGGCGTTACATCTTCAACCTGGAAAATGAAAAGGTTGCTGACGTAGCCGTGCGCCAAGCTATTGCCCGCTGCGTAGACAGAAACGAATTCTCCGAAAAAGTCACCTCTGGGGTTATGCCTCCCGAATGGTGTGCCTACCCTGCCATCGTTGAATGGGCCGCCAATACCGACTACACCTATCCTGACGTAGATATTGAAGGCGCCAGAAAGATCCTGGAAGATGCCGGTTATGAGGCAGACGCAGATGGTTTCTACATCCGTGGCTTGACCATCGACTGCTTTGAAGGCCAGCTGGTTGATATGACCAAACTTCTGATTGCCAACTGCGCGAAGGCCGGTATTGAGGTTGAGCTCGTAGTTTCTGAATATAATGCCTGGTCTGAGAAAGTCGTCCGTCATGGTGACTGGATGATTGAGGCACAAGGTGGTTTCATGGGTCCTGACCCGGCCGCACTGAAATCCCGCTATGGCAAAGACTCTAACAGTAACTATGCCAGCTATGTCAACGAAGACTTTGAAGCACTCTTAGACAAGGGCGCCGCAGAATCCGATCCTGAGAAACGCGCGGAATACTACAAGGAAGCCCAGGTATATCTGATTGACGATATGCCCGCCATTAACGTCCTGGCCTGGGCCGGCTACACCGCTGCTCGTTCAGACCTGTACAACCTCCCCATCGACGGTACTGATAAATGGGGCTGGAACGAATACACCTTTACCTACT
>CAYNNG010000034.1:6922-10179 GCA_964398655.1 uncultured Oscillospiraceae bacterium
GAAAGGCAAATGTGCATGAATAGCGTTGTAAAATATTTAGAAATCGAACATGACTTCTCGCCGGTGTGGCTGGATGCAGGAAGTAAACTTGCCTATATCCACCATGACGGGGAAGGAGACCATATCTGGCAGCTGGATTTAACTAGCGGCGACCGCGTCCGCTGGACCAAAGAGCCCATTATTACCTGGGAGTTATATGCCGACCAGGAGACTGGCAGCCTGTATTTTGCTATGGACCAGAGTGGGAGCGAGTGTGAGAGCATTTACCGCCTGACAGAGCCCGGGGCAGAGCCCGAGCTGATTGTGGCTGGCGATTCGGCTCGCAACTTTTTTGGCGGGGTCAATCCCGGAGCTAAAATTTTGGCCTACGCCTCTAACAAACGTCATGACGAACATTTCGACATTTGGACCAAAGACCTAGCGAGCGGAGAAGCAAAGCTGGTTCAGGCCTTTGATGACAACTACAACTGGCCGGCTCTCAACGCTATCTCGCCCAATGGCCGCTACTTCCTTTATAACAAGCTCAAAGCAGAAAACGATAATGCCTTGTGGCTGACTGATTTAAGCACGGGACAGAGCCGCCGGGTTCTGGCCACTGACCAGCTCTCCGCCGATGTAAAACCCTGCTGGAAGCATGATACCACCGGTTTTTACTTCCTCAGCGATTTAAATGAAGAATTTTATAAACTCTACTATTATGACCTGGTGACCCAAGAGGTAAGCTTCCAGCAAGGTTTTGACCATGATATTGAAAATCTGGCCCTGTCTGGAGATGACCGCTATCTCAGCGTAATCATCAATGAAGCCGGCTACTCCACTTTAAAAATCTTTGACCTGGATCAGGGCCGGGAAGTCAACACCATCCTGCCCCCCAGAGCAGTGCTCAGCCCCTATTCCTGCATCAGCTGGTCCCAAGAAGGGCATAAATTACTCTTCAGCCTGAGCAGTGGGACTCGCCCAGAAGGGATCTGGCTCTTAGATCTTGACCAAGATACCATGACCCGTTTGACAGAATATAGTATGGCTGAAAGCTTAAAAGACAGCCTGGTGGAGCCCCTGCTCCAATCCTACCAGTCCTTTGATGGCCTAAAGGTGGACTACTGGCTATACCTGCCCCGGGGCCAGAAACCGGCCGACCTGCCCTGCTTGATCGAGATCCACGGGGGCCCGGAGGGACAAGAGCGGCCAGACTTTAACGAATTCATCCAATACCTGGTCGGCCAGGGGATCGCCGTAGTTGCGCCCAATGTCCGAGGCAGCACCGGCTACGGCAAGAGTTTCACCCACCTGGACGATGTCGAAAAAAGGCTGGACAGCGTGAAGGATATCGAGTCATTGGTCCACCACCTGGTGGAAACCGGCATCGCGGACAAGAGCAGAATTGGGGTTTCTGGCACCAGCTACGGCGGCTTTATGACCCTGTCCTGCGCTGGTCGTCTGCCAGATCTTTTTGCCTGCGCGGTAGATACGGTTGGCATGTACAACCTGGTTACCTTCCTTGAGAACACTGCCGACTACCGCCGGCCCCACCGGGAAAGCGAATACGGCAGCCTAGCCGAACACCGCGACCTCCTCTATGAAGTATCTCCCATAGCCAAGATTGACCAAATCACCGCTCCCCTCATGGTCATCCAAGGTAAAAATGACCCCCGGGTCCCGGTCAGCGAGTCAGACCAAGTGGTAAACCACCTGAGAGCCCTAGGCAAGCAGGTCGAATACCTCTGCTACCCGGACGAAGGTCACGGGATCCGGAAGATGAAAAACCGGGTGGACTGCTATCCCAAAATCGCGGACTTCCTCAAGACCCATCTAGCCATCCAAGACTAGGAGATTGATATGAAAGCAATTTTTGAAAACCTACTAAAGAACATTCCTGATTACCAAGTCTTTTTGACCCCAGACGAGCTGGACCAAAACTCCCGCGACCTGGCGGCTGACTTTCCAGAAGTGGTGAGCCTGATGACCATCGGCCAGACCAAGGAGGGCAAGGACCTGCTCTGCCTTAAGATTGGCCAGGGGTCAAAGAACGCCCTCATGTTTGGCTGCCCTCACCCCAACGAGCCGATCGGCACCATGATGCTGGAATATTTCACCAAGGCCCTGGCCTCACAGCCCGAGCTGAGAGCGGAATTTGACTATACTTGGTATGTGGTTAAAGCCTGGGACCGCGACGGTCTGGACCGCAACAGCGGCTGGCTCAAGGGCCCCTTCACAACCTACAACTACTCCAAAAACTTCTTCCGGCCTGCCGGCCACCAGCAGGTGGAATGGACCTTCCCCATCCATTACAAGGACCTGAATTTCGACAAGCCCCTGCCGGAAACCCGGGCCATGATGCAGCTGATCGACGAGATCCAGCCGGAGTTTATTTATTCTCTGCATAATGCCGGTTTTGGCGGCGCTTACTGGTACCTGACCCACCAGTTGCCGGAAGCCCGCTATACCGAGCTCCGCCAAGCGGCAGACCGGGTTAAGGTTCCCCTCCACCTGGGCGAACCTGAGATGCCCTACCTGGTACCCCTATCACCGGCTATTTACCCCAACCTCAGCATTTCCAAGGACTATGATTACCTGGAAAAATACGGAGCCAAGGATATTGGTGAAAAGATCCTAGTAGGCGACAGCAGCGCAGCCTATGCCTCTAAGTACGGCAGCTTCACCCTGTTGGCAGAGCTGCCCTACTTCTACGACCCCCGCATCATGGACCAAAGTCCTACCGACATGACCCGCAGGGACGCTATCCTCTACCAGCTGGACCAGAGCGAAAAGTCCAACGCCTACATCCGGTCCATCCTGGAAGCCACCGCTGGCCTCTGCCGGGAAGACTCCCAATTCCGCATGGCCCTAGTCGCCTTCTCCAAGGACGACTACAACGAGAGCACCCGCAAGATGGTGGAGGAGGAAGAGTACCAGCGGCCGGCCACCGAAGCCGAGCTCCTGGACTCCGTCCACCTCTCGCCCTTCTATAAGAGCCTCTCCTACGGCATGGCCACCCGGATGTGCCAGGAAGCCCTAGAAGAATGGCAGGCCAAGGCTGCTGACCTGGAAGCTGAAGACACAGGTGCTCAGATTGAAAATGTTAAGGCTGAAACCACTCAGGCTGAAACCGCCCGGGCTAAGGCTGCCCCAGACGAATCCACTAAGACTGAAACCACCCCAGCCAAGACAGACCGGGCGGAAATCGAAGCCGCGATCGCCAAACTTACAGACTTGGTTGCCTCCTGCGCTGCGGCCCATGCCGACCTGGACAAAGAAAA
>CAYNNG010000035.1:0-8541 GCA_964398655.1 uncultured Oscillospiraceae bacterium
GAGCCAGGCTGGCAACGGACGGTCTTCCATGTCGTCTCCTTTAACTTTTTTAAGATTATACCTAAACAAAATTAAAAGCAATAGTCAAATTTATTTCAATTAAGTTAAAGCGCACTTTTTAACCAAACGACAAAAATGTTTCAAGTATTTCGACAAGATAAAATTAAGCAATAATTTTCGACAAGGTAAAACCAGCAGGCAAAGCAAAATACGACAGATAAGGCAGGAACTTGACAATGGTGTTCGACAAAAAAAGACAAGCCTGGTTAAGGCTTGGACAATACCAGGGAAGGTTCTGAAATGTGTATAATGGACTTGAGTTCAATTGGAACATGACTATATTCGGACAAGTGGGTCCGATGGTCAGCGTTGGAAAGAAGGAAGTTTGTCTAGAACAGAGATTACAAAGCAGGCCTTGGGTAATGCCTTAAACGATTTGCTCCAACATTTAGATCTTGATCAAATTACCATTCAACTTATCACGGAAAAGTGTGGGATTAGCCGGAATGCTTTTTACTATCACTTTAAAGATAAGTATGATTTGATCAATTGGGTCTTTTTGTCGGAAACTTTGCCTGTGATTAATACCTTCTCTGCTCCGGATAAGTTTTTTGACGGTTTCGTCAATCTCTGTAAGAAGATGACAGATAACCGGCAATTTTATACCAAGGTCCTCCTCTATAATGGGCAGAACAGTATCCGGTCAGAGCTTGTTGATATCTATGATGAGCTGATCCGCATGCATATTGAAATTGCCTACTCGCAAATTGGCTATAAGCTAGATGAAGATGAGCTTTACATACTGAGTAGACTAGAGGCCCATGCTTACGTAGGCGTCATTTTAGACTGGGTCGAAAATGGTATGCAGGAAAACTATATTCAATATTTTCAAAAGCTGAAAGTGCTCAAGAATATATTAAATACCCCCTTAAACTTCTCAAGCCAATTTTTCTTCATACCAGATAGCAACGCTCAGGACTCTAACCAGCCTGGTTCAAAGCAGGAGGCATTAGAATCAAAGAGAGATCTGTCAGATCCAGATCCTTTGAAAAAGAGGCAAAGTTCTAAAGCCAGGGCCCAAGGGAAAATCTGCTCCTCGCTTGGGCAAGATCATAAATGTGCAGAAAAGTTAAAGCAGAAACCTAAGGAAGACAAAGCCTATGAGTAAGAAATATCCCAGTATTATTTGGAATACCGCTTCTGTACGACCAGATAAGACTCTGCAAGTTTGCGAAAAAATTAATTACGAGATGAGCGCTCCCGAACGGGGTATCAATATGCTGCTGGCCAAAGTCCATCAGCAGCCTTTTACTACGGAGGTCAAATTTACCGAGGATGATCACCATAGGCAGGCTCCACCAAAACTCGTAGCCCCCATAAAACAAGCGCGGATCGCCTTTGTCAGCGATGGCGGCTTGGTCCCTAAGGGTAATCCCGATCATTTGCCCCCTCTTGGCGCGGAAAAATATTGTGTCTACCCACTACCGGAGGAAAGCGAGTTTAACGCTAAGCATTACGAGGTCATCCACCAGGGTTACGAACATGCTTATGTGGAAGCTGATCCCAATCGTTTGATTCCTCTAGATGTAGCAATAGAAGCCGTGAAGCGGCAGAAACTCGGTGCCCTAGACAGCTACTTTTATTCTACAGTGGGCGTCATGACCAAGGTGGAAAGGGCTATGGAGATGGGTAAGAGTATGGCCCAAGATATGCTTTCCAGATCTATTGATGCTGTAATCGTCAGCTCGACTTGTGGCACCAGCACGCGCTGCGGAGCCCATATCGCATGCGAATTAGAGCAGGCTGGCTTGCCTGTGGTTCATGTAACCAATTTAACCCATATTTCGGAATGGATTGGCTGCTCTCGTATTTTAAAGGGTGGCAACGTGAACTATGTTTTTGGCAATCCCAACTTGTCAGCCGAGCGAGAAAAAGCCTTTCGACAAAAATTGTTTTTAGAAGCTTTAGATTTATTGACTAGAGACTAGTGAAAATAGTGCCATAGGCTTTTAGTATCAAGCTTTTTCCTAATTTTAAATGGCCTCCTGCTTAGCCAAGCAGGAGGCCGTTTTCAAGAGCTCAAGAGCTATTGATAGTGAGAAAAGTTCAAGGGAAGAAGGACAATCCTATTCTTCGATGATAGACCTCTTCCCCTCTTCCGGTGTCTGTTCGAAAAGATCCAGCGCTTTTTGGGCCAAATCTTTTCTGTAGGCTTCTTCAGCTTCTCCTGGTAAGGAAGGATTGCCAAAAATATGCAGAACACTATTCCCTTTGAGAATACGGTTAGAACCAATGCCTTCCGCAATTTTCGTCAAGTTAGTGACTTGTACAACAGGAATACCAGCTCTTTGAATTTCTTTAGTAATCACGGAACCTCCGCGGCTGCTAGTCCCTCAGGTAGAGGTCTCGATGACAGCATCCACGCCATCCGCTTTCAAAGCTTTGGCAATTCCTTCGCCAAATTCCTTACATTTCTCCATTGGCGTCATAACGCCTGCTGTGGAATAGAAGGAGTCATCTAAGCTACCAATAACACCTTCTGCTACTAATTTCCGCATGGCATCGACAGGAACCAGACGGTTGGGGTCTTCGTTAACAAAGTAATTGTTGTAACCTTGGTGGCTGACTTCCCAATCTTTGGCTTGCAAGCTATCCATACCGGCAATCGAGTATTTTCTAAAGTATTTGGAGTTTGTGGGCACTTGATGGTCTGGATTGCCCTTGGGTACGAGGCCACCATCCGTGACGATCCCGATCTTAATTTCGGATAGGGGTTTGTTCAGAACAGGAATGGGGATCTGCTCGTGGTTGGGCATCAGGACTTCTGTTCTGAAGGGTAATTTAGCGTACTTCTTGAGTAGCATATCAATCCCACGTTCTGCCGCGGGTTCTTCATAGTTGATCACTATGGAAGGGCCACTGCCATGATAACCTTCCTTTTGACCATCTAGGATGCTATCCCCTTGGACTAAGCGCTTGCCAAAGGCTGCCATGCGTTTGATGACTTCCTTCAGTTCCCGGGCATTGTTGTCACTTTGTAAGATATAGCAATGGTTCTTATAGAGGTCCGTACCTGGGTTTTCTGCGTATAAAGCGGTGACGGCAGGAATGCCCAATTTTTCTGTTACAGCAGACGTGATGAGACCGCAACCTAGGCCATAGCGGCCGGCATTGAATCCGGGGCCAGCAAAAAAGAGATCAGTTTTTTCCTTTTCAATCAGCTTAAGAATTTCCGGCAATAACTTTTCGCCCTGTTCCGCAATGGTATTATCACCACAGATGATAGTCTGGACAATTTCATAATCATCACCGAGAGCAGCGGCTAAGGCTAAGCCTGGTCCAACTGCTCCTTGCCGTGTTTCCAGGCCCTGGCTGGCATCCTCTTCTCCACCCAGTCCTGCATAAAACTGGTTGATGTAGTGGGTAACTCTAATTTTTTGCATGTTATTCTCCTTTCCTTGGGATATCGCTATCTGTGGTAACAAAGCAATCGCCTAATTGTGACCAAATGCCTTGATACGCAAAGTTAGTGGTGTGGTCGAAAGGTCCCCAAGGGTCAAAGCCTAAGAGGCTTGGGACATTGGTGCCTTCGCCGATCAGTCTTTCCACCTTTTCGTGATGGAGGTCATAATTTCGTCCACTATTGATGACGGCATCGACAGAGGGATCTGCAATAACCAGCATATCTCCTGGTTCGTCATTCGATACGGCAGAAAGGTTGAGGACAGCAGGCATGCCTAATTTCTGGCACCAGTTGAAGGCCAAAGCAGAGTCTAGTTGACAGTGACCCATGCCTGATTTATTCAACATGACACAGTCTGCACCCAGAGTTTCCTTGCAGAGGTTAGCGCCGATCATGCCCATGGTGTCTTTTGCATCAATCTTCATGACATTATTGGTAAAGACAATACCGACAAATTCCAGGTCCTTATTATGCCTACGCATTAATTCTTTAATGTAGACTTCATTCTGCAGGAAATAGTTAGGCTCCCAGTAACGCCACAGCATGGCGCCATCTAGAATCTCTGTCGGTTGGACAATCATGGGCAGGAAATTCAAGGCACTCTGCCCGTAATAAATGATGTTCCAGGTATCATGCGAAGCCATGTGTGTGACGAGATAGGCCACTTTGGGCAGGTGCTTAGCCGGATCAACAGGCTCTCTCTCGAACACCTCTGTTTCATCGGCTTTTAAGGGAATACCTAGTTTTGCGATGTGGACATTTAAGGATAGAGAGGCATGTTTCAAGGCCTCTGCATAGGTCGCATCAGAAACACCGGGGCCTGGGGTTGCATCTAAGCAGATGTGGAAATGGCGAGAGAAATTGCTGTATTTCGCGGCTTCTCCACTCATGTCGAGATAGTATTTAATGTTGCAGGGTGCATAGTAAATGTCGGAAATGACAACACCCTTGAGGGCGACAGTACGCCCACTACCCGCCAGAGCTAATTTACCCCAGATGCCTGGATATGATGTTTCAGGTGCATCGGCTTTACAACGGGGTTGCATGACGTCATGGATACCCAAAATGCGGCAACTTTCACCAGGTCTTACTAATTTAATATCTAAGCTTCCAAAGAGGTCACTGCTCGCAATTTGTAGCAGTTCATCTTTATTCAGGGTGAGGACTCCCTTTTCCAAAGAAGTCATATCACCAAAGCGGACATCTTTTACATTGATGTAGTCAATCTGCAAGCGTTTAGCCATGTTTTTTATCCTCCTGTTTATATCTGTGAACCGTGCGGCCATCTGGTCGGGGTTCAGGATTTGACGTCAGCAGTTTTAGTTTTTTGCTTCAAGCTTCCGGTTATTGGGCAAGCTTGAAACGAGGATGATACCCAGTAAGGCTACCCCACCCGCTAAAATGAAAGCGGTTGAAGGGCCCACCAGTTTAGCGGCCACAGAAGCCCCTATGGAGCCGAGGCCAAAACCAATCATGGTGAGGGATAAGATGGTGCCCAAATTCTTGGTGCCGTAGTAATCGGCGGCAATGGGAGAGAAGCAAGCTTGGCTACCACCGTAGGAGAAGCTGATCAAGCAGAAGCAAAGTACGTAAAAGTATCCTTGTGCGACCGCGAGCAGACCAACACCAATGGCCGTTACTAAGAAGCTGACACCGAATGCTTTTTTCCGACCAATTTTGTCGCTGATCGTAGGAACAGCAAACCGGCCACCCACTTGGGCAAGGGATGCCAAGCTTACACCCAGGGTAGCCATGGCGGGCGTCAGCCCCTTGTTCTGTCCGAAGGTCACAAAAATAGCGCTAAGTAAGAGATAAGCGGGAACGGCACAGAAGTAAAGAGCTGTAATCAGCCAGAATTCTTTTGTCCTTAAGGCTTCTGAAACTTCATACTGCTTAGTGCCAGCAGCATGAGCTCCAGTAGAGGTATGGTCTAGCATGTAATTTTCCGGGGGACTTTGCATCGTCAAAACGCCAAGTACGCCTACACCTAAGTAGATGAAGGCAATAATGGTGAAAGTTTTTGAAAAACCGTATCCCTTGAGCCACATACTTACCAGAGGGCTGAACAAGGTAGCAGAAAAGCCAAGCATGGCTAAGGTTAAGCCAGAAGCCAGGCCCTTGCGATCGGGGAACCACTTGGGCATTAAAGAGACGATGACGTTATAGACAATGCCATCTCCAATACCAAAAATGACCCCGAAGCTGAGATACATCAGGTAGAACTGATTAGCAGGAATATAGGCCGTCATTATCCAGGCCGCGAACATGAGCACATATCCAATAATTAAGGTAAGGCGGATGGTGCTCTTTTGCTGCAAGCGCCCTCCAATAAAATTGCCTAAACAAAAGACTGCAATAAAAATGGTGAAGGGTAAACTGGCGGTAGCTGAATCTACTCCAAAGCGTTCCATGATGTAGGGTTGAAACAAGCTATAGGTGTAGCAGATACCCATCAACAACATGCAAATCATGCCGAAGACCAAGATTACCACTCGATTGGGTTGTCTTTGATTCATAACTATTCTCCTATCTTTGCTTTATAGCGAGCCAAAGTTGTTGCGGTAAAAAAATAACTAATATCACAAACAACTATAGTTACTATTAATATTTACGATATCAAAGAGACAGGCTAAAGTCACTTAACAAAATCGACTTTTTGCCAAAAAATTTGTCACAATGGATAAATAGTCAGAAAGATTCGAAAAAACTCTCATGATCACCGGTTATTTATACAAACCCTAAGAGAGAAATACACATGCCAAAAAATATAAGCCGAAAGCTTTTACTTCGCTTTCGGCCAGTTAGATCAACCCGTTTAGAGCAGAGAAGATAAGAAATCAGAAATGCTAAATGCTAAATACAAAATGCTATCTACTGACCACTCTCAGCCGCTAGCTTGGCAAATAATTCTTCCCAGGTATCTGCAGACTGGGCACCAATCATAAAATATGAGCCATTTACTATAAAAGCCGGGACTTGGCCCTGGGCAGGGCCCTGCTCATTCATATGTAGATTATATGCTAAGGGTGCTTGGGTCTTAAGGTCAGAAAAAGCAAGTTCAGCATCACGTGGGGAAATGCCAAATTTTAGGGCAGCCTCCTCCAAAAACTCTCGGTTACTTATATTGATGCCCTTGAGCATATACTCATCCCAAAGGTAATGTAGGAGGCCAGGGCCTTTGCCCTTGTCCAGGGCATACTGAGAAATAAGCAGGGCATCATGTGTATTGGCAAAAATATCCTTGTGATTAAAGCGTAGCCCATAAGGCGCACCTAGAGTATCCAACTGCTTATAAAAGCGTTCTGGAAAGTGAAGATGGTAAGACATGGGCATGCCTTGCTTGGGTGCATCCGGATGAATTTCCATCAATCTATAATTAATGGAAAAGTCATATTTATCACTGAGCGTATTTAAAACGAAATAACCTAAATAGCACCACTCACAGATGAGGTCCATAAAGAAATCAATTTGATATTTTGGCTTGTGTAACTGCTCATTCATATTTTTGATTGTAGCACCTCACATTAATTGATTCTACTTAACCGCACCAGGAGACAGAGTAAACTTGTTGTAGGTTAGAAGTCAGGGGGTCTCCTCACATGACTAGAACAAATAACCACCGTTTTTAATTGTATCAAATATATGGTAAGTGGAGGTTCCTGCTTTGACCATTTTCAAAGCATTGCTGACACATGGCATAAAATTACTCACATACTGACTTGCTCTTTGCTTTGCTTCGTCTTTAAAGTAAGGTTGTTCAGAAGCCGTTTGCGGTCTTTTGAAGTCTTGTGCGGTAATGGTCCCACCATTGAGAAGATGTGCCCGTAACCTCGTGACACTTCCCAAACCCTTTTCACCCCAGGCTTTTGGCCGCGAAGACAGCCGGTCACTTAAGATATGGCTCACAAGCCCTTCTGCACAGGAACGACCGGACTCAGGGTCTGAATACCAGATGCTAATCCCTTGACGGTTATTTTGGTAATAACTGTGGAAAGCCTCTGCTTTATCCTCTGTACAGATCCCCTGGTCTATTAGACCCTCTAAGACAGCTTCGACTTGCTTAGGTTGCCTGGACTTGACAGCCTCCCAGAGCAAGGCCTTTGCTTCTTTTACATCACCTGCTACAGGAGTTAGGGACTTACTAAAATGGTACTTGTCCAGGACAAATTTGCTGTGAGGCAAGTAGCCAAGTCCCGCCTTTATCCAGGACGCGCCATCCCCGTGAATATAGATCTTTAGCTTTTCCATCTTGCCATAGCGGTCTTCTATAGCATCTGCGATTTTAAACCAGTATTTCTCATTACTCGTACAGCTTTTATCCTCTACAACAATGAACTTATCCGGAAGATAATGCTTCTTCTGCCCGAATATGGGCTTTATCGCTTCATGAATGACACAGAGTTTGGTGAGACGGCTACTCCCATCTTGCATGGACACGTGATCTTCATCGCATTGCAAGTGAATACTCCTGGCGGGCTTCTTGCTTTTCTCTCGTACGAGCGGCTCCTCGTCTACCTGACGAATTAGTTGCATGACCGTTTGTTTACTCACCCTACCCCCACTTGCCAGCTGGCTGCTTACTTGATATGAATGACTGCATGCGAGGGTACACAGTTCGGCCCCTAAACCTCTTTCTATGCGTTCGTAGGACTTTATGTCTAAGAGCTTGTCGAGTAAGTAGCTATATTCTCCTGTCCACCGGTTCACGTAGTAACGACGCAGAAAGTGCAGGGTGCCAAATTTAGTCTCCAGCGTTCGTGACACATCTTTCTTCACGACCTCATACCCTCGCCGCTCTTCCTTGTGTTCAAGTATATACTGGTCGTAAAGACGCAGGGTTCCACGTGTAAACTCCAGGATAAACTTTGTACAACGGCTCTCGGCTTGGTCTAAGAACGGGGTTAATCCCTCAGCCAGGCTAAGTCCCATGATTTCCTTAATGAAATTTTCGATAACTTCCTGTAAAATATCCATAAGAGTCTCCTTCTTACTTTGATTTTTGTTGATAGATTCTATTCTATCGTTTGAGGAGACTCTTTTTTATTTCTTTTCTAACCTACAAATTCGTTACTCCGTTG
>CAYNNG010000036.1:0-2050 GCA_964398655.1 uncultured Oscillospiraceae bacterium
AGAAGCGCAGTATCTGTACAGACGAGGTCAGTTTGAAATTAAACCTGCTGAAATTACAATACTTTTGGCCTTCCTTGCGGCTGCTGTCGACATAGGTGGGGAATTTACTCTTCCCCGGGCCAGGCTGAGATGAGGATTTTCGCCCCCGTCAGGACTTGCACACGAAGGCTAGATTGGGGGAAGTTAGGCCCGCAAGCTATGTGTTACAATGACTTGACGGTCTAGCCGCCAGCCCTTTTCCTGGCCTAGCACGTTTGAGGAGACTCCTCGAGAATACGTATGGATTAACATGCAAGATAAATTATTAAAGTTGGGCCTGGATATTGGCTCCACCACAATTAAAGCTGTAGTTTTACAAGAGGACCAGGTTCTTTACCAGTCCTATGACCGTCACCATTCAGACATGAAAAAAGCTCTGACTCAGGTATTTTACCGCCTGGGCCAAGCCTTTCCGCAGGAAAAGTTCCAGATGGCCATCACGGGGTCGGGCGGCATGAAGGTGGCTCAGGTATTGGACGTGCCCTTCGTCCAGGAAGTCATTGCCCAATCCACCTTTATTGAGGCCTACTATCCCGACACGGATGTCATTATTGAATTGGGTGGGGAGGATGCCAAGATCACCTTCCTCAAGCCCCATGTGGAACAGCGCATGAATGGGGCCTGTGCCGGAGGCACGGGGTCTTTTATTGACCAGATGGCCCAACTCATGAACACCGATGCCGCGGGTCTGAATGACCTGTCCAAAGACTTTAAATCTCTCTACCCGATCGCCTCCCGCTGCGGGGTTTTTGCCAAGACGGACCTCCAGCCCTTGATCAATGAGGGCGCCCCCAAGCCAGACCTGGCGGCCTCCGTCCTCCAGGCCGTGGTTACCCAATCCATTACCGCCCTAGCCCAGGGCCGGACCATCCGGGGCAACCTGGTCTTTTTGGGCGGCCCCCTCTACTTCCTCTCGGAGCTGCGTGCAGCTTTTGAAAGGACTTTGGGCAAGCAGGTAGATTCCTTCACCCTACCCGAAAACGCCCAGCTGGTTGTAGCCCGTGGGGCAGCCATGCTTTCCGGCAAGTCCCGCGTCCTCACCATACCGGACCTGGAAAAAAGCTTAGCCCAGGAGCTCAACCTGGCCGATCCGGTTACCCATGTTCCTCCCCTTTTCGCCGACGCGGAAGACCGCAACGCCTTTTTCCGCCGCCATGCCAAGGCCACGGTGCCCAAGCTGGATATTAAGGAACTCCAAGGCCCTGCCTTCCTGGGCATCGACGCCGGTTCTACCACCACCAAGGCCGTTCTCCTAGACCAGGAGGGGAAAATTTACTACACAGCTTATGGATCTAACCTGGGTTCGCCCGTGGATTCCAGCGTGCGTATCTTAAAGGATATATATAGTAAGCTGCCGGCTGCAGCTTATATTGCCCAAGCGACTGTTACCGGCTATGGCGAAGCCCTCATCAAGGCCGCCCTCAAGTTGGATTCCGGGGTCATTGAAACTATGGCCCACTACAAGGCCGCCCAATTCTTCCTGCCCGACGTCGACTTCATTGTGGATATCGGGGGGCAGGATATGAAGTGCATGCAGATTGAAAACGGGGTCATCTCCAACATCATGCTCAACGAGGCCTGCTCTTCCGGCTGCGGATCCTTTATCCAAACCTTTGCCCACTCCTTGGGCATGTCCGTTCCCGACTTCGCCCAAGCGGCATTAGACGCAAAGAGCCCTGTAGACCTGGGCACCCGGTGTACGGTTTTCATGAACTCCCGGGTTAAACAGGCCCAAAAGGAAGGAGCCACCGTGGGGGATATTTCCGCCGGCCTTTCCTATTCCGTGGTCCGCAATGCCCTCTACAAGGTCATTAAAATCCAGGACCCTGACCGCCTGGGCCAGAAGATCGTGGTCCAGGGTGGGACCTTTCTCAACGATTCCGTCCTCCGCTGCTTTGAGCAGATTTTAGGCAAAGAGGTCATCCGGCCCAACATCGCCGGCCTCATGGGGGCGTTCGGAGCCGCCCTGCACGCCCAAAAGGACTGGCAGCACCAGGTGCAGGAAGCCCAG
>CAYNNG010000036.1:2150-3557 GCA_964398655.1 uncultured Oscillospiraceae bacterium
GCAGCTCCCGCCAGCTCAGCTAATTCAAGCGAAGCCCAAACTGCCCAGGCCTCCATCCTGATCCAGTCCTCTATTCTGGGACCTGAAGACCTGGATAAATTCACGCTCAAGACCTCCTTTGCCCACTGCGGGCTCTGCGGCAACAACTGTAAGCTCACCATTTCCCGCTTTAGCGATGGTTCCCGCTTTATCTCAGGCAATCGCTGCGAGCGTGGGGCCGGCAAGTCATCTGCCGAATTGGTGGAACTGCCCAACCTCTACAACTACAAGTACCAGCGGTGCTTTGACCACTACGAACCCCTGACCGAGGACCAGGCCCCCCGAGGCACGATCGGGATTCCTCGCGTCCTCAACATGTACGAGGACTACCCCTTCTGGTTTACCTTCCTCACCAAGCTGGGTTTTAGGGTGGTTTTGTCCTCTAAGTCTAGCCACACCCTGTACGCCAAGGGCATGGAGACCATCCCCTCGGAGTCCATTTGCTATCCGGCAAAGCTGGTACATGGTCACATTCAGGACCTTATTGATCATGGCATCAGAACGATTTTTTATCCCTCCCTCACCCACGAGCGCTGGGAGAACAAAAATTCGCAAAACCACTTCAACTGCCCCATCGTAGTTTCCTACCCTGAGGTTATTAAAAATAATGTGGAGGCCTTGGAGGAAAACCAGGTCCGCTTTATTAATCCCTTTATCCCCTTCACGCGTCCTGCTAAACTGCAGGCCATCATGGGCAAGGAGCTAGCAGACTACGGCATCTCCCGGTCAGAGCTCCGAGCCGCCTCCGAGGCTGCTTACGCCGAGTTGGCTCAATTTAAAGAGGATGTCTTAGCCGAGGGCGACCGTGCGCGGGCCTGGCTGAAGGAACACGACCGTAAAGCCATCGTGTTAGCGGGCCGTCCTTATCATGTCGACCCCGAAATCAACCACGGCCTGCCGGACTTTATCAACTCCCTGGGCCTGGGCGTCTTGTCAGAAGATTCCGTAGCCCGGCCGGGCACCCTGCAGCGGCCCATCCGGGTAATTGACCAGTGGGCCTACCACTCCCGACTCTACGAAGCAGCCGCGGTAGTCCTGGATGATCCTGAGCTGGAACTAGTTCAGCTAAACTCTTTTGGCTGCGGCCTAGACGCCGTAACTACAGACCAAGTCAAGGAAATCCTGGCCTCTAAGGGCAGAATTTACACCTGCTTAAAGATTGACGAAATTTCTAATCTGGGCGCCGCCCGAATCCGTCTGCGGTCACTCTTGGCGGCCTTAGAAGAAAGCGAAGCGGCCGCGGAGGCGGCCGTGATCTCCACCTATGGAGACAAACTCGACCCCACAGATATCCTGGCCCAGCAGGCCCAGGAGCCAAACGCCCTGGCCGAATCCTTAGCCTGCGGGGTGGATGCTGCCTGCTGCCAG
>CAYNNG010000036.1:3657-5676 GCA_964398655.1 uncultured Oscillospiraceae bacterium
GCCTGCTGCCAGGAGGATACAACCCCCTCCTATGTCCAAGACCGCATTGTCTTTACCGACGAAATGGCGGAGGAATATACCATTCTTTCCCCCCAAATGGCTCCCACTCAGTTTGACCTAGTCACTGCGGCTCTCGCCCCCTCTAAGTTCAAGCTGGAAGTCCTCCCCCAAGTCACGCCCCAGGATGTGGAGACCGGGCTTAAGTATGTCAATAACGATGCCTGCTTCCCCGCTATCCTGGTCATTGGCCAGCTGGTCCATGCCCTGCAATCGGGTAAGTACGACCCCAACCGCACTGCCCTGGTTATCACCCAAACCGGGGGCGGCTGCCGGGCAACCAACTATATCGCCTTCCTGCGCAAGGCCTTGCGCGAGGCCGGCTTATCCCATGTCCCCGTAATCTCCCTGTCCGTCCAGGGCTTTGAAGACAACCCCGGCGTCCGCCTTTCACCCAAACTAGGCTCTCGCATCATTGAAGCCTGTGTGCTAGGCGATCTCATGGAGTCCCTGGTCTGCCGGGTCCGACCCTACGAGCTGGAGGCCGGCGCCACCGACCAGTTATTTGACGCCTGGATGGCGACCTGCCGGTCTTACCTAAGCCAGGAATCCAAGCAGTATACCTACAAGCGCTTGATTCCAGATATGGTCCAAGCCTTCGCCGAATTGCCCCTGCAGGATATCCCCCGCAAACCGCGGGTCGGCATCGTGGGCGAGATCCTCGTAAAATTCCACCCCGACGCCAACAACCAGCTCATCCGCGTGATCGAGGCGGAAGGCTGTGAAGCAGTCCCCCCTAACCTCTTGGACTTCTTCCTCTACTGCTGCTATAACGCCATCTGGCGGGCAGAAAATATGGGGGCGGCCAAACTCAAAGCCTTTGGCTCTCGCATCGCGATCTCCTTCTTAGAAGGCTACCGCAAGCCGGTCCACCAGGCCCTGGCCCGCCACCCCCGCTTCCGTCCCCTCGGCTCCATCTACGATCTAGCCGACCTCGCCTCTCAAGTCTTGAGACTCGGCCACTCCACCGGCGAAGGCTGGTTCCTCACCGGAGAAATGCTGGCCTTGATTGAAGACGGGGTACCCAACATTGTCTGCGCCCAACCCTTCGCCTGCCTACCCAACCACGTTGTAGGCAAAGGCATGATCAAGGAAGTCCGCCGCCAGCACCCCGAAGCCAACATCGTACCCATCGACTACGACCCCGGCGCCTCCGAGGTCAACCAGGTCAACCGGCTCAAGCTCATGATCGCCAGTGCCCTCAAAAACCAGGGCCATCAGGATACATCCGCCGGGCTAGGCCGCAGTCCTGGTCTAGGCGTGGGGCGCAATCTGAACTCGGATCTTGGTCTGAGCCCGGAACTTGGTCACAGCCCGAACCTTGGCATGAACTCGGGCCCAGGCTTCAGCCCAGCTCAAGGCCTTAGCCCTGCCTCAGGCCTCAGCCTGCCCGGCGCAGACTCCGACTTCCAGCCTGCCTGATGTGAGCGCGGACTTATCCGTCTAGCTGAGGCGTATTCGGATTTTCGCCTTGTTATTAGACCCGTCCGAAGCTAGCAGGACCAAACTGGGCCAGCTATGTCCTCTACTCACCCGGTCAGATAGTTCTAGGCAGTAATGACATCCTTGCTAATTATTGTGTCCCAGCGCCTGCATGCGCTTGTCAGAGTTGGCACTTGGGCTTAAACGAAGTTTAGCCCACCACTTTGGAGCCTGTGAAATCCTCTGGGGGGCCAGATAGTAGTAGGCATTTCTCCTGAAATGGATATTAGCCAACTCTTTTCGAGCCAGCAAAATCCTTTGGGAATCAAATAATAGTAGGCATATCTCCTGAAATGGAGCTTTACCAACCATTTTCTGGCCCGCAAAAACCGCTGGGAGCCAAATTGTAGTTGGCATATATTAAAAAAGGGGATTATGCCAGGTTGGCACTTCCGCTTAAACGGGCTCCAGCCAACACTTTTACGGTCTACACGAGCTGAAGAGGCGCAAATAAAGGTAGGCAATACAGCTAAATCAGGA
>CAYNNG010000036.1:5776-8372 GCA_964398655.1 uncultured Oscillospiraceae bacterium
AAAAGTAAGATGCCCGAAAAGTAAGAAGCCCGGAGAGCCGTAATAAGTAAGAAGCCCAGATAACCCTAAAACGCAAGAAGTCCGGAGAACCGTAAAAAGTAAGAAGCCCGGAGAACCCGGGCTTCTAAAGAGGAGACGTATGAAGAGGTGTGTTCTTGTAGCTTCTTGCTACGGTTATTATTCTAGGGGAAGCTTATGGCAGCAAAATAGGGAAAATATGAAGAATTATGGCAACTATGTTGCAAGAACCCGCCGGGTCTTGCCAGAGAGGCTTTTGTGCATTATGCTATAACTATCTTTATAGAATTTACAATTTTAGGAGAATTTATATGATAAACGAGCAGATCGAAAGCCTGCTACTCCATTGCCAAGACCAACTTATGATCCCAGCCGACCGTTGCGCCACAGTCTGGGAAGACAATAACCTCCTCCACGCCCTCATGCTCCTGTCCTCCGTAGGTTACAGCGAGATCCCCGTCCTCAACACGCAAAGACAAAGCGTGGGCTCGATCAACATGCCCTTGATTATGGGGGCCATTAAAACCGAAACCGCCTATCTGTGGGACCAATTAAGCCACTACAAAGTGTCAGAAGTCATGCGCCGGAATGTCGGCCTCGTCAAAGGCGACTACGAGCTGGAAGATGTCCTCCACGCCATAGTCGACCACAACTACATCCACGTCACCGATGAAAACGGCGTCTTTATCGGCATCATCACCCGAAAAGAAATCCTCAGCCGGGTCAACTTCCTGGCCCACCAAATTGACTCCTACTGCGACATCTACCCCCACCCCGATATGAACTTCCGCCTCCGCGACCTCTGTGCAAGCCACGGGAGGTAGAGGGGGGCGTGTGAATTGACGAGCCGCGCATACCCAGAAAACTATCTCAGTGAAGTGCAGCTCGCACTCGGTGCCGCCTTTGATTTTGCCATCAATACCTGCCGCATTCCCGGCCAAAACTTCCTCCAGCTCTTTGCCGAAAGCTCAGTTAGTAAGCAAATAGAAAATGGCGATCCCTCCTATTTTTCAGAGAAGAATGGTATTGAAATTGCTGCCGATATAATCCTAGAAACAAGCGGCAAGCCCATAAACAAGCCCTTAGAAATAGTAGCTCTGCACCATTTTGGCCATTCACAGGAATATTGGATCGGCTGGGCCGCCTGCTATTTCCAGTGGTTCTCAGCCAAACGCGCGAGTCTGTTTCTACGCCTCCTCCAAATGTATGCATTACGGAACAAGAACCTAGACAGAGCAAGCCTCGAGGCACTCTACCGCCTTTCCAAGCTCCTCGACTGCTCTATTGAGGACTTGACTCTGATTTTTAGAGAAATTTCTGTTTTTAGAAAAATTCCTATTTTGCCGAGCAAAATTCTGATCTGTAAAAATAAGAGAGAATCAGTGAATTCATAGCAAATGAAAATTCCCATATTTACGGATCATGCGTTGACCCGGAATCAAAATAACTGCTTGCTAATAAAATCCCCTTATATAGAGATCATGCGGGTGATGATTTCAATAGCCGTTTCCAAGTATATTAAAATTTCTGCGTATACGGATCATACAGATTATTCTAATAGTAGTTTCCAAGTATGTTAAAATCCCCATGTATACGGACATACACGGGGATGAACCATCATTTATATAAATTTTTATTGCATGGAATTAAGGTCTCATGCCTAATCCGCCTTCTAAGGTTAACGTTTCACCGGTCATATATTTGAAATCAGGTGAAGCTAATTGAACACATACTCTGCCAATATCTTCGGAGCGACCGAAATATCCCATCGGCGGTGTTTTCACATTCGCTTCAAAAGCCTGAGGATATGCTTCTTTGAATTTTTCCAATTGAGCGGTAAAAGCTAGCGGACATACCACATTGACATTGATCCCGTCAGGAGCCCATTCGGTAGCGGCTACTCTGGACAAACCTCTGATTCCTTCTTTAGCAGCGGCATAAGCACATTGACCATAATTACCGAATAATCCGGCACCAGAAGCAAAATTGATCACGCTGCCTTTTGTTTCTTTCAAGTAAGGATAGCAATACTTCATATAATAGAAAGTCGCATATAGACCTGAATACAGCGATAAATTAAACTGATCAGTTGTATGGTCAGCTAAGGTGACACCTGAGGCAGAAGCCTGGGCCACATTGACCAAAACATCAATTCTGGAAAAAGTTTCAATTGTTTTTTCTACGACCTCTTTTACCACTGCATCATTGTCACTGTTTGCGGAAATATCTGCTCTCAAAGCCAAAACTTGAATACCATATGTTTCTTCAAGTTCTTTTTTAGCCGCTTCTAACTTCTCCACATTTCTGCCGGTAATGACCAAATTTGCACCCTCTTTGGCATAAGCAATTGCAACACCGTAGCCGATGGCACCGGGCGAATCATCTTTTAAAACCGCTTTCCCACCGCCTGTAATAATCGCAGTTTTACCTTTTAAAAATCCCATATTTTTCTCCTTTGTCAATTAAAAAATTTTTAAATGTACAAATACTTGTTCCATTATAGGCAATAACTAAGTAAATTGTACGGGAGTTTGACAGTTACTAACTAACCAGAAAAATTGAAAGCACGTTGTGGAGC
>CAYNNG010000037.1:0-7578 GCA_964398655.1 uncultured Oscillospiraceae bacterium
GCTCCTGAAGACCACTCCTGAGCTGTGCGCGATGAGCGTTACCGTATCTCGGCGTTAACGAGGAGGCAGGAAGATGAGATGCGAGATCTCGGCCCCTGCCCATAAGTGAAAGAACAAGGTGGAACCGTGTTATTAGCACCCTTGGCAAGCAAAAGATGAAGTAGCTGGCCGGGGTTTTTTCTTTCTCCGCCGCTACCAGAGGAGGAAAAGATGCTCAATATAACCTTAAAAGACGGATCTACCCGGCAAATTGCCGCAGGCAAGACCATTTTTGACCTCGCCCAGGATATTTCAGCGGGTTTGGCGCGCAATGCTTTAGCTGCTAAGCTGAATGGGGAACTCGTAGACTTGCGCACTCCCCTAACCCAAGATGCTCAAGTTGAGATCCTAGACTTTACTTCTGAGGGTGGCCGCCACGCCTTCCGGCACACCTCTTCCCATATTTTGGCCCAGGCCATTAAGCGACTCTGGCCCGACACCAAGCTGGCTATTGGCCCAGCTATTGAAGACGGCTTCTACTATGACGTTGATCCGAGCCAGCCTATAACAGAAGAAGACCTACCTAAAATCGAGGCAGAGATGAATAAGATCGTCAAGGAAGGCTTGTCCATCGAGACCTACACCCTGCCGAGAGAGAAAGCCCTGGCCTGGGCCCGGGAAGTCGGCGAGGATTATAAGCTAGAACTCATTCAGGACCTCCCAGAAGATGAAACTATCTCCTTCTATAAACAGGGAGACTTTGTTGACCTGTGTGCGGGCCCTCACGTCATGAACACCAAGCAAGTTAAGGCCTTCAAGCTGACGGCTCTGGCTGGCGCCTACTGGCGGGGTGATGAGCACAACAAGATGTTGACCAGAGTCTACGGGACTTCCTTCCCCAAGAAAGCTGACCTGGACGCTCATCTGGCCATGCTAGAAGAAGCAAAACAGCGCGACCACAGAAAGCTGGGCAAGGAGCTTGGCCTCTTTATGTTCTCCGAATTCGGACCTGGTTTCCCCTTCTGGTTACCCAAGGGCATGATCGTCAAAAATGAAATTATTCAATTCTGGAAAGAACTCCATTATCGCGATCACTACCAGGAAATCTCTACTCCTGTTCTCTTGAACCGGAGCCTCTGGGAGACCTCCGGGCACTGGGCTCACTATCGGGAGAACATGTACACCACCGTGATCGACGATGAAGACTTTGCGGTTAAGCCCATGAACTGCCCCGGCGGCATGCTGGTCTATAAGTCTGAACAGCGGTCTTACCGCGACCTGCCTATGCGCATGGCAGAACTGGGCTTGGTCCACCGGCATGAAAAATCGGGTACCCTGCATGGACTCATGCGGGTACGTAATTTTACCCAGGATGATGCCCATATCTATATGACCCCCGACCAGATTACTGAGGAAATCAAAGGGGTCGTTAGACTGACAGATGAAATTTATAAGAAGTTCCACTTTGATTATAAGATGGTCCTCTCCACCCGGCCAGATGACTTTATGGGCAAGCGCGAGGAATGGGATGCCGCGGAAGCCAGCCTCAAAAAGGCCCTGGACGAGCTGGGCGCAGAATATACCATCAATGAGGGCGATGGCGCCTTCTACGGACCTAAAATTGACTTCTACATCCTGGACTCCATGAAACGGGTCTGGCAGTGCGGAACCATTCAACTGGACTTCCAGCTGCCCCAGCGTTTTGAGGCCGAGTATATCGGTCAAGACGGCGAAAAACACCGCCCCATTATGATTCACCGAGCCATTTTGGGATCTCTGGAACGCTTCATCGGCGTACTAATTGAACACTGCGCCGGTAAGTTCCCCGCCTGGCTGGCCCCTGTGCAGGTGCGTATCCTGCCCATCTCTACCGATAAGCACCTAGCCTATACTAAGGAATTAGAAGAAAAGATGCGCAACCTGGGTCTGCGTCCTGAAGTGGACGACCGCAGCGAAAAGCTGGGCTACAAGATCCGCCAAGCTCAGGTGGAAAAGATCCCCTATATGTTAATCGTTGGAGATCAGGAAGTTGCCGAGGGTAAGGTCTCGGTCCGTCGTCGGGATGCCGAGAAAAATGAGCTGATGTCTCAGGAAGACTTCATTGACATGCTGAAGGGCTCAGTAGAGCGTAGGGATTGGGAGCTGGCCTAGCTAAGACAGTTTCAATTCACTAAGAAGCTAAAAAACCGGGGAAGTAGAGTTGCTTCCCCGGTTTTTATTTTTCTAATAACGAAGTCTCCAACTAAACTCCCATCAGCTCAGTTACTGCTGGTCCTGATTCAGCACAGATTCGTAAATCTCTATCAGCTTATCAATAAAGCTGTCTATCGAAAACTCCTCGCTTTTCTTTTGCGCGGCCGCGCTCATTTCCTGACGCAAGTCTTCCTGGGATTTAAGTTGGTTTAGACCTGCAACAAACTCCGACCGGTTGTTAAAGCCCAGTCCGTTCTTCCCTATTTCTAAAACTCCCTCGAGGCAGGGGTCAGGTTTGACCAGAAGGGGCAAACCCGCTGCCATCGCCTCAATATAGGTGAGACCCTGCGTTTCAGACTGCGAGGCACAGGCGAAGATATCGCCCATAGCATAAAAGTTTTTAACATGATCTACGGGAACTTGCCCAATGAACTGGATTTGCTGACTCAAGCCCCAATACTCTACCTGCTCCCGGTAGTCCTCCAAACGGGGACCAGAGCCGATTGCTACAAAATAGAGGTCTTTTTGCTCCCGTACCAGCGGAGCAAGATAACCCAGAACGAGGTCTATACTCTTCTCTTCGGAGATTCTTCCCACATAAACAACAACAAAAGCCTCCGGGGGGATGCCCAGCTGACGACGGATTTCTGCCTGCTGGGCCTGATCTTTCCTGGCCTCCTGGAAAGCTTGCACATTGATACCCGAGGGCAGGATATGTACCGGGATATCTAGGTCATAGGTCTTGAGAAAGTCTGCAGTTTTTTGTGAGGGAGCAATGATCGCCCTAGAACCCTTGAGATGCTGTTTTAGCAGCAAGTTCATCATGGTAATCACAGACTCCGAGAAAAAATTCTCGCCCAGCTGACCGCGCATCCAAATATCATAGAGGGTATGGAAGGTGTGGACATAGGGTATGCCCTGCTTTTCTGCCAGGTCCTTACCCACCTTACCCATGGTGTATTCTGTCTGCGTGTGGACCAGGTCTAAATGAAGGCTTTTTATCTCGCGATGAAGTTCCGGGGAGATGTTCAGGCCAATCCGCTTTTCACTGACAAAAGGGATACTAGGATAGCGGATAACATTTTCTTCCTCTACCGCAGCCTTGTCCGTGGTCGTAATTACATAAGCGGTGTGGCCGCGGCGGTTAAGTTCATTCTTTATTAATTGAGAGACAGTGGATACACCACCGATTTGGGGAACATAGGCATCCGTAAAGATTCCTACTCGCATGTTTGATTCCTCCTAAAGCTTATTTCACACACCTTGCTATTATAGCCTTAGGAGCCGAACTTAGGGCAAGACAAATAAGTCTTCTTGCTGTTCCTCTTCCAGGGTAGCTGGCCGTCTCTTCTCTTCCTTGCGCGCGTCTTTCTCGGCCTTTTCCGCGACCTTCCTGGCCTTTTCCTCTGCCCGACGCTTATCTGCTTCCACAGGTGACATCTCTAACAGCTCAGGATTCTCCAAGAGGTCTTCTAAAAAACGGAGGCTCTTAATGAAATAATAGCCGTCGCAAATACGTTCATCTATGGTGAAATTAAGATCTACGGCCTTATGCCATTCCACCCCACCGTCAGCAGCTTTTATTGGCTTATCATACATCTTACCAATAGTAATAAAGATAGAAGTCGTGCCAAACTCATACAGATGGTGGAAGGGGGCTTCAGCGCCCAGGCTGCCAATGTGAGAAACAAAAATGGAGGAGTAAAGCGGGATATCCTCTTGGAAGCCCGTGGAAAGGAAGCCATGGAAGTCTAGCCAACGTACCACAGCCACCGCAGACCGGTTAGCCCAGCGTGGCAATTTGGCTAAGAAAGACATGAGTTTGTCGTCTGCTTTATCGGTATCGTCCTCTTCTTTAAGCGCGCGGATATGGTCGCACATAGTTTCAGACACGGTGAAGAGGTTATCGTCTTCATTCAAGACGATCCGCGCCACAGATTCACTGGCGTCGTCTGTAAAGGATTTCTTGACCACATAACTGACATCCATGCAGCTATGCTCATAAATGCGCCTGCCTGCTACGAAGCGGTTAAGTTTGGGTCGGGCATGGAGAGTATGCAAAAGCGCGGTCACGATGATATTAAAGAGCGTGATCCTTCTGCCCTCTTTGCGATTTTTACGGATATAGCTCTGGATATTAGTAATATCGATGCTTTTGCGGATAAAGACAGCAGATTCGTTGCGGCCACGCATGATGTAAGGCATGATCTGAGTAATAGGTTCGATATCATCAACTAGTGTACCGTCACTGCGCCTTTTGCTAAATAATTTTGCCATCGATTATCTCCTTGCCAGCAGGACTGTGGTTTCTATGAGTTATACGCTCAAGGCCTTATCCTGCAGGCTTCGCATAAGTATAGCATGGCGCAGGTTAGCTTTAATATGCCCAAAATGTAAGCATTATGGTATTTACAGCCAGAGCTCTTCCAACAAATTGTCTAATAATGCACTTGGCTTAAGAGGTCATTTCACCTACAATTCGGCACCGTCAGGGTTCCGAGGGCTTCTGGCCATCTAAAGGAAAAAGAGGTCAATGACCTCTTTTCTTGGTGGGGCCTAAGGGACTCGAACCCTTGACCTCTCGCATGTGAAGCGAGCACTCTAACCAGCTGAGCTAAGGCCCCCTACATCTCTTAACCCGTTTATTCTAGCGGCTATCGCCAGCTAATACAAGTACCTTTAATAATGTCTCCGTCGGCTGTATCTGCGGGCAATTTGATAACCATTAACTTGTTATAATGAGTGAGATCCGGATGTATGATCAATAATAAGCTTGAGAATTTTGCTACTCCATTACTTTCTCTTAAGGAGGCCACCATGAAAATTGCCCTAGCCACTCCCCTTTTAACCTTAGATCAGCCCGAGGCCAACCTTAAGGCCATAATTAAGACTTGCCAAACTGCGCACGAAGAAAAGGCCGACCTGGTCCTTTTTGGCGAGGCCGCCTTACAAGGGTTTGAGGCTATAAATTTTGATTACCAGCACGATATTCCCCTGGCCGTGGGCCTCTCCTCTCCCGAAATTGCATTCCTGAGTCAGACCGCCAAGGACTTAGGACTGGCCATAGGTGTTGGTTTGTATCTCAATATCCAGGGTGGCATCTACAGTGCTTATTTAGTCCTCGATAAACATGGGCATCAAGCTGCCCTCTATAAAAGAATTTCTTCTGGCTGGCTGGAGGCCAGGGCCTTTAATAACGCAGACTACCGCCTGGGACACGAGGCCATAATCTTTGAGCTGGAAGGCAAAAAATTCACGATTATGCTCTGCGGTGATTATTGGGAAGATGACCTGCTCCCCCTCTGGGTAGAGCTGGACGACCAGGTAGATGCTTTTCTTTGGCCCGTGCACTGTGATTATCGCCTGGAAGATTGGTTTGCCAGCGAAAAGGAAGCCTACCGCGCACGCAGCCAGATCATGTTCAAGCCTATTTTGTATGTAAATAACTATGTGGCGGACCAAGACCGGGCCAAGGGTGGCGCTTATGTCTGGCTGCAAGGACACGAACTTGCCGCCCAGGAAACTGGGGAGACAGGTATGCTTATGTGGGAGTTAGCTTAGCTGATAAAAGATAAACTGTCGCACCCAGTGGGAAAACTATGTCACGAGAAGATAAATCACCTCTCACCAGGATGATTATCGCGCGTAGTTGCGCTCCAAATAGTTGCGGTCTCGCAAAACTGAGCGCTTTTCTGCTGGGTCCCTGGTATCAAGAACTAACTTGCCTTGATTGAGCATGATTAGACGGTCACCATATTTTTCCGCGCAGGCTAGATTGTGGGTAACCATGATAGCCCCCAGCTGATCCAGCTCAATCAGTTGCAGGGTCAGTTCCATAATGGTGTCAGCTGCCTTGGGATCAAGCGCGGCTGTATGTTCGTCTAAAATTAGATATTCCAGTGGAATACCGCCACCGTCCAGGGGGGTTATGGTAGCCATAAGCAGGGCCACTGCCTGCCTTTCCCCGCCCGAAAAAGAACCCACGGGGTCATCCAGCTTATGCTCCAGACCAAGATCAAACATCTTTAGCCGCTCATGCAGAGATCCACGCAATTTAGCACTGACAGCCCGGGAAAAATTGTAGGCTTTATTTTTATTCTCTGCTAGAGCCAGATTTTCAATGAGGGATAGAGAGGGAGCAACCCCAGCGGCAGGATTCTGAAATACTCTGCCGATCCGCTCGTAGTGCTTGTGAGTAGGCAGTTTAGTGAGGTCTTCTCCGTCCAAAAGGATCTGACCTGCGTCAGGGCAGACCGCCCCGCAGATGAGATTTAGCAGGGTAGTTTTACCGGATCCATTACCCCCAATTACCACTACGAACTCTTTTTCTGGCAGGCTGAGACTGAAGTCATTAAAGAGCTGCCGTTCACTAGCTTTTCCACGGTCAAAAGTTTTAGAAATCTTTTTTAGTTCTAGCATAACTTGTCTTTCTAAGCTAACGATGTCTAGTCGTGCCCCTGGCTACACAGGCGAAAATAAGAAGCTTGATCAGAGAGAGCGCGTTTTCTCCTGACTTATACCCTGGCCGCTAAATACTAAAATCAGGAGCAGCAGGAGGGCGGTCACTAATTTCAGCGAGTTGGGGCTAAGTCCCAGGGCAATGGCAGCCGCAATCACCGCCTTGTAGGCAATTGAGCCTAGGATGACCTTGCTGGTTGGTTTAAACCGGAGGGTAAAGTCCAGGAGTTTGATGCCCAAAATGACCGACGCCAGCCCCATGACCATGGATCCTGTGCCCATTGATATCTCAAAAAAGCGCTGGTGTTGGGCCAGAATCGCGCCAGATAAGGCAACTAGGCCGTTGGCCAGCGCAAGGCCCAGGACTTTCACGCGATTAGCGTCCACCGCCAGACTGGTCGGTAAGTTATGGTTATCCCCCACGGCACGCAGGAGTAAGCCAGACTTGGTCTGGAAGTAAAGGTCTAAGACAACTTTCACCCCTAGAACGATTAGTGCAGAAAAAATGATGGCGGCGTAGCGAGACCATGGGGCTTGGGCCAGAAAAGTCTGGTCAGGCAGGAAGATTGTTGTGGCTTGAAAGATAGGCAGGTTGGCCTTACCCGCAATCAATAAGTTCACGGAGTAAAGTCCCGTCATGACGATGATGCCGGAAAAAAGATCTTTAACCTTAAGTTTTACGTGGATGAGCCCCGTGATCAGGCCAGCCAAGCTCCCCGCCAGAAGGGCGGGCAGCAAGGATAGCCAGGGGTTAACACCCGAAGCAATAAGACGAACAGATACGGCCGCGCCTAAAGGAAAACTGGAGTCGACTGTAAGGTCCGGGAAGTTCAGGATCGTATATGTTATGTAAATGCCTAGGGCTAACAGACTATAAATAAAGCCTTGCTCTAAAATTCCGATAAAAATATCCACGGTATCTCTCTTCTTTCTTGGCTAAAGTAAAGC
>CAYNNG010000038.1:0-7115 GCA_964398655.1 uncultured Oscillospiraceae bacterium
TTCATCATTCCTGGGCCTATGTCTGGATTTCCCTCTTGATAATTCACCTAAAGAACTTAAAAACACATATCGCCATTCATCTGGTATTTCAGCCAACATCCGAATAACTTCATTCTCAGGGCGTTTTATGTCACACAATGCTTGCTCGATATTTCTTATGTTTTGGCGTTGCCTCCACGATAAGGTGAGATTTCCCTCAAATGCTGCTTTCAAAACAGCCTGCCTATATACTTCTATCTGCTCTTTGGCAGTTCGCAGATACTCAGTCCCTTTGTCAATTTCGCTGAAAAGCTCCTCAATTTTTTCAACAATGCGGTGTTGTTCTTTTTGAGGTGCAAACCTTACTGGGATTCCCACCATAGATGACTGATTCAATTTCAATCTCGTTGTTCCAGTTACATATTTGCTATAGTTAACATGATTTAAAAAGTAAAGTAAATATTTATTGCTAACAATAGCTTCTAAAATATGTGCATGGTTATTAACCCAAATCTTGCCAGACACTAAATATGCTTTGTCTTTATATGGATCTAAAAACGGTGCCCCATCTTCTCCAAGTAAAATGTGTTCCCCATCAAGCAAATAATCATCAATAAAGCCCACAAGTCCTGTAGCACCGTAGTAAGGAAATAGTTCTTGTGTTGATTTTCCTTTAATTCTACTTTTTCTTTCTTTGCGATTAATTGGCTTTCTAAATCTATCTTTAACAATACATACTTCACCTAGCTTTATTTCTATCCACGATTCAGGAAGGCATTTTTCAATATTTCCCATTATTTGATTCCCGTCTTCTTTTGCCAACATCATGCCACCAATCCTTCGTTAAGTTCCTGTATTATCGTATTTGTTTGGTCCCCAAACAACTGCCACATCTTGCCAAGCCCTCCCTCGCGGTTGAAGGGATCATACTCAAAATCCTCCGGTTGTAAATGAAACGAGGTGGCAATGTGGTCTTTAATCATGTGTAGCCAGTTCATCTGCTCTTTAGTAAATTTCACTGGACCGGCTTGCTTTCTGAATACCCATTCCTGAAAATTCTTATCAACAGTCTTGTCGTACGGAGTTAATACCTTATCTATATCCAATACACGACGGATAACTGCCACAAGTGTCGTCAGTTCATTTCTGGGACTGGCGATTTTCTGGCTATCAAGCACTTCATACGCATGCCACAGATTTGCTGGTGCCAGTCTTGGCTTATCTTCCTTGATTTTTTCAAGAAGTTCTTTTACCATTTTGTAAGACAGTGAACGGCGCTGGTAAGGAAGGTTATAAAAGACCTGAAGTGCTGTGATCTCATCTTTATGTTCTTCAAGATAAGCCTTGAAATCTTGGACGAGCTTTTCTGCATTCTCCTTGCTATCCTGCTGCCACTCAGCCTTGATCAGCTCATCGGGGTTAATGTTATCAAGAAGCTGTTCATGAACCTTACGGACATTTTCAATGTATTCATTAATTTCGGGGGTAAAGAACCTGGCAGCTTCCTGAATCAGTGGTGCCTGGACCTTTTTAATTTGTTCTTCTGTTGGTTCTATATCATCTTTCTTGCTTAGTCCGAACTCCTCGATAACCTCTTCTTTAAGAACATCCGGGTCATAAGCTTCAAGCAACGCACCCGCTGCCTGGGATAAGTTTTTACCTCCTGAAAGCTCCACCAGTTTTTCTTTTTCTCTGGATGTCATCTGTCGATCAAGACGCACTAAGCGTCCAGCTAAGGTTGTAAAAAGATCCTCATCACTGGCTCCTACAGAAATTGCCCTAAGTAAATCTTTTAGGCTTATACTCGGTTTTCTTTCTAATGGTCGGCTGTCTGTTTTAACGCTTTTGGTAACCCCTACCGCATCAACAATAACAAAATGGTCTTTAACGTTACGGGCAGAGGGGGTCACTCTCTGAAGATCGTCCAACGAAATTGTTCGTGTGCCTCTTCCCTTCATTTGTTCAAAGTAATTTTTACTCTTTACATCCCTCATGAAAATCAAGCATTCCAAAGGTTTTACGTCTGTGCCGGTAGCAATCATATCAACTGTTACGGCAATTCGGGGATAATAGGTATTTCGGAACTGATTGAGAATCGATTTAGGGTCCTCGGTTGCATTATAAGTTACTTTTTTGCAAAACTCATTGCCTTCACCGAACTCCTCACGTACAATCTGAATAATATCATCAGCATGACTATCTGTCTTGGCAAAAATTAATGTTTTGGGTACTTCTCCCCGATGCGGAAAAATCTCAGGCAAATTATCTCGATAAGCCCTGATGACGGTTCGAATCTGATCGGGATTTACCACATCTCTATCCAGTTGGGCACCTGAGTATTCTATATCCTCGTCAAGCTGTTCCCACCGTTTTTTACGAGTGAGTCTTTCCCGTCTTTCCACATACTGCTTTTTCTCAACCCTGGCACCTTTTTGAGTAATTTTAGTTTCAATTAGATAAACGTCATAGCCTACATTGACACCATCGATGACAGCCCTTTCATGGGTATATTCACTAACAACGTTTTTATTGAAAAAACCATATGTACGTTTATCCGGTGTAGCTGTAAGCCCAATAAGAAAGGCATCAAAATATTCGAGAACTTGCTTCCACAAATTGTATATACTACGGTGGCATTCATCAATCACGATAAAGTCAAAGAATTCAATGGGTATTTTGGGATTATATACTACCGGGACTGGTTCACGCCGTTCCCACCTTGCTTCAGCAGGATTTTCCTTTTCAGCATCCTCCGGTAATTCTTCACCTTTTAGAATAGAGTACATTCGCTGAATAGTGCTGATACACACCTGACTGTCAGTAGCTATGTATCCGGATTTTAACCGCTGTACGTTATAAAGCTCAATGAATATTCGATTATCATCGTTGGGCAGATAGGCCATAAACTCTTGTTCAGCCTGTTCTCCCAGGTTTTTTGTATCTACCAGAAACAGGATACGTTTTGCATCAGCGTATTTCAGCAACCGGTAAATAGCGGTAATTGCAGTATAAGTTTTTCCGGCACCCGTTGCCATTTGGATTAAGGCACGGGGATAATTGTTCTTAAATGAAGCTTCAAGGTTTGTTATAGCAGTTATCTGACAATCCCTCAGGCCATCTATAGCCAAATCCGGCAGATTATACAACCTCCGTCTTAATGGCTCCGGCTGACGAAGCCATTCTTTAATAGTTTCCGGTCTAAAGAAGGTGAATACTTCCCTTGCCCGCGGTTTAGGATCACGAAAATCCGTGAATCTAGTTAGTGCACCGGTGCTTTCGTAAACAAATGGTAGGGGGGCGTTTTGCAGATATTTTAGTTGACTTCGAGCATAACGGCCGGATTGAGCCTCTACATCACTAATACGGTAGCCTTCTTCTTCCTTTTTAGCTTCAATAATGCCCACAGGTTTTCTGTCCACAAACAATACATAATCAGCAACACCATCGCTTGTAAGATATTCCCTAACAGCAACACCTTCCGAAGCATATAAATTAACCGCTTTATAGTCCTGTATCGCCCAACCGCAAGCCTCTAGTTGTTTATCGATTTCCCGTCGGGCTTTTTGTTCTGGCGTTAAATACGTCATCTTGACACCCCCTTCGCTTTATTGCTCCTATTCCTTATATATAGTTTTTCGGCGATCCTCCGGCTTGGCGGCATCTTTGGGTATGGCCCATGCCCATCCAAGACGGAATACCCCCGGTATTTTACCTTGCTTGCACATAGCCTGTACACGTCGCTCGGTAATTCCCCACTTATTTGCAGCTTCCTTAGTTGTGATATATTCCATTAAATCCACCTTTTTAAATAATGCTATGTATGTATATATTATAATCGTAGGAACGAACAATAGCAATACTAATTGTAAAACATGGAATTATTGCCCGCACAAAAAAACCCCCAGCCCCTTAAGAGCTTGATTACTCCCAAGGTTTGCTGGGGATAAGGGAAAGCCCCGTGAGAGAGCACATAATTGCTTGCTTTCCTACGAATGAAAAGCACCGGACACTGCTATAAAATAGCCTTCCTTACTGTTAATGTTTAATTGACTGAACAAATCTGTATAAAAAAGCCAGCAACAATCATTATAAGCCCGATCCAAGCGCATCGCCGAATCCATACCGCCTTGCCGCTTACTTTTGCCACATCAGCCCACGTTGCTTGGGATCTATCTAAAACCCCAAACCCAAAAAGAACCGTACCAAGTAAATTTAAAGTCAAACCAAGTTTTTGCATTTCTGCTTTTCACATCCTTTATAAAAATTAACCCCGATCCCTTTAAGCACCACGCTCTTCAATAGCTTCCTTTCCACACCAAAATAAAAATGCCCCGTGAGAGAGCTTAATTGCTTGCTTTCCCACGGAGCGTGTTGGTTTTTTGCAACTGATTTACTTGTGACTGAATTGTTTAATCCCCATTCCCGGCTTCAGTAACATTATTGAATGTCGCCTTTAAATTGTCCAATGTAAATGTTACGTCATCCTGATTTGTAACAGTCATGGTAAAGTCAGCTGTTACTACGCCATCATCCCCATCGGCTACTACAAATGCTTCCACTGCTTTGTAAAGGTCGTCGAAATCATAGTTGCCGTCTTCGCCCGGTTCCACATTAAGTACGGCGGCTGCCAAGGCTACAATATTATCTGTTTCATTTCCGCTGGTTAGTGTGATCTCCTGACCGTTCATGTTGATTACTACTTCGCTGGCATTTCCATTGTTCTCATCAAATACAGCGTCTAGAAAGTCTCCTGCTGCACCCATTACTATTTGGGCTATCTCACCTTCATTTAGATTAGCAAAATCAAAATCTATGGTTAGGTCTGTACCATCAAAGCTGTAGTCATACACTTCACTTTCTGGATTATACGATGTAGCTGCGTCTAGGAAGGCTGCTTTGGCTGTTTCTACATCTGCTCCAGCCAATGTCACTATCATTGTCTCATAGCTACCATCATACATTGAACCTGATTGAATACCGTCCACATCAGCAACTAAGGAATAAATCTTAAATTCTTTATTGGTATATTGAGCAGTTAAACCTCTAATCTGGTCAAGTGCGTCGCCACCAAAGATTATGGTCCAGCTAGTAGTTTCTTCATCATAGGTTGCTGATACTCCGTATGTCGCTGCTTGAGTTGCTGCTTCTTCTGAACCCCAAGGATTTTCTGCATCTGGATAGAGCTTGAACTCTGGCAGTCTTTTTACCTCTTCAGGTAGCTCACCATACTTACCTAAGTTATGGTCGATCTCCAAGTATTCCAGTTCTTTATCATGAGTAACTGTAAAGGTTACTGTAAAGTTTTCTGCATCACCGGCTACTTCTTCATCTGGACCAGTTACTTCAAGGCTCGGTTTGGTTGGCTCAACTGGGACTATTACAGCTTTAACCGCCACTTCCTGGCTGATGATGATGTTATCTTCTGCACCATAGTCACCAGTAACGTCTACCAACTTTAAGGTCACGGTGCCGTCAAAGGCTTTTGTGGCAATGAAATAGACATCCGTTACCAATTCGGGATTAATGACGAAACCTTCTCCCGGGCCCCAACCAACTACGTTGATGTCATACCATTTGCCTTCTGTATCCTTAGCCCAAAGCTGCAGACCTTCTACACCTACCGGGGCCACCCATACTTTGCCTTCATAGGCTTTGTCTTTTTCTTCTTCTACCACGATGCTCAGCTTGACCGGGGTCATGCCTTCAAAGTCATCATCGGCCGGGTCTACCAAAGCTTCTCTTGCGATGTATTTGTCAGCTAAGTTTTCAATGTTGAACTTATAGGTGTGATGTGTCTTTTCTACTGCTGCAAGGGATACATTTACCTCAGCTTCGGCTATTGCAGTCCAAGTTGTAAAGTTATCGTTGGAAATTGAGGATTCAATCTTCACTGTGGTATCAATTGCTTCTTTATTGCCGCTGATAGTAATCCCCCAGTTGCCAGGTGCTCCACCAGTGAAAGGTTTAGCTCCACCGATATCCAGGATGCCTTCACCCAGCCAGATCTGATTGGCTTCGTTAAATTTATCCCGCCAGTCAGTCCGCACTGGTACAGAATTTCCTCCGTAAGTTACAGCAATCTCAGTACCCTCAGGTAATTCTTGGTCTAAAGTGATCAATACATCGATCTTGTAACCTTCTGCTACTTCTGGTAGTTCGTCTAGATAGTTATCAAACACTGCAGTTATGATTCCGTCTTTATATTCTGCGCTGATGGAGTAGGCATCAATTACTTGTTGTAACGGATCCGCTACGTTTATCTTAACACTACCTTCTTCGATTACAGCACCTTCATTGGTCATATCTACCAGCTTGAAGGTGATAGTGTAAGCACCAGGTGCACTGAATACTAGGGTCCAGTCAGTGGTGGCTTCATACTGGGCTGGTAGCTCAAACCCACCGGGAGGCCCCCAGCATCCTTCGTTAGTAAAGGTATATTCATCACCTTTGCTATCCGTAGCTGTAAAGGTCACATCTCCAGTACCTGTAGCTTCAAATTTAAACAGTACCGCATCGTAACCCAACTGACCTAATTCAGCAGTCTTTAAGGTTACTTCCGCTTCTACATCCACACCGGCTACTACACCTTCTAAGTCACTGTAGATGAACTCGTAGGTGGACTGTTCGGGAAGAGCTGTCTCTGCTAATCTTACTACTGTAGTCTTATAGGTGCCGTCATACATTGAGCCTGACTGATTGCCATCTACATCGCAGACTAAGGAGTAAATCTTGAACTGTTTGTTGGTGTACTCTGCTGTCAATTCTCTTATCTTAGCCAATGCTTCTCCACCAAAGGTTACTTCCCAGGTGGTATTATCAGCATCATAAGTTGCGGATACGTCATACCCAGCTGCCTCTTGAGCAGCTTCTTCTGAACCCCAAGGATTGTCAGCATCTGGATAGAGCTTGAACTCTGGCAGTCCCTCTACTTCAAAAGGTAGACTGCCATGCTTACCTAAGTTATGGTCGATCTCAAGATATGCTAAGTCCTTGTCATGAGTAACTGCAAAGGTTACTTCAAAGTCTTCTGCTTCGTCTGCTACTTCTTCAGTTGGACCAGTTACAGTTAGTTCTAGAATGCTTGGTTCTTCTGCTTGCACATTTACTGTAAATGTTTCAGTAATACCTGCTATTAC
>CAYNNG010000039.1:0-6252 GCA_964398655.1 uncultured Oscillospiraceae bacterium
TTGCTGTTCGCAAGGTAAACTGCTGCCTGCAGACAGCTCAAGCATTCTGTGCTAATAGAGCCACAAGAGGAGGAGAGAAAATACATGTCCTTTATTAAACGAAGGAATGTCGGTGTCCACCCCAATTATGCTAAGAACACCAGTGGCGCCAACCCCCGGGTCTTGTCCAACATCCCCTTTGTCAAGATACCTGTAGCTATGCAAATCGGGCCCCCGCCCAAGGTCTGCGTAGCCAAGGGCGACAAGGTCTTGGTCGGACAGATGATCGCGAAGCCTGAGGCTGCCATGTCTGTGCCTGTGCACGCCAGTGTATCCGGTGAAGTCATCGACATAGTTTCTGAAGTCCAGTCCAACGGCCGCCCCTGCGACGTGGTGGTGATTAAAAACGACAAACGTTTTAGTCCCGACCCCGAGCTTAAGGCCCCTGTCATTGAGTCCAAGGCAGATTTTCTGGCCGCCGTCCAGGCATCTGGTTTGGTCGGTCTAGGCGGAGCAGGCTTCCCCACTCACATCAAACTCAATCCCCCCGCCGACAAGAAGATTGATTATCTTTTAGTCAACGGCATGGAGTGCGAGCCCTACATCACTTCCGACGATTGGCTCATGCAAAATCGCGCAGAGCTCATTTTCCGCGGTATTTCCGAAGTTCTGCGCTGGTGCGAGATTCCGCAGTGCATTGTCGGCTTGGAATCTAATACGCCAGATGCGTTGAAAGCTATGCAAAAGGTCTGGGAAACCCGGCCTGATACAGACAAGATCAAGATTGTCAGCCTGCCCGCGGTTTACCCGCAAGGGGCAGAAAAAGTCCTGATCACCAGCCTGACCGGCCGCAAGGTTCCTCCCAAGAGCCTGCCTCATGATGTCGGCTGCCTGGTTATGAACGTGGCCTCTCTAGCCCATATCGCCACATACTTAGAGACAGGAATGCCCCTGGTACGCCGCCTGCTCACCCTGGATGGACCGGCCCTTAATCGGTCCGGCCTCTACGACACCCCTATCGGCAGCTCAATTTCCGACCTCCTGGACTTTGCCGGCGGTCTGGTCAAAGTAGCCGAAAAGGTCATCATGGGCGGCCCCATGATGGGTGTAGCCGTCTCGCGTTTGGATTCCCCTATTCTGAAGATGAACAATGCCATCCTGGTCTTTGACCATGAGATGGCTGACTTACCGGAGGAAGGGCCCTGTATCCATTGCGGCCGTTGTGCCCTCCACTGCCCCATGCATCTCATGCCCACCATGTTGGATAAGTACGCCCGCAAATTTGACGCCGAGCAGCTCCTGCTCTTCGACGTGAATGAATGTATTGAATGCGGCGCCTGCACCTATATTTGCCCCGCCAAGCGCTACCTGGTGCAAAACATCCGCGTGGGCAAGCAAATTGTGCGTGACTATCAAGCGGCGGCGAAAGCCCAGCCGGCAAAGGAGGCCAAGTAATGCTTAAAATTTCTGCTTCTCCCCATGTGCGCCATCAGGACAGCACCCCCAGTGTCATGCGGGATGTGGTTATCGCCCTCCTGCCCGCGATCCTGGCTTCCGCTTACTTTTTTGGTGTAGGTTCCTGGCTGGTTATCGTGGTCAGTGTCGCCTCCTGCGTGGCCTTTGAGGCTCTTGCCCAGCTGGTCATGAAACGGCCTCAGACCATTCACGACTGGTCTGCCATCGTAACCGGCATACTCCTGGCCTTTAACCTTCCTCCCAACATTCCGCTCTGGATGCCCGTGGTAGGCGCTTTCTTCGCCATCATCGTGATCAAACAGGCCTTCGGCGGTCTGGGTAAGAACTTCCTTAACCCCGCCCTGGGTGCCCGCGTTATCATGGCCATCGCCTTCCCGGTGCAAATGAACTCCCACGTGATCAAAGAAGCCTTCACTGGCAAGAGCTTCTTGAGCAGCCTGGACCTGATTTCTGAGGCCACCCCCTTGGCCGCGGCCCGTATGGCCGCCGATCCAGACGCCATCAGCTCCGCGACGCAAATTGTCACCTATGACTACAAGCAGCTTTTCCTGGGTTACAAACCCGGTATGCTGGGTGAGGTTTGCATCCTAGCCCTGGCCATCGGCGCTATCTACCTCTTGTCCCGCAAGGTAATTGACCTTTATATTCCGCTTTCCTATATCGCCACCACTCTGATTTTCGTGACTCTGGCCGGCCAAGACCCCCTCTACCACCTCCTGTCTGGCGGACTCTTCCTGGGCGCCTTCTTTATGGCTACAGACTATGTCACCAACCCGGCTAGCCGCATGGGCCATATTATCTTTGGCGTAGGCTGCGGGCTCTTGACCGGGCTCATGCGGATCTACGGGGCTTCCCCTGAAGGGGTGTCCTTCTCCATTTTGCTGATGAATATTCTCACCCCCCATATCGACCAGCTCACCGTATTCCGTCCCCGTCGGCGCAAGGCGAGATTAGATCTGGTTTCTGCAGAGAGGAAATAGCATATGGCAAAATCAAAATTGGACAAGAAAAAATTAAACCATGGCTTTTACCCCATACTCGTTTTGGTGGTCGTATGCCTGATTTCTACCGCCCTTCTGGCCTTGACCAATGAAATCACCATGCCCGCCCGGCAAGCCCAGGCAGAAAAGGCCGAACTGGCCTCCAAGCAGCTGCTCTTCCCAGAAGCCAGCCGCTTTGAAGCCCAAGACCTGCCTGCTGAGGCCTCAGCTAATATCCAGAGCCTGGACCTGGCCTATGACGGCCAAGACCAGGTGATCGGCTACCTGATCCTGGCTTCCGACAAGGGTTACGGCGGTCCCGTACCTATTTACGTAGGCATAGATATTGAGGGCAATCTGGTAGGGGTAGACGTACCCGCCAACGAAGAAACCCCTGGCCTGGGCCAGCGGGTGCATGAGCCCTCTTTCTACGGGCAATTTGCCGGCCACACCGCAGCTAACCGCTTCACGGTGGGCAGCATTCCCAACCAAGATCATGAGTGGGTAGAGATCGATGCCGTGACTGCGGCTACCGTCTCCTCCACGGCCGCCAGCAACGCCGTGAATTACGCCCTTGACCTCTATAGCAGTCTGGTAAAGGAGTAGGCCATGACCACACAAGTAAAGTCTACAGAAAACACTGCCTCGGCGGCCTCTGCACCCGCCCCCGCTAAGAAGTCTGTCTGGCGGGAATTCAGCAAGGGCATCCTCCAACAGAACCCCCTTCTGGTTCTGCTCCTGGGCACCTGCCCGGCTCTGGCAGTTACCACCAGCTTAATTAACGGCCTCGGCATGGGCCTGGCCGCTACCTTTGTCCTTATCTGCTCCAATGTAGTAATTTCCGCCATCCGGAATATCATTCCGGACAAGGTGCGGATTCCCTGCTACATCACCGTCATCGCCAGCTTCGTAACCATCCTGCAGTTCCTCCTGCAGGCCTATGTCCCCTCCCTGAACGATGCTCTGGGTATCTTTATCCCCTTAATTACCGTTAACTGCATCATCTTAGGCCGAGCCGAAGCCTTCGCTTCCAAGCATTCCGTAGGCCTGTCAGCCATCGACGGACTCGGCATGGGCCTCGGCTTTACCCTGGCTCTGGTAGTTATCGGCGGCCTCCGGGAAATCCTGGGCAGCGGTTCGATTGCCGGCTGGCAGATCCCCTTTATTGGCGGCGACAACCTCCTCCAGCCCATCCTGCTCTTTATCATGCCTCCCGGCGGGTTCATGGTCTTTGGCTTTGTTATTGCCCTGGCCCTTCACCTGAGCCGCAAGTTCTACGCCCAGCATCCGGATGAAGCGATCGAGGCCCAGAACCTGCGCAACCCAGCCTGCATGGGCTGTGGCATATCGGGCGCCTGTGTCAGCGCGACCAAGGAAGCTACCTTTGTCAAGGCTCCCGCCAGTCAAAAGAGCCCTGCCGGCGCCACAGCCGCAGCCGCGTCTGAGGCCCCTGCCGCATCTGAGGCAGCCAGCCAAGATACACCAGCAGCTGACCCCGCCCCCGCAGAAGCTCAAGAAGGAGGAAATGAATAATGCAGCCCCTCTTCATGATTCTCTTTAGCGTTATCCTCGTAGATAACCTGGTACTCTCCCAGTTCCTGGGCATTTGTTCCTTCCTGGGCCTGACTAAAAACCTCAAGAGCGCCATGGGCATGAGCCTGGCCGTTACCTTTGTCATGGTAGTGGCCGCCGCCCTCACCTGGCCCCTCTACAACTTGGTCCTCCTGCCCCTACACCTGGAATTCCTGGCCAACCTAGTTTTCATCATCGTCATCGCCTCCACCGTACAGATTATCGAGGCCATCATTCACAAGACCGTGCCCGCCCTCTACGAGGCCATGGGTATCTACCTCCCCCTCATCACCACCAACTGCGCCATCTTGGGCATCATGTTCGTGAATATTGAATCCAGCTATACCTTTGCAGAAGCCCTGGTTAACGGCCTAGGCGCCGGCCTCGGCTACATGCTAGCCCTGTTCCTCTTCACCGGGGTCCGCCAGCGCATGGAAGACGCCAACCCGCCTAAGTTCCTGCAAGGTCTGCCCCTCACCCTGATCGCCGCCGGTCTAGTTTCCCTATCCTTCTTCGGCTTCAAGGGTATGGTCGGCAACATTTTCGGTTAGGAGGCCGCCATGAACTTTATCAATACCGTTATGGCTTTCAGCATCATGACACCCTTGACCGCCGTAGGCGTGGTGGCGGGCATCGCTCTCATCCTTGGCTTCTTCATTGTCCTGGTTTTTAAGTTCTTCGCCGTGGAAGTCGACTCCCGCGTAGATGAACTGACCGAACTCCTGCCAGGCGCCAACTGCGGCGGCTGCGGCTACTCAGGCTGCCAGGCCTACGCAGACGCCATGGTTTCCGGAGACTGCAAGGACTTGAGCCTCTGCACCGCTGGCGGTAAAGAAACTGCCGCTGTAGTCGCTAACTTTTTCGGCCAAGCCCCCGGCGTCTTCGTGCCCAAGCTGGCCGTGGTCCACTGCCAAGGTTCCTACGACAAGATCCGGGTGCGCTACGAGTATTCCGGCTCTGTTAACTGCGCCACCGCCAGCCAACTCTTCGGCGGCCCCGGCACCTGCTCCTACGGCTGCATGGGCTATGGCGACTGCCAAAGAGCTTGCCAATACAATGCCATCGTGATCGAAAACGGCCTGGCCCACGTAGACCCCGACAACTGTATTGCCTGTGGAGCCTGCGTCAAAGCCTGCCCCCGTCACCTGATCAGCATTGAGCCCAAGTACACGGACCTCTACACCGTACGCTGCAAAAACCCCCTGCCGGGCAAAGACGTACGGGAAAACTGTGAAATCGGCTGCATCGGCTGCACCCTCTGTGTCAAGAGCTGCCCCGAAAACGCCATCCACATGGAAGAAAAACTTGCCGTCATCGACCAGGATAAGTGTGTACAATGCGGTGCCTGCGCCAAGGTCTGCCCGCAAAAATCCATCGTCGAAGGCATCGACCTGCCCGCCAAGCTGTATTACGAAGTCAAGGCCAAGTAGCTTAGGGGTCAGGCAAACTTGCAGATCGGGCCAAGCAGCTTGCGGTTCAGTCCCAGGCTCTTACCAGTCTTAGTTTGAGCCCTAATACCAGCCCAGGCTCCAATCCGCTAAATAGCAAACAGAGGGTGTCTCCCCACACAACGTGAGGATTCACCCTCTTCTTTATGGCCATACACGGCTTTTCGCCTAGGCACACACTTGACCTATTCCCCTGCTTCAGTCTACCTAGGCCCCACAAAAATTACGCTTGTAGCCGGACTCCAAGATCAGAGGACAGGCCGCCATGCCAGATTGCTGGCGATGGGTAGGTGAGCATGCAAATTTTCAGTTAATGGACGGTTGAAGCCTTTTGTACTCCGACTTTGCGGATTTTCCTACAAGTTTGCAGCTTTTGCAGGAGGGTAGCTCCACTTGCATTTCTTCCCTCCAATTTTTATTCATTTATTCATCTGATAGAGGGCCTAAAGTGTATAAACTTGCCCATGCTAGGTCTGGATCTGTGATTTCCTAGTCAAGAGCGTGGCAGCAACCTTCAATACTTGCAAAATGGTAAGAAATTCTGAGAAGTTGAAGTAGCAATAGGTCTCCTGAGTCAAATCCTCAACCAGCTATCTCTACTTGGCCCTGGGAGCGTGTTTCCTCATTCGGCTCTTAGTAATTTTATCGTGGTGGGACTCCAGCGGCGTAAGGGCTGAGGCAGTTAGGTCTGAGGCAGTAGGATGATCTTCTGCAGCCTTAAGCTCTGAGGCCGTAAGGCCAGAGGCCGATGTTGCAAGCTTATCTGGCTCCCCAGCTGATTCCAAGTCACCCTCGCT
>CAYNNG010000040.1:0-4461 GCA_964398655.1 uncultured Oscillospiraceae bacterium
CGTTTGCTTTTACGTCACCCTTAAAACTATAATTAACTAAAAAGTGGGACGAAGGAGGACGTAAAATGAGAGAAACCAGAAATCTAGAGTTTAAGTCTGAGCTTTCCAAGGGATTTCTGAAGACGGTGAGTGCCTTTGCCAACTATGGCACAGGAGAGATCCATTTTGGCGTCCTGGATGACGGTACAGTTATTGGTTTGGAAAACCCCAGAGCTGCATGTCTGAAGATTGAAAATCAGATTAATGATTCCTTGCAGCCGGTACCACAATATTCGCTGCAAATTGATGACGAGACAGGAGTAGTTATCTTAACTGTATTGGAAGGTAAGGACAAGCCGTATTTTTATCAATCTAAAGCCTACAGACGAAATGATTCGGCATCTGTAGAAGTTGATAGGACCGAGCTCAAGCGCCTGATTCTACAAGGAAGCAACCAGTACTTCGACTCTGTGTCTGCGAATAAACAAGACCTTACCTTTTCTTACTTGGAGAGCAAGCTAAAAGATAAACTAGGGATCAAGGAATTAACAGAGGATTTGTTAATTACCTTGAAGCTTTACGACATTGAGGAGGGCTATACGGTCGCGGGTGAGTTGTTTTCGGATCAGAATGCGCGAAATGGCCTTGATATGGTACGGTTTGGCGACAATATCAACATTATTCTGAATCGCAAGCAACTGGTCCATATGTCTGTCCTTCAACAGTATGATCAAGCTTTAGATTTTTTTCGACAGTACTACCACTTTGAAGTAATTGAAGGAGCTTACCGTAAGAAGGTCGAGAAGATCCCCGAAGAAGCATTCCGCGAAGTGATAGCCAATGCCCTCGTGCATAGAGTATGGGACATAAATGCCAATATTCAGGTTGCCATGTATGACGACAAACTGATTGTCACGTCGCCCGGCGGCTTACCGGAAGGAATATCGAAGGAAGCCTATCTCCATGGGAATTTATCTATCCTGAGAAATCCCACAGTTGCAAATATCTTTTTCCGCCTTGACTTGATTGAATCCTTCGGCAGTGGTATCTCTAGGATTATGGCAGCCTATGAGCAGAGCGCCACCAAACCGCAATTCCGTTTTTTCGGCAGTTCTATAGAAGTAACTTTGCCTTGTTTGGTTTCAGGCAACAATTTGTCTGAAGAACAGGAGAAGGTCTATGCTGCCCTGCAATACAGAGAACTTTCCAGCAGCGAAATCATGCAGCGCACTAGTTTTAACAAGAACAAAACCTTGAAAATTTTGAACGAATTGATTGATAAAGGGTATGTTGAGAAGACCGGTAGGGGACGCGGTACGAGATATAGGAGATAGCGGAAAATCGCTGACGCAACTTTCTAGCCAAAGCGGGCGAGTAAAGGAGGGTCGGACTAGGCTGCGGCTCACCTGTAAATCCTAGTTCGCGGAAATTCTAATAAGTTTGCAAGTATTGTAGGTTACAACCTAGCTTCTATCCGTAAAATCTTGAACTCAAGCTGGTAAAGGTGATATCTATGCAGGAAATCCCGACAAGCGGTTGAATAAATGCATAAAATATACAAGGTGAAAATTCCCAGTGACCGTCTGACCTGCATAAGCTGCAAATTTTTAAGAAAAAACCTAAAGTTGAAGTACGAGGGTCTTCTTACACCCAGGAACTGCCGTATTGAACAGGAATTGCCTCCCAGCTACCCAAATGAAAGTAAAGGGGGTGTCTCTGTGTGATGCTGAGACACCCCCTTTGCGTATTAAAGAGTTTCCCTCCTACTCCCACTCAATGGTCGCGGGGGGTTTGGAGGTGATGTCGTAGACGACGCGGTTGATGCCGGGGACTTCGTTGATGATGCGGGTGGAGACTTTGTCCAGGACGTCGTAGGGGATGCGGGACCAGTCGGCGGTCATGAAGTCGGAGGTGGAGACGGATCGCAGGGCTAGAGTGTAGTCGTAGGTGCGGTAGTCGCCCATTACGCCGACGGATTGGGTGTTGGTGAGGACGGCGAAGTATTGGTCGGCTTCTTGGAAGCCGGAGGCTTCGAGTTCCTCGCGGAAGATGGCGTCGGCTTCGCGCAGGGTGTCGAGTTTGGGCTTAGTGACTTCGCCAATGATGCGGATGGCGAGGCCGGGGCCGGGGAAGGGCTGGCGGTTGGTCAGGTAGTCTGGCAGGCCGAGTTCTTTGCCCAGCTTGCGGACTTCGTCTTTGAAGAGCAGGCGTAGGGGCTCGACCAGGCCGCGGAATTCGATCACGTCGGGCAGGCCGCCGACATTGTGGTGGGACTTGATTACAGCGGAATCGCCCCAGCCGGACTCAATCACGTCGGGATAAATAGTGCCCTGGGCCAGGAAGTCGACAGACTTGATCTCCTTACCGACCTCTTCAAAGACCTTGATGAACTCGTCGCCGATGGCCTTGCGCTTGGCTTCGGGATCGCTGACTCCGGCCAGGCGGGCCAGGAAACGGTCCTCCGCGTCTATGCGGATAAAATGCATGCCGGAATCCTTGAAGGCAGCCTCCACCTCGTCGCCCTCGTTTTTGCGCATGAGGCCGTGGTCGACAAAGATGCAGGTGAGCTTAGGTCCGATGGCTTTGGACAAGAGGGCCGCGACCACAGAGGAATCGACACCGCCCGACAAGCCCAAGAGAACTTGGCCATCTCCGACCTGGGCCCGGACCTGGTCAATCGCGGTTTTGGCGTAATTGGCCATGGTCCAGGAAGCTTCTTCACCACAGATGTCGAAAACAAAGTTTTTCAGCATTTGCCGGCCTTCCAGGCTGTGGTTGACCTCGGCGTGGAATTGGAAGCCGTAAATCTTGCGCTGGTCATCCGCGATGGCCGCAATAGGGCAGTTGGCGGTAGACGCGATGGCGGCAAAACCTTCCGGCAGGGCCGTCACCCGGTCGGCGTGGCTCATCCAGACCTGAGTGGGTTGGGACACGTCCTTAAAGAGAGGGTGGCCGGTGTGGTCCAGGCTGGTCTTGCCAAATTCCTTGAACTCGGCCTGGGTAACCTTCCCACCCAGGCTGGCCGCGATGAGCTGCATGCCGTAGCAGAGGCCCAGGATGGGGATCCCCAGCTGGAAAATCTCCGCCTCAATCTGGGGCGCCTGGTCCTCATACACGGAACTGGGCCCGCCGGTAAAGATCAGGCCGGAAGGCTTTTTCTCCTGGGCCACGGCCAGGGCCTTGTGGTAGGGCACGAGCTCGCAGTAAACATTGAGGTCCCGGACCCGCCGGGCAATGAGCTGGTTGTATTGGCCGCCAAAGTCGACAACTAAAATCATGAGAATGGGTCTCCTCTAGTAATCTGATATTTTTGCTGCACCGGAGGTTTTACGTATCTGGTGCTCCTGCTGCATCGGTGGCTTTTACTGTAGCTGAGCTATCCAGTATGGCTTGTGCTTCTAGTGTAGCTGAGCTATCCAGTATGGCTTGTGCTTCTAGTGGATCTGGCGCATGCATCCGGCGCAGCTAAAGTTTCTAGCCTTATGACACTATTTTCTATGCTTAAAAATATTTTTCAACTGTGAATTGTGCTCAAAGTTCTCCAGCTCAAAATCGCTGTCGGGAGTGGGCTGGTCGGTGAGGGACATTTTGGCGACATAGAGCCTTTTGCCCAATTTATTGAGGGGCGGGAGCCAATCGACAAAGAGGGCGGCAAAAACCCCGATCAAGCTGTTGATCACGGTTTCAAGAGTATAAACCAGGCTCGACATTTCCTGATTGGTACGGTAGGCAAAGCCGATGACGATGAAGGTCATGGCGGCGATGCCGGCCCCGCCAGGCATGCGGATGAGGACCAGGACCTGCATGATGATGATCAGGCCCAGGAGAAAGAGCAGGGTGTAGGAGAGGGAGTCTTTCCTGAGCCCCAGGCCCTGGAAGGCCAGGAGCAAGAAGCCATAGCCGAAGAAACCCGCCACAATGGTGCCAACGACCCGGTTGACGGAGGATTCCCAGGTGCTCTTGAGGTCGTGTTGGAGGCAGAAGAGGGCGACGATGGCTGTAGAGCTGGGTCCGCCGGTATTGCGGAAGTACTCAATAAAGATGCAGAGGGCGACGGCCAGGCTGGTCTTGATAATTCGCATACCGGGCGCGTTAAGGAGGAGGACCCGGAGGAATTTGCTCTGCGGAATCGTGGGTGCAGGTCCGGGAGCGGGCTCTTGACCGCCTTTCACACTGCCAGTCGGCGGGCTGGCCTGATCTTTACCAGCTTGGGCTCCAGCCAGCCCCTCAGCTTGTTTGACCTGGTCCTCTTTTAGCGGCCCTCCAGCAGCCGGCTGGCGAGTTGGTTTAGGAGTTTTCTTGTGCTTTGCTTTTTTAGGCAAGTAGTTTTCCCTCCTAATACTCCACGCCCGGCCGGGCGTTCAGGCCCTCGGTCTCGTAGGGGTGCTTGCGCATGCAAACTTCGGAATAATAGTCGGTGAGATTAATCATGCGGGGGGAGGGGCCGCGTCCCGTGATCACTAGCTCCAGGTGGGCCGGCTT
>CAYNNG010000040.1:4561-6249 GCA_964398655.1 uncultured Oscillospiraceae bacterium
CTATTATGCCTAATTCTCCGGCTTAAACCTACCAGCAGCCAGATGACCGCCAGGAGGAGTAGGAGGAAGGGCCAGGCCAGGGCCAGGAATAGGACGAGGCCCTGGAAGAAGGCGGCGATGTTCTTTAAGGAATTATCAAAAGCCACGCCCAGCTGACTGGCAAAGGAGGGATCTTCCCGCTCGGCCTCAGTCAGGATAAAGACCTCCTCTAGCCAGATATCAAAGCTGGCATATTGGGTCAGGCCCTCAATCTGCTTTTGGCCGGCTTCCAGCTGGTCAATGCGGGACTGGCAGTCGATAATCTGGGCCTGGATGGCCATGATATCCTCCATGGTCTCAGCCTTGTCGTAGAGCTTATTTAAGGCCTCCAGCTTCTTTTGCTCAGACTCCAGGCGGATCTGGCTGTCCTGGTACTGGTCGGTGTAGTCCTGGCTGTTGGAAGACTGGGAGACCAGGGTGCCCAGGCTGTCGGTGATGGCGGCCAGGAAGTCCGCGGCCTTATCCTGGGGAATTTTGACGGAAAAGTAGGCGGAGTGGAGGGGCTTCTCATAGGTCTTATGGATGGTGAGGTCGGAGGAAGCAATGTAGCCGCCCTGCTGGCGGATGGCCTGGTCCAGCCGGGCAAAGTCCGCGTTGTAGTCCTGGGTTTCAAAGGACAGGTTGTAGGAGTAGGAGATCATGCGGCCCTCTGGTCCCGGGAGAGTGGTTAGGAGGCTGGAATCCTCAGGAGCGACGGCCAGAAGAGACTGGGTATTGAAGTCGGGAGATGATTCGAAGTCTCCCTGGTCAACTTGGGAGGCCGGAGTCTCGTCCTGCGGGGGCAAGGGGTAGGACTGTGAGCCGGGGGCGGCTCCACAGGCGGTCAAAAACAAGGCCGTGGCCAAGGCCAAAATGAGGCCCGAGAAAGCGCTTTTACGACGAATCTTAGGAAAAAGTCTGAACATAGGGTTGGCTCCTCCTGTATACTTACCAGAAAAGATTCTGGCTAAACTAGTTAAGACTCTAGCCAGAGTCCCTGACAGCGGTCAGAAGCTGGTGTGACTAAGTGTAATATAAGATGGATATATTTTATACTACTAGGGCAAACGCGCCCGCCCTGTAAGCTGCTTGTAACAATTGCCGCATTTTGTAACCTAGATAAGTACAGAAGTACCTTATAGCTTTACCCCCGATCTCGTAGAATAACCTTGCACCTTGAAAGAGGTGACAACACAAACCCTAAAATTTTAGGAGGAAACACAATGAAAAACCTGAAAAAGCTTTTCGTAGTTCTGCCTCTGGTACTGGTTATGCTCTTGAGCGTAGTTCCCGTACTGGCACAGCCCGTAGCTGAAGGCAAGAAAGATGACGCTCTTTTCCAAACCATCCTGAACAACACCAAGTTCACTGAAGAAGATGGACTCTACTTCTTAAACACCAAGGGTATGGAAATGCCTATTTGGGTTGGCGAAAACAAACCTTTTGCTGATTCCGGTATTGATTATGGCACCAACCTGAAGGTTGTCCTGCTCAAGGGCGGCGCTGTACATGGCTGGGTAAAGGCCAACCCTGACGCAGTAGCTCCTCTGCAGGTTGCACAAAGCTATGTTGCCAACAACATGCCTGAATACAACATTCCTAGCTATCAGATCCTCAATGTTCTGAGAGTTGACAAGACTGTTATGGTTCCTGAAACCTGGCTGGACGAA
>CAYNNG010000041.1:0-5742 GCA_964398655.1 uncultured Oscillospiraceae bacterium
CCCTTTAACAAATAGAGGATTTTTACAAGAATTTAGCTTATACTTAACGTTAAATGTGCATAAGCCCAGTTTTTGGCTGTGTTTGCTCGGCTAGCGCGCTTTGCTGAAGCATGAAGCTTAGTGCGAAAGTAGAGAGAGCATGGGTAGACGCGAGGCGCAGCAGCTGTTGTTATCAAAGCGCGCCAAGCCATCGCCCATGCGCCAGCAAGGTGTACGCAGCTAGAGCCAGCTTATCTGCTGAGCCAAAGCATAAGCATAAGCGCAAGCCGAAAACTTCGCCAGCACAAAAGAACACTTATCCTTTGAGGAGGAAAAAACATGAAAAAATCCTTATCCTTTCTGCTCAGCATTTGCTTAGTCCTGAGCCTGGTCCTGGCCGCGGCTAGCCCGGTCTTCGCTAAAGAAGATTCCGAAGTCGCTAAGATTATTGCGGAAGCTGAAGGCATGACTCTGGAAGAATTGGCCAAAAAGGCCATTGAAGAGTCCAACGGGGCTATGTTCTACGGCGTGGGCAACTCCAGCCGCGGTAAAACTGCTCTGCCCCTCTTCATTGATTACCTGAAGACCATTGACCCCGATTACAATATGGAATTCGAGTGGCAGCAACCCAAGAACAACAAGATCTTTGACCAGCTGACCGCTGACTCTCTGAAAGAAACCGGTACCTTCGCCATGACCCTGATTCAAGATGGTAACCAGATCCAGAGCAAGATGGTGGAACCTGGTATTCTGGATACTTTCGTACCCATGGAATGGGCCGAGCAAAATGATGTCAAGGCTGAAGACGTCAAATTCCTCCCCCTGCAGACCCTGAACAAGGTTTTCATGTTCAACAATACTGGCGACAAGACCTACAAAAATGTATGGGACTTTGTAGCAGAAGGTGAACATGGCCTGTACATGGACATTGACTCCGAAATCGTGGGTAAAAACTTCCTCTACATGCTGACAGAAGACAAATATGCAGGTTGGCTGCATGAGGCCTTTGACAAGCTGGATGACGAGCAAAAAGCTTATTTTGAACCCGTGATCGAAGAAATGCAGACAGACGCCGAAGACCTGGGTCTGGGCGAAGATGGCGCTTATGCTTTAGCCTGGATTAAGCTCTGGGTTGAGTCCTACAGCGAACAAACCGACGATGGTCCTATCTGCAATATCTTGGTTGACAAGTCTGCCACTGACCAATTTGGTCTCTTGGTTTACTCCAAGCTCCGCAGCGTAGAAGAATCTGACTCTGTCTCCGTGAAGAATGTTGATGTCGCAGCCTACCAAGATGACTACGAAGGCATCGGCGGCTATGGCTACTGCCACTATCTCTTTGTCACCGACAACAGCCCCCTCCCCTGGACGGCTTGTGCCTTTATCGCTTACATGACCTGCACCGAAGACGGCTTCTCCGCTTGGGGCAAGGACATGGGTGGCTACTCCTCCAACCCCGAAGTTGCCAAGGCGATTGAAGAAACCTACCAGCACGCCAAGGGCGGCTATGTAGACGACGAATCCGTCTTTGAAGCTAAGAACGACCGTGGTTATGAATGGTGGACCGAAGAGGGCAAGCTGGTTCTGGAAGATCCTGAATACTGCAGCTCTGTCGCCTTCACCGTAGGTAGCTGGATCGAACTGCTGACCAAATACACGGAGTAATTGGCTCAAGGAAATCAGTAGCCTACACGGCATAATCCGCATAAGCGGCTTTCACGCTAAGTTGCTGGAAAAACCCTAAGCGACTAGCAAACCGCTAGGCTACTAGCAATCAGCTAACTTGCTAGCAAGCCACAAGCTATAGAGCGGGAACTCTGAACTCTCCCGCTCTAAGCTGAAAAAACCATCTCAAGGAGCCTTTGGAGCGTGCTCCGCTTCCAAAGGCTCCTTTTCCCCTAGGAGACAAAGCATGTCATATTCAGATCCAATGGCTAAGGCTGTGCCTGCCCCCCGCTACAGGCGATTTTGGAACCAGGTCAAGACCTTCGCGTCTAAGCCCTACAACATTATTCTCCTCCTGCTCGGGATCATCTTGACGATCAGTACGGTCGCCCCTATTGTCGCGATTGTCCATGACACCTTCCAGATCCACCCCGGCACGATAGATGCCCACCTGACGGGACGGACGAGCGGCTACACGGTCGTCAACTACGTGGACCTCTTTACCAGCAAGCTGGCCCGAGCCAACCTCTGGCAGCCCATGCTGAATACCCTCTACTTATCTATAGGATCCTGTATGGTCGCCGTGGTTTTCGGCGGGATCTTCGCCTTTTTTATCACCCGGACCAACCTGGCCTGGCGCAAATATCTGAGTTCCATTTTTATCTTCCCCTATATCATGCCCCAGTGGACCCTGGCCGTGGTCTGGCGGAATCTATTTGACTCCCGGGCGGTTACCCGAACGGCCAACGGCCTTTTGGCCACGCTTTTTGGCACGCAAATGCCCATGTGGTGGTGCCGGGGTATGTTCCCCAGCATGATGGTCTTAGGCCTGCACTATGCGCCTTTTGCCTATATCCTGATCGGAGGCATCTTGCGCAACATGGACTCCAACCTGGAAGAGGCCGCCATGATCCTGGATACGCCCCGCTGGAAGATGATTACCCGGATCAGCCTGCCCATGATCAAGCCGGCTATCTTATCCACCATTCTTCTGGTTTTCGGTTCCTCTATGGGGTCCTACCCTGTTCCCCATTACCTCAACCTGACCACCCTGGCCACCAAATATGTGTCCTTGAACTCCCGCTTTACCGGCCAGGCCAGTATTTTAGCCATCATCATGATGATCTTTGGCATCGTGATCATGGGCATGAATATCATGAGTACCAAGTCGCGTAAGAGTTACACGACGGTCACCGGGAAATCTGGCCAGATTTCCCGTCAAAACTTGGGAAGAGTCGGCAAATACGCTATTGCCATCCTTTTGGTGATTCTCACCTTCTTTACCAGTATCTTCCCCATCATTTCTTTTGCCTTTGAGACCTTCCTGCCCAACCCCGGCGACTATTCCTTCCTTTATACGGGCAATCTGGATAACCTGACCACCAAGTGGTGGGCGACCAGTGAGAATATCACCGAAAATGGCATGTACGGGCAGAAGGGTATTTTATATAACGAGACGATTTGGCGGGCCTTCAAGGGGACTATTGTGGTCGCCCTGGCCTGCTCCCTCCTGGCCGGGACCATCGGCACCCTGATCGGTTACGCGGTGGCTAAGCAGAGGCGGAGCCCCTGGGCCAACTATGTCAACTCCGTGGCCTTCCTCCCCTATCTCATGCCCTCAATCGCTGTTGGGGCGGCCTTCTTCATCCTCTTCTCCAATGAGAGGATCAACCTGTTTAATACCTATACCCTCTTAATCATTGTCGGTACGGTCAAATATATCCCCTTCGCCTCTCGATCAGCCCTCAACTCCATGCTGCAGCTGTCGGGAGAAATTGAGGAGGCGGCCATTATCCAGGATGTGCCTTGGATCAAGCGGATGTCGCGGATTATTATCCCCATTCAGAAGTCGGCCATCATCAGTGGCTATCTCCTGCCCTTCATGACCTGCCTGCGGGAGCTCTCCCTCTTCATGCTCCTCTGCGTGCAAGGTTTTATTCTGTCTACGACCCTGGACTATTTCGACGAAATGGGTCTCTATGCATTTTCGAGTGGGATTAACCTCCTCCTGGTGGTGACTCTGCTCATCGTCAACGGCCTGGTCAATAAGGTGACCGGGGCCAGTTTGGATAAAGGAATCGGAGGTTAAGTATGCCTGCTATTGAATTAAGTCACGTCACGAAAAACTGGGGAAAATTTTACGCTGTGGACGACCTCAGTATGCTGATTGAGGACCACGCTTTTGTCACCCTGCTGGGACCTTCCGGCTGTGGGAAAACCACTACCCTCCGCATGATCGCGGGCCTGGAAACGCCCAGCTCCGGCCGGATTACCATAGGGGACAAGGTCGTTTTTGACTCTGAGGCGGGGATTAATGTCCCTCCCAACAAGCGCAAGGTAGGCTTTCTCTTCCAGAACTACGCCCTCTGGCCCAACATGACCGTATATGAGAATATCGCCTTCGGCTTGAAGAATATCAAGGAGGCCCTGCCCCGGGTCCACGCCGAAGCCCTCCAGGCCTCTGAGCTTCTCAAGGCCCTGGAAAAACCGGAAGAAGTGGCTAAGTTGGTCAAGGATTGCCTGCCCTCTAGCGGCAAGCTGGATAAGAAAAAGGCCCTCCTCCACTTAATCGACCGCTACGGGATCTCGACCTTTACCGCTGAGAAGCTCCTGGCCTATAAGCTGGAAGAAGCAGCAGACCCGAAAGCAACCGCTGCTGGTCCTCGCAAGAGCTTGCAAGCCGTTATTGACGAGGCAGAAAAATCCGCTAAGGCCCAGGGCTTGACCTTTAATGAGGACTACGAATACCTCCGGGACGGGGTCGTCCAAACCGAGGTCCGGCGGCTGACCAAGGAAGAGATTGACCGCACAGTCCGCCAAGTCGGCCGGGTGGTCAAAATCGGCATGTTCATGGACCGCTATCCCGCCGAACTGTCCGGCGGTCAGCAGCAGCGGGTCGCCATAGCCCGTACCCTGGCCCCCAAGCCCCAGGTCCTCTTTATGGACGAACCCTTGTCCAACCTAGACGCCAAGCTCCGCCTGGAAATGCGGTCGGAGCTCCAGCGCCTCCACCTGCAGACCGGGGCGACCTTCATTTACGTTACCCACGACCAGTTGGAGGCCATGACCCTGGCCACCAAGATTTGCCTCTTGGATAACGGGTCTTTGCAGCAGTATGCAGCCCCTCTGGAGATTTACAAGCGGCCCGTCAACACCTTTGTGGCCGACTTTGTAGGTAATCCCTCCATCAACTTCCTGCCCGCCCGCGGGGCCCAGGATGCGGAAGGGAATTTCGCCCTGACCGCCCTGGACCACTACCAGATGCGCTTTGTACCCGAAGCCGCGGTGGACCAAGCCGCCCTCCTGCAGGAGTTTAAGGCCGACCAGGCCGCCGGCCAGGATCGCCAGGCCCAGCTGAAAAAGGAAAACGCGGACCAGCTCTTTGAAGTCCCTGTAGCCCGGGTCCAGGCCCCCTTGCTGGAGGACGACAAGAAGTCCTTCGACGACCAGGATTTCTGGATCGGCATCCGGCCGGAAAATATCACGCTGGGCGAGGAAGGACCGCTAGAGGCGGAAGTTTACAGCGTCATGCCCACCGGTATGGAAACCACCGTCAAGCTGCGTGTAGGCGACTACCTGCTCACGGCTGTGATCTTTGGCTCCATCCTCTACCAGATCGGCGACAAAGTCCGCCTGGGCTTCAAAGGCAGCCAAGCCGTTCTCTTCAGTAGCCTCTACGGCCGCTCACTCGGCCTGGGGAGGGTGGAGGTAGAGTAAGGGAGGCAAGGTATCTTGCCCACTCGCCCAGTCTGCAAGCGCTGAGGCTACTCGCCCAGGTCACAGCCGCTGAGCCTATACGCCAAGGCCACAACTACTGGGGCTACCAGCCCAGTCCGCAACCACTGAGGCTATGCATTTAAACTAGAAGAGGGTGTCTCCTGCACTAACGTGCGTCGAGACACCCTCTCCATTTTTAAGCTTCTGTAGCCTAGAGCAAAAACTGCCGGCCTAAGCTTGGTCTAGCCCTGCTTCTTTAAATAAGCCAGCATAGCCAGTCCTGCGGCCGAGAGGAAAAGTCCCAAGGGCAGGCCATCCGCGGCGCCTGTCGCCGGCAATTGTTGAACCTGTTCTTGAATGCTGTTAGGTCCCGTGTATTCG
>CAYNNG010000042.1:0-5616 GCA_964398655.1 uncultured Oscillospiraceae bacterium
TTATTTGTACTTGTGGGCACGCTCGTGTTTATGATAAAGAGACTTTTTGTAAAACCTAAAACCAGTTGAACGAACGAATAAGAATGATTTTGTTTTGAAAACTGAGGAAGAAGTCCTAGAGGGCTGCTTCCTCAGTTTTTCCGCTCCGCTGGTAGAACATGAACCTTTTTATCGTTTGTGCATTTTTCTTTCTTTATTCTTTCTTAATTCTCTTAGCTAGAACTTTTTAGCGTTTTAATCCTTCCTTCTACAAAATAATATTCAGCAAGGAGGAAGGTACCATGAACCATACAATTTATTACCTTCGTGAACTTGAACAGAAGCTCTTTAGCTTTAAGCGGGATTGAAGCCCCAGGCATCCCTGGTTGATTTCCTTGTTGTTGGCCGTTTTAATGCCGGTCTTTATTGTGGGGGCTGTTGCCGGTTTGACGGCCGCTATTATGTATCCTCTGTCTTGGATCTTGGGTTGGCTTTACGCTGGGCCCCCTCGCGGAGCATTTAGTGCTTTGGTCGTAAGGAGATTGGTTGCAATGAATAAAAAGCAAGTTAACAAGGCCATGACACCAGAAATTTTACGGCAGGCCGTGAAGGGCTCCGTGACTAAGCTAGACCCTCGCTACATGCTTAAAAATCCTGTCATGTTTGTGGTGGAAGTAGGCTGTTTTATCACGCTTATCTTGGCTATTTTCCCTGCCCTATTTGGGGATGAAATGCGGGCTAATTTGGGAGCCTATAACATTATTGTTTGTATTGTCTTATTAGTCACAGTACTTTTCTCAAATTTTGCGGAGTCCGTGGCGGAGGGCCGAGGCAAGGCCCAGGCCGCTAGCCTGAAAAAAACTCAGAAGGATTCTGAATACCCTGCTGGTTTCCTTGACCATTATCTTCCTAATTGTCGTGGTAACCCTCTATCCTATTGCTGTTTACTCCGGTGTAAGGCTGCAGATCTCTACCCTGATTGCCCTGGCGGTATGCCTGATACCCACCACAATTGGAGGTCTGCTGTCGGCAATTGGGATTGCTGGCATGGACCTGGTCACCCGCTTTAATGTCATCGCCATGTCTGGGAAAGCCGTAGAAGCTTGTGGTGATGTGGATACCATGATTCTTGATAAAACGGGCACCATTACTTACGGCAACCGGCTCGCGGCAGACTTTATTCCGGCGCAGGGCATTGATCCAGAAGAGCTGGTGACCTGCGCAGCCTTAACGAGTCTACGTGATGAGACCCCGGAGGGGAAGTCTACGCTGGAGCTTGCCAGAGCTAGGGGAGACCAGAGCCAAGAGCTCAAGGGTTCTGAGTTTTGCGCCTTCACGGCTCAAACCGGAATGAGTGGAGTAGATCTTCCGGATGGCATCAAAATTCGCAAGGGCGCAGTGGATGCGATCGAGACCTATGTGAAGGAACAAGGTGGGGTAATTCCCCCGAATTTTGCCCGCGAAGTTGAGAATATTTCGTCTTTGGGCGGGACCCCCTTGGCTGTGATCAAAAACAACCGTATTCTGGGCCTAATTTACCTGAAGGATACGGTCAAGGCCGGGATAGCTGAGCGGTTTGACCGCTTACGGGCCATAGGGATAAAAACCATTATGTGTACAGGAGATAACCCGCTTACGGCGGCGACCATCGCGAAAGAAGCAGGGGTTGATGGATTTATTGCGGAATGTAAACCAGAAGATAAAATCGCGGTCATCAAGAAGGAACAGGCTGCCGGCAAGATTGTCGCAATGACGGGGGATGGTACAAATGACGCGCCAGCTCTAGCCCAGGCTAATGTAGGGCTGGCCATGAACAGTGGGACTAGCGCGGCCAAGGAAGCGGCCAATATGGTGGACTTAGACTCTGATCCTACGAAGATTCTGGAAGTGGTAGAAATTGGCAAGCAACTCCTCATCACCAGAGGCAGTTTAACAACTTTTTCTATCGCCAACGACATCGCCAAATATTTCGCGATTATCCCAGCCATGTTCATGCTCGCCATCCCGCAGCTTTCCGTCCTGAATATTATGGGTCTCGCTACGCCTTACAGCGCCATCTTGTCGGCTTTAATCTTTAACGCACTCATTATCCCCAGTTTGATTCCCTTGGCTGTGAAAGGGGTACGCTACCGGCCTATGTCCTCAGGCAAGATGCTCCTGCGAAACATGTTAATTTTTGGCCTAGGTGGCATGATCACACCCTTTATCGGTATTAAATTGATTGATCTCGTTATTGCGCCAGCTTTAGCCCTGCTAGGTCTTTAAGTGAGGTGCCCAGGGCCAGAAGTTGTATTCTGATGGCAGTGAATTCCCAGGTCTGAGTTCAGGCTCTCAGAATTACGCCCCGTCTAATCCGGAGCTCCGCGCGCGTGTGGGCCAGGATATTGCTAATTTCCTGACCAAAAATCCCCAAGTCGCACGGGAGGACATACCGACAGATCTGATGACGGCTTCTGGCTCTGGCTTGGATCCGCACATCTCTCCGCAGGCGGCTGCCATCCAAGTCCCCCGTATTGTCCAAGCCTCAGGCCTGGATGAAAAAGCAGTTAAGGAGATCATTGGCAGACATACCGAGGGTAAGCTCCTAGGCGTGTTTGGTGAAGCTACAGTCAATGTTGTGGAGGTAAACCTGGAACTCGCGCAAACTATGGGGTTGTTGGATAAGGATGCTTAAGCTCCCCGACTAGGTGAAAGCATGGACGAAAATAGCAGGACCGCAGATAAATTACTGGAAGCCCTCAAAGAAGAAGAAGACAAGGCCGGCAGAGGTCATTTGAAAATCTTCTTCGGTTACGCGGCAGGCGTAGGTAAAACCTACGCCATGCTGGAGGCCGCCCACGAAGCCCAAGATCACGGCCTTGATGTGGTGGCCGGTTACATTGAGCCGCATGCCAGACCCCAAACTGCTGCCCTCTTAGAGAGCTTGGAAGTCCTGCCCAGCTTAGAGGTTCCTTATCACAATATGGTCCTGCGCGAGTTTGACCTGGACGCAGCCCTACAGAGAAAGCCCCAACTCTACTGGTAGACGAACTGGCCCACACCAATGCCACAGGCTGCCGCCATAGTAAGCGGTATCAGGATATTAAGGAACTCCTGCAGGCTGGCATCAACGTTTATACCACCGTGAATGTCCAGCACATTGAAAGTCTTAATGACCTGGTTACGGCCATCACAGGTATTGTCGTAAGGGAAAGGATTCCCGACTACATTTTCGACGAAGCGGACCAGGTAGAGCTGGTAGATATTGAGCCGCAGGAACTCTTAGATCGACTTAAGGCGGGTGAGGTCTACCAGGGAGACCAGGCCAGCCGCGCCTTGGATAATTTTTTTAGCTTAGAAAATTTGACTGCCCTAAGAGAAATTTCCCTGCGGCGATGTGCCGACCGCATGAATGTTCTGACAGAAAATGCCAGAATCAGGAGCCAGGCTAGCTACCATACAGATGAGCACATTTTGGTTTGTTTATCTTCTTCACCCTCAAACCCGAAGATTATTCGTACGGCCGCCCGGATGGCCAAGGCTTTCAATGGATCTTTCACCGCGCTCTTCGTGGAAACCTCCAGCTTTTCTTTGCTAAGCCAGGAGGACAAAAAACGTCTGCGGTCCAATATCCATTTGGCTGAGCAGCTGGGGGCCAAGGTAGAGACTGCCTACGGAGAAGATGTACCCTTGCAGATCGCGGAGTTTGCCAGACTCTCCGGTGCTTCTAAGATCGTGATCGGCCGTTCCATTGCCGCGCGCAAGAAGCTGTGGGGAGAATCCAGTCTCACAGAAAAGCTTATTGAGCTGGAGCCGAACATTGAGATCCATATCATCCCAGATGCCAGTCCTCGGAACCGCGGCGACGTTCTCGTGGGCCTGCGTCACAGGCTTAGCCAGCAGTAGCTTGTCTCCCTGCGTGATGTCCTGCTCAGCCTGGCGATCTTAGCCGGGGCGAGCGGCCTCGGACTTTTATTCCAACAGTGTGGCTTTGCGGAAGCTAACATTATTACGATTTATGTCTTAGGAGTCCTGCTTACTTCAGTCTTGACCACGGGCCGCCTTTACAGCTTGCTTGCTTCCATTGCCAGCGTCCTGATCTTTAACTTTCTCTTCACAGATCCTAAATTCTCCCTACAGGCCTATGATAAGGGCTATCCCGTAACCTTTTTTATCATGTTTATCGCGGCTTCCATCACAGGGTCTTTGGCCACGCGGCTCAAGCAGCAAGCCAAGCAGTCGGCGCGTGCGGCTTACCGAACCAAGGTGCTGTTCGATACTAACCAGCTCCTTCAGCAGGCATCTGATCAGGAGGAAATTATCGCGACTACGTCCCAGCAGCTGCTAAAACTGCTCAACCGCAGCGTGATTTTCTTTATGGAAGAGGGGGGTGGCCTGAGCAAACCCTATATTTTCCCAGTAGCAGAGGAAGCCCTAGACTTAGACCGCACAGCCCATCAGGAAAAAGGGATCGCGGAGTGGATTAAGAAAAATAATAAGCACGCGGGCGCTGGTACAGATACCCTGTCTGGGGCGAAAGGCCTGTATTTGGCGGTTCGGCTCAACGACCGAGTATATGGGGTTGTAGGTTTGGTGCTGGGCGACCAGGTTCTTGATGCCTTTGAAAATAGCATCTTGCTCTCTATCTTGGGCGAGTGCGCTCTAGCTCTTGAGAACGCGCGAAATGCCCAGGAAAAGGAAGAAGCCGCAGCCCTGGCCCGTAATGAGCAAATCCGAGCCAACCTCTTGCGGGCTATATCGCACGACCTCCGCACACCCTTGACCTCTATTTCTGGCAATGCGAGCAACCTGCTCTCTAATGGAGCCTTTTTTGACGAAGAGACCAAGCATCAACTCTATACGGACATCTATGACGACGCGATGTGGCTGATCAACCTGGTGGAGAATTTATTGGCTGTGAGCAAGATTGAGGAAGGTCAGCTAAATTTACATCTTACAGAGGACCTTATAGACGATGTAATTGAAGAGGCCCTGCACCATGTAAATCGCCAAAGTGTAGAACATGTAATTAGCGTAGAGAACTCAGAAGAGTTTCTCTTGGCCAAAATGGACGCCCGTTTAATCGTCCAAGTAATCATTAATCTGGTAGATAACGCGATCAAATATACGCCGCAGGGTTCGCACATTGTCTTGAGTACTAATAAACAAGGAGATTTTATTGTCGTCTCCGTGGCTGATGATGGACCAGGTATAGATGACACTATGATGCTTCAGTTAAGCACCTAATGACCACTACACTCAATGCCCACAATTATCGTTACCTGACCGCCCAAAATGGGGCCAGCGCAATTCTGGAAGCCTCAACACATAATCCCGATATTATTTTGCTGGACTTGGGCCTGCCTGATATGGACGGTATTGAGGTGATCAAGAAAATCCGCGCCTGGTCCAATGTGCCCATTATTGTGATCAGCGCGCGAAGTGAGGATACGGACAAGATAGAGGCCTTAGATGCCGGAGCAGATGATTACTTAACCAAGCCCTTCTCGGTGGAAGAATTGCTGGCCCGCCTGCGAGTAACCCAACGCAGATTGATGATGAGCCAAAATGATATCTGGCAGTAATCAAATTCAAGGAGAGGGTATGAAGAAAGAATTAACCCTCTTCAATTTTTTACGATAGGTTTCGGTGCCATTA
>CAYNNG010000043.1:0-5218 GCA_964398655.1 uncultured Oscillospiraceae bacterium
ACGCCCTCATCGTTGGTGTAAGCAATTGCTGTATCTTCGCTCATGTAGTCATCCACCCACTCGCCATCCTTAAAGACGGTTGTAAAAGGAACATATTCTTCGATCTCGTGGGTGCGTTCGATTTCACCCAGCCAAGTCAGATGGTCTGTTAACTGGTAGGGCTCTTTGGTCATGGTAATATTGAAGTATTCACTCAAAGTTGGTTCGTTCAATACATTACCAAAGAAGCCGCCCTGATTGTCCTTGGGCAGGAAAGTATCAGGATGGCAGATTAAATCAATCTTCTTATCGATTTTACGGTCCCGCATCTCTTTCATGAGATAAAAGAGTCCAATCGTATGGTCAAAGTGGCCATGGGACAGGGCGATGGCATCCACTTCAGTTAGGTCAAATCCTAAAGCATGGGCATTTTTAATAGCAGCATCGCTATAGCCAGTGTCAAACAGAATGGTCTTGTCCCCGTCTTGCAAGATCATGCTGAGGGCAGGTTCACTTAGCAGCATTTTGCCGATCAAAGCATTATTGTCAACCAGGACGGTAATCTTCAGGCCAGAAGCTGCTTCTTCTGCTGTTGCCGGGGCAAAAAAGCCCAAGCTCAAAATGAGGGCAACGAGTACAAGTACGCTTAGTTTTTTCATATCTCTCTCCTTATATGGCTAGATCAAATGAATATCTATAAATTTATAGAATCTAGCGGTAACCAGTCTTAAAGATATATAAAGATCAGTCAAGCTAAATCTCTTTTACCAATCAGACCAGGCAAATTTATCGCATAAGACGATAAGAGGTTTGCCAAAGGCAACTTTAGGGGAGGATAAGAAATGTAAAAGCTGCAGAGCCATTGTTTAAGAGTAAGGGGGACTCAAAGGCCCCCTTACGGATGCTCTACTTAGAAGACAAGATTGATCAAGGGTATGCCCACTGCCAGGGCAATAATAGTTTCTATCAGGACAAAGAGGCTGGCATATTTGTAAACATCTTTAGCTTCCAGCACTTCCGTTTGTCCAAAAATGGTTGCGGCATAGGGGGAAGCACTGGGGGTAATCGCCGCAAAGCCAATGACACAGAAGGTCACGAGTGTAATAATCGCCCAGCCATCTGAGCCAATGACCTGGGCATAAGTAAAGATAATGGGGTGCAGAATCAGCATGAGGACTGCACTGTTCATGACGCTGGAGATCACAACGCCCAAGACCACCACCGCAATCAAAAAGACGGTGTAATTCATTTCCGCAAACATGGGGGTCAACAAGCTATCAAGCAGGGCTCTAAAGCCAACTTCTTTACTTGTCAGTGCGCCGCCAATGGTCAGGCTGGAAGCGATCATAAGATAGGTTGGCCAGGAGAAGTGTTTAGCAATAATTTCACCCAGGGGGAGAACCGGCTTAGCCTCTACTTTGATAAGGCAGAGGATAGCGACCAGAGTCATGGCAATCCCATTAATATTGCGGCTGAGAATATCGCTTACAACATTTCCAGGAATAATAACTGGGATCAGCATGGCAAGGATATAAATCACAATAGCGCTGGAAACGATCTTTTGCGTTCTATTCATGGGCGGTAGAGGATTCTTATTCAGCTGGTCTAGGGTTAAGGTCTTCAGCTTGCTCACATCAGGCCGGAGAAGGAACCGCATGGCCAGAACAAGCGCTAAAAGGCACAAGATAGCAATCGGTACCGTGACCGCCATGTATTTGCCACCATCTACAGGTGCTCCAGCCAGACCGGCATATACGCCATTTAAGCCAAGGATAGTGCCGTTAAAGTAGGCTGAGGGGAAGCCTAAGAGGGCAGCCATTACCACTAAAATCGTCATGAGTTTGGTATAACGATCTGTCTTCTCATAACCTACCTCTACGCAAAGATTTTGCACCACAGGTAGGAAGAGAAAAACGCCGGCCCATGGATTAACAAAAGTGGCCATTAAATACACACCCAAAAGGATGAAAAAGGTAAAAAGCCAGGGCCGACCTATGACGAGTTTGTTGGTCAAGAAAAAACGGGCCACATAGGCCGTGCACTTGTAGTAGCTGAAGCAACCAACCAAAATGAGGAGGAAGAAAATCATTACTGCAACGGGATTGCCCATCCAGTCCTTAAGCACCTCCCCCATAGGCTTATAACCAAACCAGCCCAAGAGCACAACGCCTAGGATGCTGGGCCAGATCATGCTGCCTGTAGACCACATGAAGATGGTACCCAAGAAGATTCCAATCACCTTCATACCTAAATCCGTAATATAAGGAATTTCTAAGGGTAAGAGGGAGAAGCCTAGCATAAGCGCTAAGCCAATAATAGTTTTGATCAAATCGCCAGTGGCTAGTTTATTGTTACTCATACCTATCTCTCTTTCTCAAGTCTATCTTCTAAGGGATGGCTCTAAGCATGCTCCTCAAGCCATTTGGTCGCCACATGCGCTAGGAGGGCACTGCCTTCGACTAAGGCTTTCTCGTCAAAGACAACTTTCGGGTTATGCACAGCATTGTTTTCAATACCCTCAGGCTTGCCGCCCAAGGAGAACATGACGCTCGGAACCTGGCTGGCAATAAAGCCGAAGTCATCGGAAGCTGGCAGGCGCATGGATGGATTTGTCTTAAATTCCATGCCAAAGGTCTGGAGGTAATCCGTAATGCGGTCTACCATGTCAGGATCATTAACAATCGTAGGGGCACTGACCACAATTTCAAAGTGTCCGTCTGCACCAAAGTTGGCTGCATAATTAGTCGTGATCTCTTCTATCCGCTTGACGATAAAGTCGCGGATTTTCTGGTCATAAGTTCGTAAAGTGCCTCGCATTTGTACCTGGTCCGGCAATATATTAAAGGAGTCTCCGGAGCTAACACTACAAATACTGAGCGCAACATATTGGGAAGCAGCAATTTCCCGCCCCCGCATAGCCAGAATAGCATTGTAGATTTGATTGGCTACATTTAAAGGATCTACTGTACCCTCTGGCCGACTGCCATGCCCGCCAAAGCCTTTAATTGTAATTAAAAAATTATCTGCGGTAGTGGTAAAAGGGCCCTTGGAATAAAAAAGGTTACCCACTGGTGTTTGAGCATGCATGTGAAGGTCTAGGGCGGCATCTACGCGGGGATTTTCCATGATACCCGCGGCGATCATCGCCTTGGCGCCCGCAAAAATTTCCTCTCCAGGTTGCCAAATGAACTTAACCCTGCCATGGAGCTGGTCTCTATATCGATGCAAAAGGAAGGCTGTCCCTAATGAGATGGTCGTATGCATATCATGTCCGCAAGCATGCATCTTACCCTCAAATTCTGACGAGAAGGGCTCACCAGAATTTTCCATAATGTCCAGGGCATCCATATCAGCACGGATGAGTAGCGTTTTACCGGGCTTTGCACCTTCGATGATAGCAACAATACCACTATCAATCACCCTCTCAGCCTGGATCCCACGCTCCTTAAGCTGGTCTAAGACAAAAGCTGTAGTAATAGGCAAATCCATACCAACTTCGGGTTTTTTATGGATCTCACGTCTGATCCATGAAAGCTCTTTCTGAAGCGCTTGGGCCTCCTCTAAATAATTGATCATATGAACCCCTTTAGCTATTGATTATCAAGCAAATTACGATAAAACGATCATAAAGAGTCGAAAAAGTCATGTCAATGAGATCTACTCGGTGCGGCACTAACAGTAAAGTGAAAAATAAAATCCACATTTGAGGAAGGAATGCTGAATTAATGAGGAAGCCGGTAAATTATTATGATTTTCAAGGATTATATCCCTGTTTTTCAGGGATGCAATCCTTGATTTTCATAAAGCCTGACTATAAAATAATGTTAATGAAGGATAGTCAAAAAAGAAGGCTTATAGAACAAAGTTCAGCTAGGAGGTGCGCATGGTATACCACAAAAGGCAAATAGAAGCATATCTTGCTAAGGAAATAGATTTTTATCCAGCCATTCTCCTCACAGGGCCGCGTCAGGTGGGGAAAAGCACCTTGCTCAAGCATCTCATGGAAAAGGATCGCACTTATGTGAGTTTGGATGATCCTAATATTAGGAACTTAGCGGTCTATAGTCCTGAGCTATTTTTTCAGCGCTACCAGCCTCCCCTTTTGATTGATGAAATTCAATATGCCCCGGGACTTTTCCCTTATATCAAAATCTTTATTGATGAGTTAGGGCAAAACAATCTATTTTGGCTGACGGGTTCTCAACTGTTTCCTCTGATGAAGGGCGTTCAGGAATCCTTAGCCGGCCGAGTACGGGTTTTGCAGCTGAACGGTTTTTCATATAAGGAGTTTTTAGGGGTAGAACAAACGCCTTTTGCTAAGTCTTTAGCAGAGCTAACAGAGGCTGACGCCCAGGAAAGGGCTCACCTAGTGGCTACTTTACCGGAGATTATCTTGCGGGGCAGTATGCCGCGCGTACTCTTGCAAGAGGGTATTGATATCTCAGGTTATTACCAATCCTATGTGGATACCTATATAAGCCGAGATGTCCGGGAAATCACAAATGTTATGGATACCCACTTGTTTTTACGGTTTGTAAAACTCCTTGCCACGCGGACAGGCCAAGAACTTAATTTATCTTCCCTAGCACGAGATTTGGCTGTTGATGCTAGTACTGTCAGGCGCTGGCTAGATATTTTAGTCACTAGCGGCTTAATTTTGGAGTTACCGGCTTTTAGTGGCAATTTAGGTAAGCGCTTAGTCAAGAGACCCAAATTATATTTTACCGATACTGGACTAGCCGCTTATCTTTTAGGTATCAATGATCAAAAGACCTGGGCAGACAGTCCCTATCAAGGCCCCTTGTTTGAAAACTGGATCGTAACCGAGATTGACAAATCTTTTAAGCATAACGGTCTTAAACCCAGTATGTTCTATTACCGGGACAGCAATCAACAAGAAATCGACCTTATCATCGAGCAGGCTGGCCAAATTTTTCCTTATGAGATTAAATTATCTGATCATCCCAGAGTGAGTGACAAGCATTTTACCGTCCTCACAAAGCTGGAAGAAAAAATTCCTTATTATGGTGTGATATGCCCCTGCAAGCATTTAGCACCTCTCTCACAGCATACTTGGAAGCTGCCTGCAGGTCTCATATAAGTTATTTAGATGGCTGGCTTAGATCTCTCAATGCGTTAGAAACTTGTCCTGAGCCACTAAATCTAGAAGGCTAACCCTCGAACCTAGCAGGGCCACAGAGCCTCCCTTGTTACGGCCTGTCCAAATTTCCGGCTTGGA
>CAYNNG010000044.1:0-5042 GCA_964398655.1 uncultured Oscillospiraceae bacterium
CAGGATTTTCTTGGCAGGGGAGACAGGATTTGAACCCGCAACCGACGGTTTTGGAGACCGTTGCTCTACCGTTGAGCCACTCCCCTATCTCTAAAACGCAACTTATGATAGCAAGGAAAAAATACTTAGTCAAATACTTCTTTTAACTTTGGGGACATGTTGCAATATGCCTAGGAGTATTGCTCTATCTACACATAAGATCCAGTAAGGCTTAGCCCTACAGCTCCGAGACTTTAGTGGGGATTAAGTGAGCTCGCTGCCCGCTATGCTATAATTACAAAAGTTTGCGAACCGTGCCTAGGATGGGCGGTAAGCTGCCAGGGAGTGCTATGAAGTCTAAGCAAATTCGAGTAAAAATCTATACAGACGGTGCCTGTTCAGGCAACCCTGGGCCAGGTGCCTGGGCTGCTATTTTAATTTTTGGGGAAATTGAAAAAGAGATTTCCGGCTTTGAAGAAGAAACTACGAATAATCGCATGGAGCTGCAGGCCTCGATTGAAGGTTTAAAAGCCTTGAAACAGCCCTGCGCAGTTGATCTCTACTCTGATTCCGCCTATTTGGTTTCAGGCTTCAATAAGGGCTGGTTGAAGAACTGGCAGAGAAAGGGCTGGCAGAATGCAGCTGGCAATCCTGTAAGTAACATTGACTTGTGGCAGGAGCTGCTCAGACTGTCCGACCAGCATGAAGTCACCTGGCATAAGGTTAAAGGCCATGCGGATAATCCATATAATAACCGCTGTGATGAACTGGCCAGAAACCTCATTAAAGCTCAAAGGAGCTCGGGTTCTAAGCCTACGGCGGAGGCTCCTCTTGAGTCTGCCCAAGCTTCCGGTACTGCGCAGGCATCAGCTGAAGTGGCTAAGCAGATAGGTAAGGTTGAAGAACCCAGTCCTAAGACCTTGCCGTCGCCTCAAGTCCAGCATTTTGCCCGGCTGCATGAGGACATTATTGAAGACCAAAGTATTTTTCAGGGCCGTATCCTGGACTTTCACCACTATAAAATAAAAACTGCGGGTGGTCATGAAGCCTGGCGGGAAGTAGTCCATCATGGGGGCGGCGTAGGCATTGTTGCGCTCACCCCTGCGCGTGAGGTCCTCTTAGTGAGCCAATTTCGCCTGGCAGCTTCTCAAGTCCTTTTAGAAATTCCCGCGGGCTGCTTGGAGGTGAGGGAAGACCCCTTGGAAGCTGCCAAGCGTGAACTAGAAGAAGAGACAGGCTACCAGGCGGCTAGCTGGCATAAGTTAGGTGAGTTTTTTGTTTCTCCGGGTTATACGGATGAAGTCATCCACGTTTACCTGGCTGATGACCTGAGCCTGGGTATGCAGAAGCTCGACCCAGAAGAATATCTCAACTTATCTGTAGTTCCTCTAGAGCAAGCTTTAGAAGACTGCCGAAACTTCAAGATCCACGATGCTAAGACAATCATTGGACTTTGCCTAGCCCAGGATTGGCTTAGCCGGAAGGGAGGAGGCTCAGGTGCCGAAAGCTAAGGCTATGCAAGAACTCGAACAGGAAGCTTCTCCCGCAGATGGATCTTTGCAGGCTTCAGGAGAGCAGGGTGACGCAAGAGACAAAAATTCTGAACTCTTAGCAATATTATTGTTGGGCATTGCCCTGCTTTTGGGTTTTCTTCTCTGGGCGCCGCAAAGCCTGACGGGGGCTTTAGGAAGAGGCTTTTCCAGTTTTACTCAAGGTTTGCTGGGAACCTTTAGCCTGGCCCTGCCTATCTTGTTTGTGCTCTTGGCCGGAGCAGCCTACCTGCACAAGGCTGGGCCTTATAGAAGGCAAAAGAGTTTTTATTTACTTATATTCCTTATCCTAAGTATAGGTTTATTATCGGTACTTAGTGTTGACCTATCCTTGGTAGAAGCTGCCAGCTTAAAGGAGGGCAGACATTCGGCTTGGGAGGCGGTAAAGCTTTACTGGCAGTCCGGCGGCAAACCTGGGCTTATTTCCCAAGGAGCCTGGTGGTCAGGCGGCTTAATAGGGAATATCCTGGCGGTAGGTCTCATTACCTTGGTAGGCAAAACCGGCAGCCTCATCATTTTCATCCCCATGCTTCTAGCCTTGGCAATATTGATCTTTGGTGTGTCCTGGAGGCAGACCTTTCTTAAGACAGCCAATGGCGTAAGCCGGACTAGGGAGGTCTTGGGCAACTGGGGTAAAGATGTATTGGAGAAAAGAAAGAATATGCATGAAGACAAATCGGACAGAGAACATAAACTGATTTATGGAGCAGGCTCAGACTTTGACCAGTTGGATGAAGCTTCTCCGGCAAAAGAGGTGAGACCGCCGGCGCCCAAACCTGCCCCGCCTAAATTTTCTATTGAATTTCCGGAAGGCAATTGGCTCAAGGATGATTTTGGCAATCCTCCCGCTTTAAGTTATCCTGCCCAGCCCTTGACAGGCGGAATCCGCCCTCAAGAGCCCATGCAGCTTCATGAAGCTCGGCAAGATCTGGCTATACCCGCGGCTCCGGCAACCCCTGAAGAGGCTAATATTCGCGCGGCCTTTATTCCCCTGAAAAATGAATACTTAATGTATGCGGAAAACCCCGCTGAGAACTCAGAAAATCAACAGGCGATTAGGCCCGCTCCCAGCTTGCCTGAGGCTCAAATAGCCAGCAGACCTGAGGAAGACTTAGCAGAGATCGCCTCGCGTATCCAAGAGGGTGAAGACAATTTGGGCGATGACGGCAGGGAAGACTGGGAAGATCGGTCTTCTGATACCGCAACTGGGAAGCAACTCCGAAAATTTAAGGCTGGCCAAACTAACATCTTCTCTAAATACCTTCCTCCGTCAAGTGACCTTCTGATTGCTGATGAACATGAGGGAGAGGCAGAAAATAAAGAAGAAATCCGCCTCCTAGGCGCCAAATTGGAGACCACCCTTCAGGACTTTGGGGTCCAGGCTGAGGTGGTGAACTTTATGACGGGACCAACCATTTCGCGCTTTGAAGTTAAACCCGGTCCTGGCGTAAAGGTTTCACGCATTGTAAATCTCTCGGATGACATCGCCTTGGCCTTGGCAGCCTCCTCTGTGCGTATCGAGGCTCCTATACCAGGAAAATCCGCGGTGGGCATTGAGATCCCCAATAAGAAAACCCAGGCGGTTCGCCTGCGAAATATTTTGGAAAGTAAGGAGTTTAAGCACAGCAAGAGCTTAATTACGGCTGCGCTCGGACGTAACATTCAAGGTGATCCGATCCTTTGCGACCTGTCTTCTATGCCCCACCTCCTTATTGCAGGTGCTACGGGTTCGGGTAAATCTGTCTGTATTAACTCTATCCTGATTTCTTTGCTCTACAAGGCTTCGCCGCAAGATCTCCGCTTGGTCATGATAGACCCTAAAGTGGTTGAGCTTTCGGTTTATAACGGAATCCCTCACCTAGAGACCCCGGTAGTTACTGATCCTAAAAAGGCTTATGGCGTTTTAGAGTGGGCAGTTAAGGAGATGGAGAGACGCTACCGACTCTTTGCTGATAATTCGGTACGTGACTTTAAAGCTTACAATGAACTTGTCCGCCAAGGGGCGGTAGAGGAGGGGGAACACCTACCCTACATCCTCTTGGTGATTGATGAACTCTCAGACCTCATGGCCACTACCCCAACGGAAGTTGAAGATGCCATAGCCCGCTTAACCTCTATGGCAAGAGCCGCAGGTATCCACCTGATTATCGCCACGCAAAGGCCTTCTGTGGACGTCATTACGGGCGTAATCAAGGCCAATATTCCTTCCCGCATCTCCTTTGCGGTAGCATCGCAAGTAGATTCCCGGACTATTCTTGATATGGGAGGAGCCGAAAAGCTGCTAGGCAAGGGCGATATGCTGTATTACCCGCAATCTGCCTCTAAGCCCTTGCGGGGTCAGGGCGCTTTTGTTACAGATGCCGAAGTGGAGCGCGTTGTTTCCTACTTGAAGGGGCTTTATAGTACAGACTATAACGAAGAACTACGAAAAGACTTGGAAAATGTAGGCAATCCTCAGATTAAATCGGGCTCCGCGGCCAATGATGAAGATGAGGAAGATGAATTGCTTTATGAGGCTCTGCGGACGGTAGTAGAAAGTGACTATGCCTCAGTTTCTCTGCTACAGCGGAGGCTGAATGTGGGCTATCCCCGGGCTGCCCGCATGGTCGACACCATGCATGAGAGGGGCTGGATTGGACCCTTTGAGGGAAGCAAACCGCGTAAGTTAACCATAGGTAAGGATGAAGCTCAGGAAATCATTGAGCTAAACAGTTAACCCAGGGCCAGCTCCTGACGCTAAGCCCTAATTAATACCCAGCCGGGACCTTGAACCCCTAATTTGCTCCGGCTGCGCAAGAAAGAGGAATTTATGGAAATTATCAAAGGTAAACCCATCGCCGATGAAATCAAGGCTAAAGTTGCCCAGGAAGTAGACCAGCTCAAGGCTGAAGGCAAACGCCTTCCCGGCTTGGCTATTGTGCGGATGAACGACGATCCAGCCTCTGGCACTTATGTTCGTAACATTAAGAAAGCTGGGGAAAAGGTAGGCTTCATTTGCACCGTTCATCAGTTGGACTTAGACCTCACGCAAGACCAGGTTCTGGCAGAGATGGAAAAGCTTAACCAGGATGACACCGTGGACGGTATTATCCTGCAAATGCCCATGCCCAAACATATTGATGTTAAAACCATTACAGAAAAGATCGCTTTCGCTAAGGATGTTGAGGGTGTAACGGTTGTGAACGCTGGCAAACTTTTCGTGGGTGACAAGGGCTTTGTGCCCTGCACACCCCAGGCGGTTATGGAAATTCTGCATGCCATGCAGGTACCTCTGGAAGGCAAGCATGCTGTAGTCATTGGCCGTTCCAATGTGGTGGGTAAGCCAGTCTCTATTTTGCTGCAAAAAGACAATTGCACGGTAACCATGTGCCACTCCCGGTCGCGGGACCTGCCTGCTCTGGCCCGCCAAGCCGATATTCTGGTTTGCGCGGTAGGCAAGGCTAAAATGGTCGACTCCAGCTACACTAACCCCGACCAGATTATTATTGATGTAGCGATCAATTTAGACGAAAA
>CAYNNG010000045.1:0-4428 GCA_964398655.1 uncultured Oscillospiraceae bacterium
TTTAGAAATTGAGGTACCTGGTTTAGAGTTAATAAGGCTAATTTAGAAATTGAGGACTTTACATGATTGAAATCAAAAATCTGAGCAAAGCTTATAGCAAGGCCGGCAAAAAGGCTGTAGATTCCATCAACCTAAATCTTACCGGCGGCAAGATTTATGGCCTTTTGGGACCCAACGGGGCCGGTAAAACTACTACTTTGAAGATGATGACGGGGATCTTGCAGCCGGACGAGGGTGACGTGATTATGGAAGGCCACTCTATTCGCACAGATGACCTGGAGGCTAAAAAGGCTTTTGCCTTTGTACCCGACGAACCCAATGCTTTCCTCCGTCTGACGGGCTTGGAATACTTGGGCTTTATGGCGGATATCTATGAGGTACCGGCGGAGACTCGCCAAGAGAAAATTCGGGAACTGGGCCAGGTTTTTGAGATGAATTCCGTCTTGAATGACAAGATTTCCTCTTATTCACACGGTATGCGGCAGAAAATTTTCCTCATTGGGGCTCTCCTGCAAAATCCCCCTGTGTGGATTTTGGACGAGCCCATGACCGGCCTAGACCCTAAGTCAGCTTTTACCCTTAAAGAAATGATGCGGTCTCATGCCGATCAGGGCAATATTGTGCTCTTTTCTACGCACGTCCTGGATGTGGCGGAAAAGGTCTGTGATATCGTGATCATCATTGACGAGGGGAAAATCCTCTTCCAAGGTGCTCTGGACGAGCTGCGCAGCCATTACGCGGATGACTCTTCGCTGGAGAGCATTTTCCTGCAACTGACCGAGGATGAGTCGGCTTTTGCCCAAACGGCTAAGTCTAATTCTGAGCTGCCCGGCTCGCAAGAAGATTAAGGAGCCAGCGGATGAAATCTTTAGCGAGAATTTGGCTGCTCTTCCGCCTCTTGTGGAAGTCTGGGTCGGGCGCCGGCCTCGATATGCAGGGCGGTTTATTCAACAAACGCAAGAAAAAAGACCAGGGCAAAGCCGGTAAGATCGGCCAATACCTCTTGTCTGCCTTCCTCTTGGTCTATCTGGGTGGCATGATGGTCTATCTCTCTTCCCAGATGTCCCCCCTCTTAATCAGCCTGGGTCAGGACCGCTTCCTCTTTGAGATGTTCATGGCCCTCTTTGCCATGATGACCCTGGTTTTCGGCCTCTTTTCTACCTTCTCCAGCCTGGCCTTTTCCACAGACCAGGACCGGCTGACGGTCCTGCCGGTGAAGCGGGGGGAAATCCTCATTGCCCGCCTGGCGGTGATTGCCTTGTACCAGGTCTTCCTGCCCCTCATCATGGGGGTGCCCTTCTTTGCGACTTACGGCTATTACAAAGGTGTAGCCTGGACCTTCTATTTGCGGGTACTCCTAGCCATGGTCCTGCAGATCCTGGTTCCTGTGTCCATTTTGGTCATCCTCTGCCTCCTGCTGATTCGCCTGACTCCGCTCGCGAAGAACAAAGACCGCTTCATGATTATTGCCCAGCTGGTGATGTTGGCCGTGGTCTTCTATATCTCCTTTGGCCCCATCAACCAAAATGGCCAGACCATGGATATGGCGCAGATCCAGCAACTAATGGCCAAGCCCACCCTCTACAATTCTATGCGGGTGATCATCCCCAGCCTGGATGCCTGGATTGACTTCATGCTCCTGGGCGGGACTGCTAGCCTCTGGGCCCTGGTTAAGGCCTTGCTGATCGCTTTGGCCTTTTTGGTGTTAGCCTATGTCGCGGCTAACTATCTCTACCGGCCGGAGACGGGGACTCAGGCTAAGCGCAAGCAGCTCAACCGCGGGCAAATCTCCAAGGTTCTGCGTCCGCGCTCTAGTTTTATGGCCCTCTTTACCCGAGAGAGCAAGCTGGTTTTCCGCAATCCCACCCTTTTGATGAACAACATTTTTGGCTCGGTCATCTTCCTCGTGGTGATGGTGGTAAGTATCTATATGGGGGTCAAGGGTAGTGGGACTGATATGTCCTTTGCCGGAATGAAGGCTGCGCTTCATACGACATTTTTAGGCCACCCTGGCTTTGACAGCCTGATCACTATAGCCCTCTTAAGCTTAATTCTTTCGGTAATTGGGGCCTTCCTGATTGGCATGTCCTCCCTCAATGCCTCGGCCCTGTCTCGCCAAGGTGAGGAAATTTATTGGTCCATGACCCTGCCGGTATCCTATCGTAAGCAGTACGCGGCTAAGTCGATCTTGGCCATTCTCCTCTCCGTAACCCCCTATGTCCTAATCTTGGTTGTCTTAGCCATCTTGTTTGAAATACCTGCTCTGTTGGTGATTCCGCCCCTGCTGTATTTCATCTGGTCAGCCTCGGTCAGCAACCTCTGGCCCCTGCTCCTAGATGCAAAGAACCCCATCTTAGACTGGGAGAACGAGATCACGGCGATTAAGAACAACAAGAACATCCTGATCTCCATGATCATCAACTGGGTTCAGGCTGGTATCTATGGTGTAACGATCTATTTCTACCTGGAATATCAGCTGTCGCCTGGGCTGATCCTGGGCGGGCTTACGGCCTTCCTGCTCCTGCAAACCCTGTATTTGCTGTGGGCCATTCCCAAGGCACTCAAGAAAACAATGGGACAAATTGAAAAATACCTGTAATATTTCTGCCTTTACAAATGGGCAAAAATCCTACATAATTATGGCACAAATGTGAGTCTGTCTTTTTGGTGGATACATTCTAAGCTCAAACAACCTCTAGAGCTCCTTTTCTGTGTTCTTTTCTGTTTGTTTCCCACCTAGACATGAGACTCGAGGGCCCCTCAGCGAGGGGCCCTTTTTTTACCCGAAAGAACCACCCTGGTTTGGGCCAGGGTGGCGCTGGGTATGGTCAAGCGGATGTAATTACATGATTAACTCAGAGGGAAATTCTCGCGTTTTGTGCTTGGAATAGCTCCTTAAAACCTTATCTGCCAGCCATTATAGGCTTTATTACAAGCAGGACTGGCTTTTATTACAGGCAAATTACCTGAGAAAAATTCGGATTGTTACAGCTTTTATATAGATACTTATCTAACTTTTAACCAAGCCTTAATAAAGCTTTTTTACAATACCCTTAGCCCACCAGGCCTGGACACGACTAGACCTGAGACGGGTAATTAAGCGAGTCCGCCTATTTTTTGCCAAGGCGCATTTGTTCTAGCTACTAGAAGGGAAGTTTTGACCATGGCCCAGCCCCGTTTTCATATTCCTTTTTCTGCTCAGGAAATGCATCTTTACCTGCTCTTGAATTTCCCGCAACTCCTCTTTAGCCAGCTGCCGGACGACTTTCCTACCGAGGAGAATGAAGACTGCGACCTACCCTTGCGGCCTTGGCTGGAGGGCATCCAGGAGGCTCTGGAGCCGAGAAGAGGAGATATTGGCCACTTCTTTACCCATGACTTTTCGCTGCCTGAAGCTCTCCTGCCCTTGGCAGCCCTAGACCAGCCGGGTCTTAAAGCCTGGCTGGAGGAGGTTTTCGCCCAAGACGATTTAAGCTCGAGATCCACTTTGCTCCAGGCAGCTTGGCCGCAAAACCGCCCCTTCCAGCTGCTAGTGGAAGATCAAAGCTTTGAGGATTTAAGCCCTCAGGAGGTTATCGCCCAGGTGTGCGGTCAGCCCTCTTTGTGGCCGGCCTACCTCCGTCAGGCCGGCCTGTCCGCTCAGACTTCCTGGATGCTGTTGGAGATTTTAGAAGATCCTGGTAAATACCTCTCGGCCTACTCGGCTCTAGTTAACAGTTTTCAGTTTATCGCTGAGGCGATTGTGGGCCCGCGGGAATCGGAGGCCAGGCAGAAACTGGACCAGTCCTTTGACTTTTTGAGCCAGGAGAGCGACCGCCTCTTGGAGCTAAATCCTGCCTTGGCCTATCTTTGGGAACGGGGGACGCAGGAGAAAATTTCCGTGATGCCCAGCCTTGATCCCCTGGCCCTGCGGCTTATGCATGGGCAGGATATCTTGGTCATGGGCTTTGCAATACCCGATTACCTCAAGGCCCAAGATGATAAGCTGCAAAAAGACCGCCTGGCACGGGCAGCTTTTTGCCAGACCCTGGCGGACCCCACCCGTTATAATTTATGCTGTTTGTTGGCTAAGGGGCAGAAGCGGCAAAAAGACTTGGCGGCCAGCCTGGATGTGAGCCAAGCGACAGTATCTCACCACCTGGCCCAACTCAAGGCCCTGGGCTTGTACGAGCCGGGCAAGTCAGGCGGACTGGCGGCGGATTCCTTCCTCTATTATCTCAACGGCTTAGCCGAAGACCTGCGTATTTATGGATAAACAAGATAAACTGATAAACCAAACCCGGCCTCCGCAGCCTGGTCGAGTACAAAGGCCCAGGCCTGGAGCCGTAGCAAAGAACCCGCCTGGCAGGCAAAGGCCTTCTGGGGAGCAGAAGGACCTGCCGGTTAGACGGCCAAGACCAGTACCTAAGGCGCAGACGCCCCCTAGGC
>CAYNNG010000046.1:0-4201 GCA_964398655.1 uncultured Oscillospiraceae bacterium
CCTTACCGTGACATGTTTGAGACCCAAGCCTCCTACTACCGTGAACAAGAGGCCAAGTCTATGTCTAATAACGCAGCTGATAGCAAACAAAAGCAATTCTTCCCCATGCTGGCCTGGCTCTTCCGCACGGTCCACGCCGAAAACCGTAACTTCCTGCCCCTCTACTGCTTGTCCACCCTTATGGAGCTGGTCCGCACCTACCTGCCTATCCTGCTCATGGCTCCGCTTTTACAAGCCCTGCTGGATCGGCGCTACGAGGCCAGTCTTAAACTGGTCCTGATTTTGGCTGGTGGGATTTTCCTGTCAGATGGCCTCCACTCCCTCATCGAACACGCCCTGGCCGTGCAGGGCGGGGACCTTAACCGTAAGCTACGGTTGAAGATGCATCTCCACAATCTGGACCTGTCCTACCAAGACGCCTTGGACCAGGAGACCAAGCAGGAGTTTGCTACGGCCATGGCCAACCAGAACTATGAGATGGGTAACTTTGACCGAATTATCAAGCGCTGCTTCAGCTTAATTCTACACGTCCTCTCCTTTGCTCTGGCTCTCTCCCTCAGCCTGAAAATGCTGGTCAGCAGGCCCGGACAGGCTGCGGTCGAAAGTAGCTTAAGCCTGGCCTCCCAGCCAACCTGGTTGCTTAGCTTAGCCCAGCCCCTCTACTCCCTCCTCCTGGCCTTGGGTATCAGCTTCTTGGCTATTTGGGGCAACAACCAGGCCCAGAAACGTTGGGCGGAGGTCCAGCGCAAATATCTGCAGACCCACGGCAAGGTGGAAAGCGACCTGCGCTACTTCCTGATGCAATTTGGCCTGGACGTAAAGAATTACGCCTTTTTCCAAAGCTACAATATTTTTGACCTCTGGGATTCCGTCAAGCAGGACCTCATGAAAAGTAACTGGGACTTTTTCGACAAGGGCTTCAAACTGAAGTTTAAAGAGGATTTGTCGAGCGCAGCCTCCAGTGTAGTTATCCTGGTCTTGAGCTACGGTCTGGTAGGTATTAAGGTGTTAAGCGGGGCCATTGCCCTGGCTAGCCTGGTTACCTATGTGCAGAGCTTTAACCAGCTCTCGCAAAGCATCAACAAGTTCGCCTCGGCCTTGGTCGGGCTCCGCTTCAGCATCCCTTATCTGGCCGATATGCGACATTTTGTCGAACGGGAAAACGACCTTTATACAGGAAGCATCCCTGTCGAAAAACGCCGCGACTATGCCTACGACATTAAGTTTGACCATGTGAGTTTCCGTTATCCCGGCACGGAAGGCTGGGCCTTGCGGGACATCAACCTGGAATTTACCATGCGGCAAAAGCACGCCCTGGTGGGTCCCAATGGGTCCGGCAAGACCACCCTGATCCTCCTGCTCTGCCGCCTTTATGAGCCCACGGAGGGCCGGATCCTCTTGAATGGGGTGGACATTAAAAAATACAACTACCAGGAGTACTTGGACCTCTTCTCCGTAGTCTTTCAGGACTACCAGCTGTTTGCCTTCAGCCTGGGCGAGAATGTGGCCTGCCAGGTAGATTATGATGGCCAGAAGGTAGAAGAATCACTTTTGTCGGCGGGTTTGCCGAGGGAAATCGCGGGCGACCTGGACCAGCTGGTGGCGGATAAGTGGGGCAGCCAGGAGTTTTTCTCCGGCGGCGAGCAGCAGAAGATAGCTATCGCCCGGGCCCTCTACAAGCCGGGTTCTCTGGTGGTTTTGGATGAGCCGACTGCCGCCCTGGATCCCCAGTCAGAGGCAGAAATCTACGCCCACCTGAATGACCTAATTGAGGATAAAACTACGGTATTCATCTCCCATCGCATGTCCTCTTGCCGCTTCTGCGAAGACATTCTCGTCTTAGACCAAGGCCAGCTGGTGGAACGAGGTCGGCACGCGGAACTCTTAAGTGCGGGTGGCCTATACAGCCGTATGTGGCAGGCTCAGGCCCAATACTATCAGGATTAGTTATACTTAAACCTGAGAGCCTGAATTAGGCGGAAGCCTGAGAGCCGGAATTAGACAGAAGACTGAATTAGACGGAGCTGCCATCTCTGGGAGAAGGCGGAGGGAAGGAGACCTAACTGAGCTATGCACATAGCTTTAGTTGAAGATAATCAAGAACAGGATTTGACTCCTCTGGTCTTTTTGACGGGCGAACTTTCCTACGTGTTTGACGGCTACAAGGTTTCCGCCCTGGATTATCTCCTAAAGCCCGTAGCAGAGGCCGAGCTGGACCGGGTCCTCTCCAAGGCCCAAGGCTTAACCCAAGACCAGCAGCTAGACCTGGTGTTGGAGACGGAAGCAGGCCTCATTGCTCGGCCCCTCTCGCAGATTATGTATGCCGAGGCCCAGGGCAAGTACCTGGAAATTCACGTGAATCAGCACCCCCAGGCCACCGAGGTCATACGGATTAGGGAAAGCCTGGAGACCTGGGGCCAGGCCTGGCCCCAGGGTCCGAACAAGTCCGGTCAAACTTTGTCCCAGCCGGGTCCTAGTCCGCTGAATTTCAGCCATCAAGTTGACGTCCTGGTCCAGCCCCACCGGTCCTATTTAGTTAACCTGCGCTGGCTGGCCAAGCGGGGCAACCACGGCCTGGGCCTCAAACGGGTGGCTCTCTTGGTAGAAAATTACGAGGGCTTTCTCAACCTGCAGAATGAGCCGGGAATTTTTGCTGTGGAGGTTTCGATCCCTCTGGAGAAGAAAGCTTAGCTTACTGACTTCTGCTGGATAGCTGGCCTGAAACGCCCTATAAACTGGGCATTTGCCACATTGTGGCCTCCGCAATTTCTCGCTAGAATATTTTCGTATGGAATTAGTGCGCAGATTGAGAAAATACCCCCTGGCCCAAGGGGACGATTTTATCCGCCGGGTTTTGACCCTGGCGATCCCTATGATTTTCCAGCAGATGCTGACCTCGGCGGTCAATCTCTTGGACAACCTCATGGTGGGTCAGTTGGGTGATGTTACCTTGTCTGCTGTGGCGGCGGGCAATAAATTTAACATGATCGGCTTTTTCGCCATCTTTGGCGTAACCGCAGCCAGCGGGGTCTATATCTCGCAATTTCACGGCGCGGGGGAGAAGGGCCGGATCCAAGAATCTTTCCGCTTTTCCCTCCTGGCCTCCACCCTGATTGCCAGCCTCTTCGTGGTCTTGGGCATTGCCTTTCCCCGGGAGATTGCCCACTTTTTTGCGCCGGAACCCGCGCTGGGAGATGTCCTGGAGACCTACCTGCCCCTGGCTGTGCTCTCTTTCCTGCCTCAGATTTATTCACTTAATGCGCAAACGGCCATGCGGACCCTGGGCCGGACCACCCCGCCCCTCTTCCTCAGCATGTTGGCCGTAGTAGGCAATGCCTGCTTCAACTATATTTTCATCTTTGGCCACTTGGGCCTACCAGCTATGGGCGCTAAAGGCGCGGCCCTGGGTACCCTCCTGGCCCGGCTCCTTGAATTTGTGGCCACCTATGCCGTGGTGCGCAGGTTCCACTTTGACTTTTATTCGCCCCTGAGCAGGATTTTTCAAATCCCCTCCGTCCTGGCCAAGGCCATCTCACTCAAGGCTCTGCCCCTGGTGATCAACGAGATCGGCTTTGCCTCCAGCATGGCCCTGCTCTTTAAGTTTTATGCCACCCGGGGCACCGAGGTCATGGCAGCCATGACTATTATGACTACCACTTCGGAGCTCTTTTTCGTGCTCTTTTCCGGCTTGTCCGTAGCCACCACGGTGGTTGTAGGCCATGCCCTGGGCGCTAATAAGCTAGAGGAGGCCAGAGCCAATGCCTACCGACTCTTTCAGCTCGCCCTGCTCCTCTCCATCTTCTTTGCCAGCCTCATGTTCTTGTCCTCTTATATCGTGCCCAACTTTTATGATGTCAGCCCCCAGGTCAAGGCCATGGCCGGCTTATTCCTCCGCATTTACTCAGTCTTCTATGTCTTTTACACCATTAACGGCATGGGCTACCAGATCATGCGGTCGGGCGGCGATATGCGGACCACCATGATCATGGACTCCGGCTTTGCCTGGTGCGTCAACCTGCCAGTTGTGGGCCTGGCGGCCTACCTGACCGACTGGCCCATCCAGGTTATCTTCCTTTTGGGACAATTTACCGACATCCTGAAAGGCTTTGTCACCGCCCACCTCCTGCCCAAAGAGACCTGGGTCCGCAACCTGTCCGCCGAAGTGGATGCAGAAGATCCCTATATGGAGGAGTTGCTTGAG
>CAYNNG010000047.1:0-3906 GCA_964398655.1 uncultured Oscillospiraceae bacterium
TGCTGCATTCCTTGGAAGGCCAACTGCCGCATGTCCTGCTACTCCTCCAACTCCTAGAATTACACCAGCATGTTGTATTGTATCATCCTCATAATATAGTTTTGCTCCAACTATACCAACATCCTCTCGTTGACAATAAGAAAGCATTTCTTCAATCCAATCATTAGTAATAATCTCTGTATCATTATTGAGCATAATTAAATACTCTCCAGCTGCGTTTTCTACTCCAAAATTATTTATAGCTGAATAATTAAAATCATCGTTCCAATATACAACCTTACACTTTTCCATGTTTTGAATTTCTTCATAATATTTAAAAGTATCTTCCTCTTCACTATTGTTCTCAATAATAATAATCTCATATTTATCATATGTAGATTTACACTTGATTGACTGTATACACTTGTCTAAATCTTCTATATGATCCTTATTTGGTATTAAAATTGATACAAGAGGGCTACCTATAACTTTTATCTTACTCTTGTATAAAAGATTTTCTGTTATTTCAACGTTAGCATCTATTCCGATTCGTCTAAAGTGATCTTCTATTGCACGCTTACCTGCGTCATAAGCATACATCTTACTTTCAGGATTTTCAGCAGTTGAACCTGCACATATTCTCCAATGATACAACACTTTAGAAACATGCTGTATTTTTTTACCCTTTTCTACACATCTAAAAATCAAATCAAAATCTTGTGCACCATCATATTCAGATCTAAATCCACCTATCTCATCAATTATTGTTTTCTTTGCAACAAAAAAATGAGTAATATAATTATGAGTAGTTAATAAATCAATGTTAAAATCTGGCTTGAAATTAGGATCTGTATGTATTTTACTTATATCATTTATTTTATCCTCATCAGTGTAGACAACATCCGTAATTTTATCCTGTAAGCAACCAACCACTTCAAATAATGCATTTGGTGCTAATATATCATCATGATCAAGCAATCCGATAAAATCACCTGTTGCTATATTCAAAGCCTTATTTGTATTACCTGCTATACCCAAATTATCTTTTAATGATGAAACTTTAATTCTTAAATCTTTATTTTTGTATTCTTCAAGAATATTAACTGCTTCATTATCTCGATTACTTCCATCAGCTATACATAATTCCCAGTTAGAATATGTTTGTGCAATAACTGATTCAATCATATCAATTAATAATCTTCTTGGTGTATTATATGTTGGTACTAAAATACTAATTAAAGGTTCATAATCATATTTTAACTTTATCTGTTTATTTAGTTCTCTTTTTTTTGCTTTATTTTTTTCAAACCATTCATCATATGAACTATTAGTATTTTTATCTCCGCTAATGTTGTTAGTAATAGCTGTCTTTAATCCATGTAATCCATTTTTCTTAATATACTTAATGGCTTTTTTGAAATTATATAGTGAAATCGCATTAAAGAATATTAAAATTTTATCCATCTTATTTGGTTTAATTATAGTAATTGGATAAGGATTCAAATTTATCTTTTTTGTATATGAATATTTACTACTATCAAATTGTAAAATTACATTATTCTTCTTTCCTGCCTTATATTCTAATTCAAAACCAAGTTGTTTTGAATCTACTTCCACACCAAGCTTTTCTAAATCAAGGCGTAGTATTTTTTTTAACTTATAGTTTATCTTTTCATTAGATTTCGCATCAAACAAAGAAACATTTGCCTCATCGCCCTTACCTACAAAAGTCCAACCAGTTACAGCAAATTCATAATTATTGTCATCTTTATTTCGTATAACCGTATCAATATTATATTTATATATATTTTTGCCAATAATCTCTAATAATTCTGTTTCATTTTTTTCAAGAATTATTCTACTTTCGTTACCATATTTAACTACTAATTTTAATGAATTATATCTACATTTTAAGTCAACTGAAATGTCAATTTTAAAGCCAGTATTAATATATTCACTATACTTTTTTGAAACATCTTCCCTTGTAAATGTATCTATTGTATATTTATATTCATTATCATCCAATAGTAATATATATTTTGGTTCAATACTATCTTTGTTTGCACTCCATCCACATATCTCTAGGGTGCCACCTAGACTGTCTGCCTTAATTGTATCTATATAATAAATTATATTCATCTTTTCACCTCTACCTAAAGTACATCAGCAAAATGCTTTTCTAATTTTTTAAACATTGTTGTTCCAATAATCAATAGTAATATGGCAATAATCCAAAAGTACAACGTTTGTCCTGGTTTTTCCCAAAACCAAACATGATTATAAAATGCATCTCTATATCCGTCCGTAATATAATACATAGGATTCAACTTAATAATATACTGCCATTTTGGACTTATCATTGTTAACGGCCACATAATTGGAACTAACCACATTCCAAATTGTAGAAAAATACTTACAATTTGACCTAAGTCTCTAAAAAACACCATAAGCGAAGAAGTTAAATAACCCAAGCCTAATAGTAAAACTATTGTAGCAAGACAATAATATATAATTTGAACAATATAAATATTTATTCCAATTCCATTAATAAAATACAATGCAAATGCTATACATATGAAAAATATATGTATATATAATGCGCTTAAAATTTTAACAACCGGTAGTATATTTACTTTAAATACTACTTTTTTAACTAAGTAGGAATACTCAACCAAGCTATTCGTCGCATTATTCAACCCTTCATTGAAAAAAAACCAAGGAATAATGGCCGATACTAACCAAAGCACATATGGTACATTCTCAACTGGAACAGACTTAAATCCATATTGAAAAATAAAAACATAAATCATGATTGTTACGATAGGTTGAACAAATGCCCAAAAAACTCCAAGATTAACACCAGCATATCTCATCTTAAAATCATTTTTTGAAAAGCTTAGTAATAATCTTCGATTATTAAAAATATCTTTTATTGTATACCATAAATTTTTAATATTAGGAAGTATCGCAAAACTGATTAAAAAAATCACCAATGATATAATAAAATATATCACATACAGTACTTTCATTGCAGATTCATTTATTGAATCAAAATATGATTGCACATCATAAATAATATAGGATTGTCCACTGTTTGTCACTACTGATATCCCACTATCATTCGTTGTTATTTCTATAATATTATTTTTCGATATAAAGTTTGTATAATTTACTTGCTCATTAAAAAAAAGATAATTCATATTAATATTACTAATATTAATATTATTTTCAACATCTCCTAAATATAAACCTATATATCTAACCTCTTTACCCAATGAAAGCTGCATATCTTGTGAGCCATTGTCAGGCAAAACAACACCAACTTCCTGTGATTCAAACATTAGATGGTCTATATCTTTACCAAAATATATCTGCATTATATCTGATGATTCATATGTTAATTCGAATGTTGTAAAATATTGACTTGGTTTACCAGGTTTAATTACCAGTAAAAGAGCAAGACATGCAATAAAAGTAATAAAAGCAAATCCAATTCTTTTAATTTTCATATCTTTTTCCTCCTATATATTTTTCTTCCATTCGTGATTTAATACTACAATTCCTTCTGCAATATAGCTCATTTTAACAAAGAAAGTTTTAACCTTTGATCTATAATCTATTGGCACTGTAGCAGTCTTATCAAATATTGCTACATCAAAATAATAATTACCTCCTGTTAAATTAAATTTATCATATTGAAGTGTAATCTCGTTTTCACCTAAATTCCAATCAATCTCATAATCATCAAGTAATGTATTTAACCCACAAATATACTTATTATCGATGCTTCTTATTGCTATGCCAATAACAGGATGTTTTACATTTAAATCATTTACCTTATACCTCACCTTAATAAAAACATCTTGTCCGTGTTCTATTTCTTTAATTTCTTCACTATTTTTATTTTCTATCTGAATAGACATAAAT
>CAYNNG010000048.1:0-3898 GCA_964398655.1 uncultured Oscillospiraceae bacterium
GGCCAAGACCAGCCTGGCCCTGGGAAAAAATCCTCTCGGGCCTAGTCCTGGCCTGCCTTATCGTGGGCGTGCTGGCGATGGGTTTTTCGCTCTTCTTAAAAACTAAATACGAAGTGGATATTGTCAATCTGGACACCGCGGCTGTTAAAAAACGGGACGCAATCTTGGTTCTAGGCTGTGGAGTGTATGCCGATGGCAGCCCTACCCCCATGCTGCGCGACCGCATGCAGGCTGGCATAGCGGCCTATTTTAAGGGGGCTGGCCGTAAGCTCCTGCTGTCTGGAGACCATGGGCAAAAGAACTACGATGAGGTCAACGCAATGAAGCAGCTGGCCTTGGCAGCCGGTGTGCCGGAAGATGACATCTTCCTGGACCACGCGGGTTTTTCAACCTATGAGAGTTTGAAACGCGGGAAAGAGATCTTCGGCCTGGAATCCGTCTGCCTGGTCTCGCAAAAATATCATCTTTACCGGGCCTGTTATTTAGCTGACAGCTTGGGTTTGGATTATTGCGGCTATCCGGCCGATGCCTACGTGTATGGAGGACAATTTTTTCGCGAAGTTCGCGAAGTTCTGGCCCGGGTTAAGGCGATCTTCAGCGCGACTTTGCAGCCCCAACCAGAAGCCTTGGGCCCCGCGATTGATATTACAGGGGATGGTCGGGCGAGCTGGGACTAGTGGCTCGCGAAACGAAAAAGCTATTGCCTTCGTCATCCTGAACTAGGTCTAAGGGCCAAGCATAAACTTGGGATAAAAGTTCAGGTTGGAGAATTTCCTCGCGTGGCCCCTGGGCCACGACCTGACCGTCTTTTAATAAGACCACCTGGTCAGCGTATTGCTGGCTGAGGTTGATGTCGTGCATAACGCAGATAATGCCTACCCCCTTATCTTGAACCAGGTTTTTGAGGGCGGCTAAAATTGTGTGTTGGTATTTGAGGTCCAGGTTGGAGACCGGCTCGTCCAGGAGGATGAAACGGCTTTCTTGGGCTATAGCACGGGCGCAGAGTACCCGCTGCCTTTCCCCGCCGCTTAGCTGGGCAAAATTTTTATTTAAGAGATTCTCACATCCGCTGCGGGCCACGGCCTCAGCCACCGCGGCATAATCGTCGGGGCCTAGTTGTTCAAAGGGCTTTAAATAGCTAAAGCGGGCCATTTTAACTACTTCAGAAACTGGAAGTTCATAGTAGGACCGCGAGCTTTGCGGCAGGTAGGCAATTTCCTTGGCCAGGTCACGCCGGCTATAGGACCGGATGTCCTGTCCAGCTACGAAAATCTTTCCGGCTTGAGGCCGGATAAAGCCCAAGATCTGGCGGAGGAGGCTGGTTTTGCCAGCTCCGTTGGGGCCCAGAAGTACGGTGAAGGCTCCCGGAGCAAAGCTAGCGGAGACTTCCTCCAGGATAGGCGGCTTGGACTTTTGCGGCTGCCAACTGAGCTTATGGACGGTAATACGAGAATCTTGCGGCATAGGGTGTGAATATCTTCAAGCTGCTTTTTAGCTAATTTGCTGGCGCTGGCGTACAACTACATAGATAAAATAGGGAACTCCGAAGAGGGAGGTAATGATTCCCACAGGGATTTCTAGGGGACTGAGTAGGGTACGGGCGGCCGTATCACAGAGCAAAAGGAACATGGCGCCGGCAATGCCAGCCAGGGGCAGCTGGCGGCGCAGGTCGTGCTGGCCCAGAACTCGGAGGTACTGGGGGATCACCAGGCCTACAAAGCCGATGATTCCGGACACCGCGATGGTGGCGGCTACCAAGAGGGAGGATACCAGGATCAAGCGCTTGCGGACCTTGGCCGCGTCTAACCCTAGACTCATGGCTTCCTCTTCACCCGCCAAAAGCAGGTTTAGGGTCCGGCCTTGAAAGATGAGGTAGACAGCGCAGGGCAGGAAAATTGGCAGGAAAAAGCGGATCTTATCCCAGGATGCCGTATTGAAGCTGCCCAGGGTCCACATATAGACCCGGCTAACCTCATCGTGGTTAAAGAGCATGATCAAGGAGGTGATGGCGGAGAAGAGAGTTCCCAAAGCTAAGCCCACCAGGAGCATGCTGCTGATGGCCCGTTCGTCTCCGGCAAAACCTACAGATAGGTAGACCAGCCAAATGGTGGACAGGGCAAAGATGAAGGCTAAAAAGCCTACCGCGCCAAGGCCCAGGGCCCCAGTTCCCAAACCGCTGACAATGGCGATGGTGGCGCCTAAAGCCGCCCCAGAGGATACCCCCAGGATATGGGGATCGGCCAGGGGATTGCGAAATACCGCCTGGAAAACCGAGCCCACTAGGGCTAGGGCAGCCCCGGTCAAACTGGACAAGAGGATACGGGGCAGGCGAAGCTGATAGACTATGACCCGGTACTTGTCGGCAATATCTATGGAAGGGACGAGGCGGCGGATCAAGGGGAGTTTTTCCGCCAGCAGGTGGAAGCTGTCCCGGGCGCTGAGGCTGGAAGGTCCAAGGCTCACCGCAAAGACCAGCAGGCAGAAAAAAACTACCACCAGGGGGACCAGAATCTTAGCTAGACCCACCTGGTGGCCATTTACAGGTTTAGTTAGTTTGTCTGGCGAATTTGCCATTACTTGCATCCAGGGACTTCTAGGCGGCTTGATCCGTTTCAGCCTCTTGGGCAGCTAGGAAATCGTCAATGATTTGGGAGAGAACTTCTACAGCCTCGGCATTGCGGGGGCCTTGACGGTCAAAAATATTGTTATCTACAGCGAAGACCTGGCCGTTCTTTACGGCAGTGAGTTCGCTATAAGGCGCATCCTGACCAAAAGTTTTTTCTGCCCAGCTAGGGATGATAATGATATCGGGGTCAACTTCTACCAGTTTCTCTTGAGAGAACTGCCAACCTTGCAGGTCATGAGCCGCGTTTTTGCCGCCGGCAGCTTCAATAATGTCGTTGATAAAGGTGTTGCCCCCTGCAGTAAAGTCACCAGATTCGCCGAAGCCTACAACATAGTAAACAACCGGTAGGTCCTTGGCGTTGTAGATACGTTCAAAAACCTCAGTGCTCAGCTGTTCAGCCTTTTCTTGCAGATTGAGGGCCATGCCCAGGTCTAGAATGATATCTCTGAGACCAGACAGGTGCTCGGAGTCATAGAGCATGAGCACAGGGATCTTCAGCTCATCCAGCTTGGCCAAAGTATCATCGGATACGTGGGTAGAAGCCAAGACCAGGTCGGGAGCCAGCTCAGTAATCAACTCAAAGTTAGGGTCTTGGAGAGTACCAATCTCCTGGACTTCCAGGGCTTCCTCAGGATAATTGCAGTACTTGGTGCGGCCAACTAAACGTTCGCCAGCCTCCAAGGCAAAGACCAGTTCGGTCATATTGGGGCCCAGAGAAACAATCTTTTCTGGCTCAGCTTCCAAAGTGACTTCGCGTCCTGCGGTGTCGGTCATAGTGAGGGGATACTCCGTAACCATCGCTTCACCCTCAGTCTCTTCCGCGAGAGTTAAGGGAGCAGGTTTGATGGCTAAACCAAGGAGGAGGGCCAGGCACAGCAGGGCAGCCATGGCAGATACAATTTTTTTGCGCATAAAAAAACTCCTTTTGCGTTTGCATCACGAAAAAGGAGTTTGCTGTCTGCGCGCAATATGTGCCCAACCGCGAATGTCCTATCCCGTGACACGGTTTTCGTACGGCAGGTCTTCTGGCTCGGAACTTGTCAGATCGCAGCTTCCCAGCACCCTTAGGTGCCAGTGCTATATGCTCTCCCATTTCCTTACAGCGGCGGGACCGCGCAGGTTTTTCACCTGACTTCCCTATTAAGTGTAAACACCGTAACGAATTATTCCCTCCAATTCTAGCCGGAAGCAGGAGGAATAACAAGTTTGTCTGGGAGCCCCGTGAGAGTGTGCAAAATCCCGTTTTAGCGGAAATGCCAACTAAGACTTGGC
>CAYNNG010000049.1:0-3817 GCA_964398655.1 uncultured Oscillospiraceae bacterium
TGTAGATGACAGCTTTAAAATTCAGGCTTACGCCTTAATACTCCTGCGCCAAGACGGTTACCCCTGCCTCTTTTATGGTGACTATTACGGCATCGCGGGCGGTCCTGGCCGGGAAGAGGTCTTAAACCCCCTGCTCCTAGCCCGCAAGGACCGGGCCTATGGCGACCAAATAGACAAGTTCTTTGACCCCAACTGCCTTGCTTTTGCCCGCCTGGGCGATGGAGACCACCCCCATTCTGGCCTGGTGTGCCTCGTTTCCAACGGCTATGCCCCCGAGGGCTACCATTGCCGCATGGAGCTCGGGCCCCACCGAGCCGGCCAAGTCTTTTACGATGCCACTGGCCGCCAAGAAGGCACCCTGACCCTAGACGACCAGGGCGGTGCCGAATTTTACGTCGGCCAGAACAGCCTGGCAGTCTGGGTAGAGCAAGAAAAGTAGACTTGAAATGAGAGGCCGCTATCATGACAAACCCGATTTTTCCTCAAGGGATGGCAATCATCGTGCCTACAAATCTTTTGTCGAAAACCTATATGAAGAGCAGTATGAATATTTCTTCAAAATATCCTATGACATCATCCGGGCACGAAAAGAATGCTTGCTTGATACCGATGCGCTAGATGCAACATTGGTCAGCGATTCTGATGTCTTCTTAACCGTAGCGGAAAAACTCGAGTTAGAAGACCTGACTCAACTGCTTACTGAGCTTAGTTCGGTAGAGTTTTGGCTTATTCAACAGCGGTATATGGAAGAAAAGAGCTTTAGGGAGATAGGCGAGATTCTTGGCATACGTGAGGAGGCGGCAAGGAAGCGACACCAAAGAATTCTTGCAAAACTAAGGGGGCTGTCTGAGCAACAATTAGAAGAGAAAGGTGGTAGGACCTATGGACAAAAATAGTGACAACCACAACTGTTCCCAGTACCACCCGGACACTCCAGGGGCAGCGAAAATAAAGGAAGGAATGCCCATGGACAAAATTAGAGCGGCCATCAAGCTTGCTGAAAAAGAACGGCTGCAAAATCTATTAGCTCAAGAGCTCATGCAGGATGTTTTTATTGAGCCTGATGATGAAGAACGCAAAATCTTAAAGGACTTGATTCTTAAGATGGATGTCCCTCAGCAGAATCTACTGTTTTTTTGTTTATGGCTATGGCCATAGTTTTACAGAGGTAGAGAATATATTAGCTGTCGAACAAGCTGAAGCGAGGCTTAGATTGATCTCGTCTTACCTAGCCGAACTTCTGGGCTATGAGGGCAAATATATTGCCAAATCTACACTTGAAGAGTTAAGTATTGAAGCTATGAAGGAGCTGGACGCGCAAGATGCATCACATGCTAAAGTCATCGAGCAAGCACAAAGCAAACCCTTTACGGCTAAACGTAAGTTTTTCCAAATTTTCTCGAGCAAAGTCACAAGTGGGCTGGTAGCTTGCCTTTTTCTAGCTATTCTTCTTATTGGAGCTAATGTTCTCGCGAACGGGAAAATTTTTGCCTTCATCACAGAGAAATTCGAAACGTATACTTCCTTCATTTTCCAAAGCGAAGCCCCCGTTGAGCCCTTGCCTGATGTTAGTTTAGAACTTGGCTATGTACCAGATGGTTTCACGCTAGCCAAGACAGAAGAGCTGCTTGATGTTCAAATTAATGAGTATAGAAACTCTGAAGATGACAAACTTGTTTTTGTTATTAACAAGGGAAGTTCTGACTTCCACTTGGATACAGAGGATGCCCAGGTAGAAGAGATTGAAGGTCATGACGAAAAAATCTACATATGGGAGCGCCGGGGCCTTATGTACCTAGTATCCTCAAAAGAAGGTCTTGCCTATCAAATTTACGGCAATATTAGCAGAGAAGAAATATTGTGCATGGATAAGCAAATCAAAATCATCCATGATTAGCAAGTACCATTCGTGTCACGAAATAGGTTTCTCGCCCGTTAGTTAGGTAGAAGGATATTTTCTAATACACCAGAACTTTGACCATGGTGCAAATACTTAGCTTCGGGAGGGATAAAAGGACAACGTAAATGAAACGTCTAAGGTCTGCTTTGTAAATTAGGAGCAAAATGGTGCTCCGTGCCATGTAGACACAACGAACATGCGAGTGAAAGGTGATCTCATGAGACAGAAAGTATTGAGTTTTGGTTTATCGGTAATTATGCTCTTGGTTTGCTTGACTTCGGTAATTTCGGCTGAGGTTGAAAACGATGATGTAGCATCAATTACTATTTCGTGTAACGAAGGTATGGTTCTATCTGGAAAAACCGTAGCAAGTGGATTTGAAGCAACAAGTGTCAATAACTTTTTTGAAGACAATGAAATTAATTATGACTATTACAGAGATTGGCTGTACAAACAGGAAACGGAATCAATTTATTGTTGGTACGGATCGGGTAAGACAAGAGATAGATTATTATGTCAATGATGGTGCCAATCGAGTGGTGACAAGAGGTGATTAATTAATATGGGATATCATGGCTGGGTCTGGGTTGTTAGGGGGGGGGACTCCTGGGAGGAGCATTCTTTCTAAGGTGGAGGCTACATGATGACGCGATTTCTTTCATAATAGGTGTCGCAATCTGGCTGATAGCATTTGTTATTGCTGGCGTGAAACTTGCTTGTCTCAGTTCTGAAAAACTCCCACCGGAACTGCTTCAGCCAAAAAATTTGGGTTCTCCTCATAGAAAATTTGTTATATTGAGCGATGACCACAGATATTTCTTAAGCTAATCGTGCTCAAAAAGGAGAAGCCTCTATGACCTGTCCCATCTACAAAAAATGTGGCGCCTGCTACTATCCCCACCAGGATTACCAGGCTTCCCTGGACGATAAAAAACGCCAGCTGGAAAAGCTCTTGGGCCTGCAAGTCAGTGCCATGCATCCCTCACCCGAGCCCTACCACTACCGCAATAAGGTTCACGCCGCCTTCTCCTATGAGCGGGGCAGGGGGCTCATGGGCAAGTTTGCGCAAAACTCCCCCCGGGTCCTGGAGGTACAAGACTGTCTCTTGGAAAACAAACAGGCGCAAGCCATCAATCATTGTGTAAAAAAACTGGCCCAGGACTTTGGCTGGTCCTTCTATGACGTTAGTACGGGCCGAGGCCTCTTAAAATCCTCTCTGGTCCGGGTCGCGGAGGGGACAGGGCAAATCCTCCTTACCTTGGTTGTAACCCAAAAACAGGTACCCTCTAAACAAAATTTTATTAAGGCCTTGCGCCAGCATCACCCTGAAATTACCGGTATGGTCTTTAACTACAACCCTGTAGATACCCCCTTTATCTTGGGCGAGCAAGAGTTTAAGGGCTATGGTCCTGGTTACATCGTGGATGACCTCCTCGGCCACACCTTCCGCATTTCCTCCCAGTCTTTCTACCAGGTCAACAAGGGAGTGTGCGAATTGCTATACCAAAGAGCCCTAGAACTCGCGGCCCCCAGCGGTCAGGAGGTCTTGGTCGACGCCTACTCCGGCATCGGGACCATCAGCCTCTACTTTGCGCCCCGGGTCAAGCAGGTCTACGGCGTAGAAAACAACCGCGAGGCCGTCAAGGACGCCATTGCCAACGCCAAGCACAATCAAATTGACAACGCCTTTTTCCTCTGTGAGGACACCGGCGCCTATTTGGAGGGCCTAGTCCAGGCAGGAGATGAGCCGGATATCTTGGTTTTAGATCCCGCGCGGTCTGGCCTCGACGCCCGCGCCCTCCGCGCTGTGAGGGCCCTCAAGGTCCCCAAACTTATTTACATCTCCTGCAACCCGGAGGCCCTGGCCGCTGAGCTCCCACACCTGCGCAAAACCTACCGCGTGCAAGCTGTCGAAGC
>CAYNNG010000050.1:0-3582 GCA_964398655.1 uncultured Oscillospiraceae bacterium
CCAAAACTCCGCTAATTAAGCTCTTAAACAGCAGAGAAAAAATCTTCGTGCTATCCTCCGCCGCGGCATCCTCGACGAGAATTATCTTTTCTTCCTGATCCTTCTGACTCATGAATCTACCAACCTCTCTATTCAAAACCACAATCGATTATACAACTATGAGCAAAATTGATTGCTGAGCCCATTCACCAAAATTTCCCCGCCAGACAGGCAAGCTTTTATGTTTTACTTGCCTCTCTTCACAGAAAAATGCCTGTGAAACTCACGATCCCGGAATTTCACAGGCACTGATAAGCAGGGATAAATTATGAGCCCTCGAAAAGTTCGAAAGCTGCCTATAATCCTCTGCTAAATTCTTAAATCACAAAATGCATGAAACGGAGGATTTCCCACCAGTCATCAGCTTCATAAATCAGGCTGCGGCTGCCATCAGTTTGGGCGCCAGGGTAGAAGGAATTCTTGTAGCATTCGGGGTGGTTTTTATAAACAATCTCAATCCTAAAATGCTTGGGCAGGGTGAAAGGCTTGGCCAGGTCTTGGCTTAAAGCCTTATCTACGGCTTCCTTGATCAAGGTCAAAGCCTTGTCCGGATGAATAGAGTGGGTGCAGGCCCCGATGCCCTTTTGGGTGGCTACGGTTTCCAGCTGAGGCAGATCTTGCCTGGCCACTTGGCAGAGCCCTTCATCTCCGGATAAAACCAGGAGGGGGACACCGTAATAGGCGGCGGTCAGCATGTTGATGTAGTATTCACTGACCAGGCGGCCGTTTAATGTAATGGAGAAAATTCTGGAGCTAGAAAAGCTGTGGGAAAGGGGGTTTTCGCCTGAGCCGGCCCGGCTGTGATAGCCCACCATCAGGCAGCCGTCAAAGGATTCGTCAATTCCGTCCATCATCTCCTTGGGATTGCCCGCCCAGCCGCGGATAAAGCTGCACTCTTCTGGGAACAAGGCTGGGGTCATATTGCGGGCGGAAGCATGGGCATCTCGGACGACAATCTCGGTTGCTCCCCGCTCTACCGCAGCCTCAGCCGCCGCTGCCGCCTCTAAGGTCATCTGTTCAGCAAAATATTTGTAGGCTTCTTCCTTATCGTTGGCCTCCAGCCAGTCAGAAATCCCGGCTACGCCTTCAATATCTACACTCATGTAAAGTTTCATTAAGCTTACCCTCCTTTTTCTTGGATTATGGCATTTTCCCGGCCGGATGTAAAAAGGAACTAGTACGGGTTTCTCAATTTTTTGATTCTCTTGACTCTCTTGATTCTCTTAATTCTCTTGATTCCCTTGATTCTCTTGATTCTCCTACAAGTCTGCAGTTAATGGGTGGCGCGACCTGCTGGTGCCTTCTAAATAAATCGAACCTTTCAGAACCTCCTACAAGTATTCAAGTAACGGGTGGAGAGCTAGGGTTCAAGCCCTCGGAAGCATTCGACTTTTCGGATTTTCCTATAATTCTACAACTAATGGATGGTGGAACTCTGTTAAATGGCTCTTGAACCTTCCACTGCCTGAATTTTTGCCGGCCTAACCACCTATTTCAGGAGCTCATATCCACTTGACCCACCCATTACTTGCAAACTTGTCAGAAAAACGAAGAAGTCAGAGTACAAAAGCCTCAAACCACCCACTACTAGGAATTTTGCACGGCGAAAGTTAGGCCCGTAGTAGCTAGCTGATCAGCTAGGCCCTTTAGCAACAGACGTTAACCAGCTGCAAGAAGGCCGTAAATACAAACCAAAAGAAAAGGGCGTCTCTTCAACTTGCGGAAAGAAGAGACACCCGCTTAAAGTTTAAATTCAAGTAAGCCCAGGGAGGTCTAAATTCAAGCAAGCCCAGATAGGCCTGCTTCACCGAGACCCGATTACTGGATTACAGCAGTTTTTCAATCCTCGCTGCCAGTTCTTCGGGGGTGGTGGGAGAGGCATAGCGGCCGACTAGCTTGCCTTCACGGTTAAAGAGGAACTTAGTGAAATTCCAGGGGATATCCTTGCCCCAGTGCTTGCCACCATGGTGTTCAATAAAGAAATCATAAAATTTATGATCCTTAGGAACGTCAACCAGCTCGCCGGGCTCTTGGTCCTTCATCCACTTATAAAGAGGAGCAGCGTTATCGCCGTTGACCTCAACTTTAGCTAAGACCGGGAAGGTGACTCCATAATTCATGCGGCAAAATTCTTGGATCTCCTTGTTGCTGCCGGGTTCTTGGCCTTCAAATTGGTTGCAGGGGAAACCTAAGATCTCTAAACCCTGGTCTTTATATTCCTGATAGAGTTTTTCCAAGCCGTCGTACTGTGGGGTAAAGCCACATTTGCTGGCTACGTTGACGATTAAGAGCACCTTGCCCTTATAATCTGCGAGATCAAGCTCGCTGCCAGCGGCCTTCTGAACTTTGAAATCATAAATGGATTGCATATCTAACTCCTTCTGCACTTGCATTCAAGCGCCTATACATTCTTGTCGAGAGCTGTGCCGAGCCTGGATCACTATTGCGATACCCTAGCCGGCAGCCACTTCTTATGAGTCCAGTCTAACGACAGCAGGCGGACATTTTGGTATCACTAGTTTCAGAGTGGATGAAGTCCTCAGCTCTACTTCTGATAGTACAATCTTAAGTTAGTAAATTCTGGAGCTCACTTCGTCGTTGTGGCTGAAAGTGCCGAAATGTGCTTACTTCACCTTATTAGCCTAGATCAAATCTTACTGTATTTTGCACAATTTAAAGTGTTTGTTTTTAACATTGACAAATACTGACAGAAAATCAACAATATTTAGCATAAAATATATTGCTGCTGGGAGAGAAGTGAAAATATGAAAAAGCAAAAATCTTTCTGCCTGTATTTAATTATATTTGTACTAACCTTCTGCACTGGTCTTCTGGGTGTGGCAGACGCTGCGAATATGGTCTGGGCCGAAGATGAGCTAGAAATAGATATCGCGGATGAGTATCAGCCTGAATCGGGTCAAGACCAAACTTCTAACGAGGGAGCAGAGGGTAAACCTCTTGTGAATGGGGACGCGCAAGCAGAGTCTCAGCTCGCTACTAACCTTGTTCCAGACTCTGAAGCAGCTGGCGCAAGCGACGACCAGACTGACCAGTCAACAGATCAGCCTGCAGATCTACCCGCTGATCAGGCTCAGCCAGACTCTAACGCTGAAGGGGTTGCTGGCGAGGAGCTATTAACTCCTCCAGAAGGCGACCAGGGCATTGTTGTAGAAGGCGATTCCCAGCAAGCGAAAGATGCTCTTGACTTAGAGAATAATGATCTCGGACAAGATAATTCTTTAGTTATGGGGGAGGACCCTAACTCTATTTTAGGAGAACAGGCTCTGCGCGGAGAAGAGAGCAACGTATCCCTCCCTGCGATTTACCTTAATGGTCAATCCGGCAATGATGAACACGACGGCAGCTCAGAAGAGCTTGCGGTGAAAACCTTTGCAAGAGCTAAGGAACTTGCTGCAGAACATCCTACTGTGGAAAAGATTATCGTAACCGGAACGGTACCAAAAATACTGCGACCCAGGGTGGGGCAATATATGCGTATAAAGCCACGATAAACATGTCTGGTGGCTCTATTACTGGCAACCG
>CAYNNG010000051.1:0-3560 GCA_964398655.1 uncultured Oscillospiraceae bacterium
TCCCCACGGGCTATGAGACGCCAGACGGGCAGCCTATTTTGCTGCACTGCACCAAGAATAAGTACGAGAATATTCCTTGGTATTCCGACCAAGTCCTCATTGAGGGCAGGAAATTCGGCTCGATTTTCAATGTTTTCGATGGTAATTGGTATGACATCGAACAATCGATCAGTGAAATCCTGCCAGCATGTAAGGATTCCGCTCAAGATATCGTGCGCGCCATCGAGCAAAGATGCGTAAATGCGGAAGAGGTGCTGGTCTACCTTAAGCGCGGTGTGCCTTGCCCAGCCGAGGAGGCTGACGAGCTGTATGTGCCCACGGGTTATTTTGCCGCGGAAGGCCAGGAGATCTACCTGCTCTGCACCAAACGCAACGGGAACAGAGGCTACGGCTGGTACTTTAATTCTGCGACCTACGAGGGCGCGGGTTACAAAACCTTTGATTAAAAGCTCTGGCTGGAAAAGTGGTCCGGGCCCCTGGAGCATGACATGCTCCAGGAACTGGCCAACCAAACCCTGGAAGAGCACGGTGATGATCCCGCCATGATTAACTGGAACTATTCCTTCGGCGAAATGTACAAAGATGGCGAATGGTCTGAAGAAGGCTTTGAAAATGCCTATGTTGACGCTGGCGTTACCCTCAACGAAATGCGTGACCTCTTCTTGGCCAAAGTTCGTGATGAATGGGGCGAGTCCGAAGAAACCGCGCTGAATTACTTTGAGCAAGAAGCCGCTGTTCCCTATAAGTACCCTGAAATGGACTTCTCCGAAGTTGGTTTCGACAAGACCGGTGACCTGGAGTTTGTCATGATCCTGGACAACCCCCTGGTAGGTTTTGACTTCTACTGGAACTGCCGTGAATTCTCTCTGGTCTACGAAGACTTATATGAAGCTTGCAAACAGACCTCCGAAGATTCTGACCTGATCACCTCCAACTATGGCACCAGCATTGATACAACCATGTCCTATGGTCCTTATAAGCTGGTAGGTTTCCAAGACGATAAGTTCTTCGACTTGGTTCGCAACGACAACTGGTTTGGTTGGAAAGAAGAGCGCCTGACTGAGCAAAACCAGGAAGACCGTATCTACTATCAAATCGTTAAAGAACCTACAACACGTTATCAAATGTTCCTCAAGGGCCAGCTTAATGGCTACAACCTGCAGCCCGACGAAGTTGAAGAATACCGTGGTTCTGACTACATCTACTACACCCTGGAAGTTTACACTCAGATCCTGAACATTCAATCCAACGAAGCTGCCTTGAAGGCTCGTGAAACTGACGGTGTCTGCCGCAGAATCTTAACTATCCCTGAATTCCGTCAAGCTCTGTCTTGGTCCATCGATCGCGCTGCCTACTGCAAGGCCACCTCAGCTTCTAACTTCCCTGGCTTTGGTCTGATTGGCCCTCGTTACATCGCTGATCCAGAAACCATGACCCCCTACCGTGACTACGACTATGCCAAGGCTTCCCTCTGTGACGCTTACGGCATTGAGTACGGTGAAGGCAAAGATTTTGCCACTCTGGACGAAGCTTACGACGCTCTGACCGGTTATGACCTCGACGCAGCCCGTGAACTCTTCGACAAGGCTTACGATATCGCTGAAGAAAAAGGCTTCATTAAGGATGGCGACGTAGTTAATATCGTCTTCAGCTTCAACCAAGATAACGAGGTTGCTCAGAGAAACTACAACTTCCTGAATCAAGCTTGGATGAAGGCTGTAGAAGGTACCAAACTGGAAGACCGTCTGGTTGTCGAATATGATCCCACCGCTGGTACCCAGTATGCTGACCTCTTCAGAAATGGTCAGACCGACCTGCTTCTAGCTGGTTGGGTAGGCGCCCTCATGGACCCCTTCTACCTCTTTGAAGTATTCCTCAATCCTAACTACCGTTACGCTCTAGCCTTTGACCCCGAAGCTGAAAAGATCGACATCGAAATCGCTGGCGAGACCTACTCCCTGACTCCCATGGATTGGTGGACCGCTATGATGGGTATGGACCGCGATCACCCCTTCGGTAAGGGCAGCATTGATGAAGACGATCGTATCAAGATCCTGGCTACTCTGGAAGGCTATGTCCTGGAAGACTATACAGCCTGCCCCTTGAACTTCACCGCCAGTGCCTCGCTGAAATCTCAGAGAATTGACTACGAGAGCCCCGACATGGAACTCCACCCGATCCTGGGTTACGGATATATCTTCTACAACTACGATGACGTAGAGTGGAACGATTATGTAGCAGAATCTGGCGGTACCCTGGATTACCACTAGGATTTAGCCCCAAGTCCAGGCCGCTAGACGTAAATTACCACTCAAAGCAGGTGCCGACCCCGGCACCTGCTTTTTTTGAGATAAACCAGACCTAGCCGGTTAGTATAGCTCAGTTAGAGGCTGGTATAGCGAGCCATAGAGATTCTGTAAATACTGTTCAATCAAGCGAGGGCGGCCTAGTTGAAGCCCTCTTTATAATACTTAACTGCCAGCTGGGTTCGGTCCCGGAGACCCAACTTCGCCAAGATTTGCGAAAGATAATTACGCACTGTGCCTTCGGAGAAATGTAGGTTTTGCGCTAGCTCGCGATTGTTTTGGCCCTGGGCGACCAGTTTGACTAATTGCCATTCGCTAGCACTGAGACTAGCAAAAATGGAGGCCTGGCGCGCTGCCTCTTCGTCTGGAGCTTCCAGGCGGTTATGCTCGGCTGCCAGCATATGAGGGAGCTGGTCGACAATTTCGTCTCCGTAGACCCTTTGCCCTGTGGCAACGGCCAGGAGGGCAGGCAGGATATTGCTGGCGGCAGATTTCATGAGATAGCCCTTGGCGCCCAAACGCAGGGCTTCTAAGATATATTCTTCGTCGAATGGTACAGGTTTATGGCCTCGTTGCCATTCTGGCCAGTAGCTACCACATGGACATCCTCTAAACCTTCTTGGCGGGCGGAAAGCTCAATGATTGTCCGTAAGCTCTGGCAAACAATGGGGTCGTCATCAACTAGAATTATGCGCATACTTAACCTTCAATTCCTGGGGTGGCCTTAAGGGCTAGAGGCAGACGGATGAAAATCCGGAAGCCCCGCTCATGCGAAACATTGATATGGCCGCCAAGCTGATTGACTCTGTCTTCCATATTATAAAGGCCTATCCCCCCGCCAGGATTGGAGCTAGGCTTATCAGGTTGTGGAGAACCATTGTCGACGATCAGCAACTGATAGGTCTTGTGGTCATTGCGCAGACTAATATCTACACGGCTAGCGTTAGAATGCTTGGCAGTGTTGGCCAGAGCTTCGCGGCAAATGGCTAAAATCGCATGATGGGTGGCGGCATCGGGTTCTTGGCTCAGATCAATTTTTAAAAACACTGGCCAGAAGTGATAATTTTCGGCGAGATTGTGCAGGGCTTGCTCAATATTTAAGGATTCAGCGTGCAGATTATGCACAGAGGCTCTCACTTCTTCCAGGGCGTGTTCCAAATTCTCTTTTAACTTACCCAGGTCAGACTTGGTCTCTCCTTTAGCAGCAGTTTAACGGTGGATAAAGATAATTTCGTCGGGTCTTACTAAGCCGAG
>CAYNNG010000052.1:0-3118 GCA_964398655.1 uncultured Oscillospiraceae bacterium
TAGCAGCAGTTTAACGGTGGATAAAGATAATTTCGTCGGGTCTTACTAAGCCGAGCTGGTCTCTGGCTACACGCTCAATGTATTCTGAGCTGCCTACTAAGGCATTGAGCTCTTGAATCTCTTTGTTTTCACGCTGGGTGTTTTCCAGCTGTAAATTCAGCTCCTCTGCCTCCAAGGTCAAACGGGCAAATTCCTTCTCCTGACGGAGATAAATAGACACGGCAGCGTGGAGGACCAAAATTATAAGTCCCACGATTAGAAGGCGTAAGCCCAGATTATGTTTTCCTTCGGCTTTAGTATTACGCATGCAAATCATCCAAACTATTGGTATAGCCTCATCTTAAGAGCATCTGGAGTAAAAAGCAAAGCCGGCCAGGCAAAATTATTAAACGTAAATTTACCGCAATCTGCTAGTAACTTATTTGTAACATCATGACAAGCTGACTTTAACTGGTCGGCCCGTCTACAATCTCGTACATCTGGCTGGCGTCCTCTTTGCGGACGTGTTCTTTAAGGTCTAGGACCTTGACGTAAGAGAGCTTTTCGCCAAAACGAATTTCTAAGATGTCACCTACGGCTAATTGAGTTCCCGCCTTGGCCACCCGGCCATTGACCTGAATACGGCCTTGACTGGCTAATTCATTGGCCACGGTACGGCGTTTGACCAAACGGGAAACTTTTAAATATTTATCTAAACGCATGGGCTGTCCTCCTCAGCTTTTACGGCCTCCCAAAGGGCATCCATTTCTTCTAGACTCATGTCCTGCAATTTTTGGCCTTGAGCTTCAGCCTTGGCCTCCATGCCCGCAAAACGGCGGATAAACTTATCATTGGCCTGGTTCAAGGCCAGCTCTGGATCCACCTTTAGGAAGCGCAGAACATTTACTACGGCAAAGAGCAAGTCGCCGCCTTCTTCTGCCAGTCGTTTCTGGCGCGCTTCATCGCTGAGCTCTTGGTCTTCATAGACGGCAAAGAGCTCGTCGGCTTCCTCCTGGATCTTGTCTGCCGCGCCACTTACTTCCGGCCAATCAAAGCCGCAGGCTGCCGCCTTCTTTTGCAGCTTGTGAGAGCGAGAAAGGGCGGGGATATGCCTGGGTACGTCACGCAGAACGTCAGTTTCTGACTTAAGTCCCTTCTCCACTTTTTTATTGTCAGCCCAGGTTTTAAGGACTGCGTCAGGATCCGCAGCCTGGTCATGCCCAAAGATATGGGTGTGGCGGCTGATCAGCTTGCGGCAGAGGCCGGCAATCACCCCGTCAATATTGAATTCTTTGGCGTCTTGACCAATCTGCGCGTGAAAAATTACCTGTAGCAGAACGTCACCCAGCTCATCTTGTAAACGCTCGGGCTTGCCGCTTTCTATGGCATCTACCGCTTCCCAGGCCTCTTCAATCATTGATCCCTTGATGGAATAATGGGTTTGCGCGCGGTCCCAGGGGCAGCCTTGGGGGCTGCGCAAAAAGGCCATGAGGTCCAAGAGTTCTTGGAAGCTATAGTGGTCTTTAATGACAAAATCACTTTTCTGCGGATGAGGCCGGGACTTTGAAGATTGAGGAGGAGTGAGGTCGTCTGAGGGACTTGAGAGCTTTGTTGATTTGTTCGGGTTGTTAGTTGGATTTTGGGGCATGTCTCTAATTTTCAATTAATTTTATCTGCAGATAACTGAAGTTTACGGTCTCCGCAAACTGCTCCGGGAAAAACATGGTTTGACGAAAATGGGTGAACTCCCGGGTGTTTTTCTGCAGCCAAATGGGAATAGGAACATTAAGGGCCTTGGTTAGGGCCAAGAGGGTCCGATCCAACCGCTTAGTAAAACTCGAGTTGTCATCCGCGAGAGTCAGAGTCTGACGGTTGATCACCAGATCCCCTTGGTATACTGTGCCTTCAAGCCGCATGGGCGGTTCAGCTCCTAACTACTTATTCAGCTCTTTTTGCAGGCTGACCATTTCACTGGCGGGCTTTCCAATGAGGATGAAGCCGGTCAAAGCATCGTCCTTATATGCCAGGCACTTGTAATTATGGCCCTCGGCATCCTTGCTGACTTCGCGGCGGCAGTCACTGTTATCATCCTTGATGCCCTTGCCTTGGGAAACGATGCGGGTGCCCATGGTGTTTACCACGTAGGGAGGAATGACCTTATCAAAGGTGGTGAAACCGCCAGCGGCGTTGGTGCCTGCCACCTTGCCTTGGGCCATTGAGATGGACCAGAGGCCGAACCAGTAACCTTCTTCATCTACTTCGCACACATCGCCTGCGGCGTAAATATCCGGGGCAGAAGTCTTCATTTCGCGGTCAACCTTAATGCGGCGGCCAATGTCCAAACCAGCTTCCTGGGCAATTTCCGTGTTGGCCATTACGCCGATAGAAATGAGTACGGCATCACAGGCTACGCTGCGGCCATCGGTCAGGGTAAGGCCTGTTACAGGGCCATCTTCGCCTTCGCCATCGATGCTGGCGGTGTCCGCATTGGTTAAGAGATCAATACCCAAGGAAGCGATGTAGTCTTCTAAGAGTTCGGAAGCCTCCTGGTTAAGTTGGTTGAGCATGAGGTGTTCCCCTCTTTCCAGGATAGTTACCTTGAGGCCGCGCTGGTGCAACTGCCAGCCAGCTTCCAAGCCCAGTAGACCGCCGCCGATAACGACACAAGATTTAATACCCTCTTGGTCAATCGCGTCACTGATCTTCTTGGCGTCAGCCAAGGTCCAGAGTGTGAAAGCGCCCGGCCTATCCTGGCCCTTTACGCGGGGGAGGCGGCTCTTGGAGCCAGCGGCCATGACCAGCTTATCGTAACTCATGGTTTGGCCATCTTGGAGCGTGAGAGTTTTAGCCTGAGGGTCCAGGCTGGTTACGCTGCTATCGAGGAGTAAGTTAATGCGGCGCTCTGTGTACCAATCGCTATTATGGAGGAAGAGCTTATCCGCCTGCTCTGGCTTGGCGAGAACTTCAGCCAGGCGTAGGCGATAATAGGGTAAATATTGGTCGCTGGACACGAGGCTGATTTTAAGATCTTCACTTTCTTTGCGTGCGGCCTCAGCGGCTGCGACACCGGCAATTCCTGACCCGATAATAACAAGGTGCTGTTGCTTGAGCTCTGACATAGTAACCTCCAAGTTAATGT
>CAYNNG010000053.1:0-2672 GCA_964398655.1 uncultured Oscillospiraceae bacterium
GTTCTTTCTCTTTCCTCTCCTATTCGGTATATGGCAGCCGAACTGGTTAGGCGATTATGTCTTCCCTGTTTGGGGTGTGATGGGTGGCTTCGCGATCCTCTACGCCATCTTCTGCGTATTCTATTTTTTCACTCAGAAGCGTGCGCAAAGCATTCAAGGATAATTTATTATAAATTTGCCAGATCCTAAAGCTCTTGTTCCGTAAACAAGAGGCTAAAGTGAGAAAGCAGGCTTAGGCAAGTGGCTTGGTTTAGAAAATCCTAGTATAATGAGGGATGGAAGAACACAGATAGTTAGTTCAATAATCCATTACAAAATCCAGTATTAGGAGGTCATCCATGAATCAAGAACAATTACAGCGTATGCATGAAGGTAAAGGTTTCATTGCTGCCTTAGACCAGTCCGGTGGCTCCACCCCCAAGGCTCTTAAGGCTTACGGCGTATCCGAAGATAGCTATCACGGCGACGAGGAAATGTTTGAGAAGGTCCACGAAATGCGGACCCGCATCATGACTAGCCCCTCTTTTACCAGTGAACATATCCTGGCCGCGATCCTCTTTGAGAACACTATGGACCGCAAGGTTGAAGGCAAATATACCAGCGACTACCTCTGGGAAGAAAAGGGTATCGTACCTTTCCTCAAAAATGACAAGGGTCTGGCTGAAGAAAAGAACGGCGTCCGTCTCATGAAGGATATGCCCCAGCTGGACGAGTTGCTGGAGAGAGCAGTTAAGCGTAACGTTTTTGGAACCAAGATGCGTTCTGTAATTCTGGCGGCCAATCCCGAAGGCATCAAGGCCATCGTAGACCAGCAGTTTGAAGTTGCGAAAAAGATCTGCTCCTACGGCTTAGTGCCCATCATTGAGCCAGAAGTAGACATCAATATTCCTGACAAGGCCGAAGCTGAGGACATCCTCCTGGCAGAAATCAAGAAACACCTGCCTGAGGTGGACAAGCCAATCATGTTCAAGCTCTCCATCCCCACCAAACCTGACCTCTATAAGGAACTCATGGATAATGAGCACGTTGTGCGTGTAGTCGCCCTGTCTGGCGGTTACAGCCGCGACAAGGCCAACGAACTCCTGGCCAAGAACCATGGCATGATCGCCAGCTTCTCCCGGGCCTTCAGCGAGGGTCTGACCTACCAGCAGAGCCCTGAGGAATTCGACAAAACCATGCTGGCTTCCATCAAGTCTATCTACGAAGCCTCCATTATCTAGAAGCTCTTTATGTAGGAATAAGAACTGAAGTTACAGTTCTCTTACAGAGTAGTGAAACAAGAGGCGGTTCGCTTGGCAAAGCGAACCGCTTTCCTTATAATTATGAGCACCAGGCTTGTATAGCCACACGTATGAAGAGGCCATAAATCTAGAAGGACATCCTCCTGGTTTACTGACCTTTGTGAAAGTTGTCACGTGGCGAAGGGTGCCCCCGCAAAGGTGCCTAGCGTGAAGACCTCGCGCAGCATATAAAACGCAAAAGGAGAAACATTATGAATCTACGTAGATTTAGCCTTTATGGCCTTATTGCTGTTCTAGCCCTAGCTCTTTTCATCACCGCTGCCCCGCAGATCCTGCCTGGCGTAGCCGCCGAGGAAACGGAAAATGAAAACGCGGAGGCGGAGAACGCCGAAGAAAATCCTGAAGAAACTCCCGCGGAAGAAGCACCGGCTGAAGAAGTAAAAGAAGAAATGGCACAACCTGTAGCTGAAGATAAGGCGGAAGAACCCGTTGACGAGCTGCCTCAGGTTAATGCTGTGGCTGAACTAAAAGACGGCGAGATCATGGTTACCGCTCAAGGCCTGGTAAGGATCCAACCGGATTTCGCTACCCTGCGCCTGGCAGTTGTTGCTCAAGCTCCCACTGCTGCCGAAGCCAATAATGCTAATAACGCGGATATGGAAGCAGTCTTCGCCCTCTTAAAAGAAAGAGGCATCTCCGAAGAAGATTATTACACTTCCTCTTACAGTATCTGGCCCCAGACCAACTGGGATCAAGACGAGCCCCAGGTTTATGCCTACCAGGTAGAAAATGAAATTACGATCAAGGTCCGCGATATCGCGCAACTGGGCGAAATCATCGCTGCCTCCCTGGATGCCGGCACCAACCGGGTCAACACCATCACCTACGATGTAGAGTCCACCCACGAAGCTTACAACCAAGCCCTCAAACTGGCGGTTGAGCGTGGTCAAGAGAAGGCTCAAGTCTTAGCCGATGCCGTTGGCGTAGAACTAATCCCCGTGCCCGCACGTGTGGTCGAAGGCACAGAGCCCTCTTATGGCTTCATGAACTATGCCGACCAAGCCAAAACCACTATGGAAGCTGCCGAGGGCATGAACGCCGGCGCGCCTCCTCTTTCTCAGCAGGATGTACAGGTAAATGCTAGTGTCCAGCTGGTCTTTAAGTTCAAATAAGCTGCCAAGCTAAAAATTACATCCCAAGTTTAGGTGATGCCTCCAAGCCATTGTTTGGAGGCACTTTTTATAGCACGCTCATAAATAACCCCGGAATCCTAACACTTAACAGTGGATAGGGGGAATCCTCTTTTTACCTGAATAAGCCTTTGTTTTGTTACAAAACTGCTATACTGTTACCTGGTTTAGAGTTAATAAGGCTAATTTAGAAATTGAGGTACCTGGTTTAGAGTTAATAAGGCTAATTTAGAAATTGAGG
>CAYNNG010000054.1:0-2330 GCA_964398655.1 uncultured Oscillospiraceae bacterium
CAAATTGATTATATCAAACACCTAAGGGAAAATGAAGATGCTTCTATCAGCGAGATCGCATCTGGGCTACAATGTGATTGGAAGACTGCCAAGAAATATGCTGATGGAAACATCGATTTACAGGAGCGAGGTAAAAGGACAAGGAAAAAACCAGCCATGGAAGGATTTGAAGAGTACCTAAAGGATTGGTTGGTTGAGGATCAGCGACAACCAAAAAAACAGAGACGGACCGCAAAAGTTATGTTCGAGGACCTCCGAGAATTAAATTATCAAGGTTCCTACCGGACGGTTCGAGACTACGTTCGAAAACTTAAGCAGAAAATGTATATTAGTGTTCAAGAACAAGCCATTCGGCTTGAGCAATTTCCTGGTGAAGCCCAGGTGGATTTTGGAAAGTTTGGAGCCATTAATGGTGCTGAGAGAAAAACTTATTATGAGTTAGTCATGTCTTTTCCTCACAGTAACGCACAAGTCTGCATAGTACTTCCGTCGGAAAACATGGTCTGCTTCTTGTACGGACTGCAAGAGCTCTTCAGGTTAATTGGTGGGGTTCCACGAATAATTAGGTTCGATAACCTCTCCGCGGTTGTAGTGAAGATACTTTCAGGAACTGAACGTTCGCTAACGGAAATGTTTAAAACATTTCAATGGCATTATCGTTTTAAATCCGAGTTTTGTAATCCTGGTAAGGGTCAGGAAAAAGGTCATGTCGAGGGTAAAGTGGGTTACGTTCGTAGAAATAACTTTAGCCCCATGCCCGTCATTGAAGACCTCTATGAATTTAATCAGAAACTGCACAAAAAAATGCTAGCCGACCGGGACAGGGAGCATTATGCTAAAGAATCGTTGATTAGCGATTTGTGGGAAGACGACGTTGCCCAGCTACTGCCGTTACCAAATTCTCCTTTGGAAATCGTCCAGATACATTCTCAAGTGGTTAACAAGTATGGGGAAATCAAAATAGATGACCAGCTGTACCGAATTCCTAATGCATCCCCCAAGTCAGCGAGTTCTCGTTAAAGCATATTGGGATCGCCTAGTGATGTTAGATGAATATGGTGAGAAACACTTTCACACACGACCTCGTGTATACTGTCAAAAGGCAGAAAACATTGATTGGGCAGCGGAACTAGAAATTTTTATCCAAAGGCCCCGTGCAGCAGAACGAGCTGTGTACTTAAGAGCTTTACCTGATAGTATCAAAGAATACATTTTGTCCGCTACAGATCTAAAAGAACGACGTCAAAGGATTATTGCTGCTGTTGCGATTCTACGGGAACATCCCCTTGATATTTTTATTGTGGCAGCCAAACAGGCTTTAGAGTTTGGCAGAACAGACATCAATACTCTGAAGATGATTGCTGCTCGCCAGGCCGGTGCACGAACAGCTGAACAAGTGCCTCTTGAAGAGCCATGGACACCATCTGAGGTGGCCGAATGGCAGCCAGACCTGTCTATCTATGACCAACTGGGGGTGGCAACTCATGACCAGTTAATTGATGGCATTATGTAAAGAGCTTAAACTCGGTGACCTTGAAACGCTAGCGGCTCAGGTAACCTTTGAAAACGAGACTCAATATTTAACTGATGTACTGAAGCTTTTGGCTAAACATCGAGACGCTCAACGGGTACAAAGACTACTCAGACAAGCTAAGTTCCCGGTCATAAAAACGTTTGAAGGTTACAAATTCCATCCGATAACATGGCCAAACGGATTTGATAAAGAGCAACTGATGAGCCTTGATTTCATTGAAAACAAGCAAAACATCCTCTGCTTGGGTGCCGTTGGCACAGGAAAAACCTATTTAGCTACCGCTTTGGGAGTAAAGGCCTGCTCGCTTAGTAAGAAAGTGCGGTTCTTCCGTGCATCAGATCTGTGTGCCGAACTGATAGAAAAGCACCGCTCAGGCAACTTAAACAAAACTCTCAAGCAACTGCACAGACTTGATATGCTAATATTAGATGAGCTGGGTTATATCCCGTTTGATAAGACATCATCACAATTGTTATTTAATGTGATATCTAACAGTTACGAACAACAATCTGTAATTATTACGTCAAACTTACAGTTCGGACGCTGGAACGAGGTCTTTGGTGACGATCGCCTTACAGCGGCCTTAATAGATAGGTTGGTTCATCGGGCACACATCCTCGCCTTTACGGGTCCAAGTCTGCGTTATGAGGAAGCCATGTTGGCTAAAGGTGGTGGTCAACTAGAGGAAGAGTAAGAAACCCAATTAGATACTAAGGATGCTATGCAATTTTAGACTGCCAAAAACGGGGGTGCGGACAAAAACCTGGACTTATAAGTCAGGAGGTAGTCCATGCAT
>CAYNNG010000055.1:0-1974 GCA_964398655.1 uncultured Oscillospiraceae bacterium
ATAGGCTTGCATAATAGAGTCATAGAAGCGATAAAGGCGAATGATAAAGAGAGTGCTCTTAAATTCCTAAGACAAGACATAAACTCTTTTCTTGTGGGAAATTAATAACTAATTAACACTTTTTGACCTGGCGATTACCAAGGTATTGATTCCACTGATTGCACAATACGGTAGTAATGCAAGTGAACTTTATTGACGATTTGTTGAGACGTAGATATGATTACACATGGTATTAGTGTGTAGTCCTTGCTCAAGGTTCTTACGGAAGTTACCCCTACGTTTATTTACGTACAGGTCTAAAAAAGGAGTGTAATATGAAAAAAGTACTCAATACTGCCGAAAACTTTGTGGATGAGTTTATGGAAGGTTTGGTCCTCGCTTACGGTGATCAGGTTAGCTTTCTTAACGATGACAAAAGGGTTTTAGTACGTACCAAGCACGAGAAAGCTGACAAAGTTGGTATTGTCACAGCTGGCGGCAGCGGACATTTACCCCTGTTCTGCGGTTATGTCGGAGAGGGTATGATCGACGGCTGCGCTATTGGTAATGTTTTTGCCTCTCCTTCAGCCTCCAAAATGGCAGCTATGATCAGAGCTTGTGATAATGGCAAAGGAGTTCTCTGCCTGTATGGAAATTATGGCGGAGATAAAATGAACTTTGAGTTAGCCCAGGAAGAAGTAGACTTTGATGATATCAAGACTGAGTCTGTTTTGGCTATGGACGATATTGCTTCCTCTCCTGCGGACCAAGCAGACAAGAGGCGTGGCGTAGCTGGCCTTGTTTATGCCTATAAAATTGCGGGCGCATCCGCTGATCGGGGCGATGATCTCGAAACAGTTGCCGCAACCACACGCGCTGCCTTAGCGAATATTCGCACCATGGGCTTTGCCCTAAGCCCCTGTATTGTGCCTGAAGTGGGCGAACCCAGTTTCCACATTGCAGATGATGAGATTGAAGTAGGTATGGGTATCCATGGTGAGCCAGGCATTGAAGTGCGTAAAATGATGACCGCAGATGAAATTGCAGAGACAGCTTTCCATACGATTAATCAGGAACTCCAGCTAGAGGAAAATGCTGAAGTTTCAGTCATGATTAATGGCCTGGGCGCCACACCGCGCGAGGAACTCCTCATTGTCTACAGAAGGCTGCACCAACTGCTAGCTGAGAAGAAGGTAAGTGTCTTTATGCCTCATATCGGTGAATATGCCACTTCCATGGAAATGGCCGGCTTATCTGTGAGCATTTTTAAACTGACCGCAGAACAGAAGACCCTCTTGCGCGCTCCAGCAAAGACACCTTTCTACACCAACTGCAATCTTTAATCAATTAAAGGGTAGAGGATAAGCTTATGATTACAAATCAAGATTTTATACAAGGGCTTAAGGCAATCTCCCAAGTCATGAATGAGAACCGAGATTATTTGGTAAAACTAGACCAGCGGAATGGGGATGGAGACCTGGGTATCTCCATGAGCAATGGTTTTCAAGCGGTATATGATTATGCAGAGAATAATCAGGACCAACCCTTTGCCAATCTAGTTTTCCACTGCGCTTCCGCCTTCAATGAAGCAGCTCCCTCTTCACTGGGAACTATTTTATCCTTCGTTTTCATGGGCATGGGAAAGTCACTCAAGAAAGCTACGGGTTCAGACAAGGAAATTGATTTTCCAGTTCTGGTGCAAGCTATGCGAGCTGGCTTAGAGCTTATGATGGATAAAGCTGGCTCCAAGCCAGGTGAAAAGACCATCGTGGATTCTCTATATCCTGCCATTCAAGCCTTAGAAGACCAGGTTGAAGCAAGTCCTGCCGCAGCCTTACAAGCTGCCAAACTTGCTTCTGAACAAGGTATGGAGAGCACTAAAGATATGAGGTCGGTCCACGGCAGAGCTGCCTATTACGGAGATAAAAGTCTAGGCATCATTGACGGGGGCGCGGTAGTCGGACACTTGATCTTTAAGGCCCTGGCTGAGGAGTT
>CAYNNG010000056.1:0-1898 GCA_964398655.1 uncultured Oscillospiraceae bacterium
TAGCGATAGCCTGCAGCCCCTCCTGCTCGAGCCAGGCACCGAACTCGGCCAGGGTATCCATGTCCATTTGCTCTAATTTATCCATCAACACAAAGCCGCATTTTGGATTGAGTTTCCGGACGATGGCCACGCTAACTTTTAGTTGGTCGCTACCACTCATGTTGTCCCACTTGTGACCCTGGTAGGTCAGCTCACCCTCTACCACTGATAGACCTGGTAGAGGAAGGTCTGCACCTTTAAGCAAGTCAATTTTAGCCTGGCGCACCTTCTCCAACTCAACAGTCAGGGTGTTGTACTGGTCAGTATAATCCTGGGCATCGGTCTCAGCTTTGTCCTTGTCGAGATTGGCCCGAACCTTGACATTAATTTCCTCAATTTGTTCAATGTTCTTTTCTAGTTCTTCGGTCGATTCGTCATGTAGATCCTGAGCCGATTTGCGGGCAACCTCCAAGTCGGCTAAAACAATAACCTGCTTAGCAAGTAGTTCATCGATCTGTTTTTGGATGTTAATGGCCTGGATTTCCAGGTTCCGCAGATTCTCACGCTTCCGCTGGTTCTCGCCATTGCGTGCTAAAATTTCCTGCTGCTGCTTAATCAGATCTGATGCTGATATGGGTTCCTTTGGTGCATCTGGATAATAAGGTTGTTCTTTAGCAAACTTCTTCTTCTGGTCTGCGATCTGGCCGATCGTATGCCGCCGGTTATAGATTTCCTGTTCTTTTTGTTCCAATTCGTACAACTGATCACCGACACCTATAATCTGCAGTAACGTATTAGCCTTTTCCTTATTGTTAGAGTTCATGAATTTTGGCAGGTCCAGAGCCAGCTGCTCCACAAACTCGTTGAGTAGCTGCTGTCCCCCCTTCTGGCCGGAGGGGTCGATTACTTTTAGGTCTGAGTTTTTCCCCTTGCGCTCGACCACAAGGCCGTTTGACATGACAATATGAAGGTTTGGCGGGATTACTGATCCCTCCCGCTGCGCCTGTGAAGGCCGGTGACGATTGCCACCCAGGGCCCAGGCAATGCTATCCAGCACAGATGTCTTACCCTGGTTGTTTTTGCCACCTATGACGGTTAGGCCGTTAGCTGTCGGCTCTATCTTTACGGCCTTAACGCGCTTTACGTTCTCGATTTCGAGTTTATTAATCTTGATACTACTCAATTTCAATCCTCCTCTATGAGTTTTAATTCAGATAACCTAACTGTCTTATATCCGTATAATGCCTTTATGTTTTCAAGAACCGGTTCCCCTCGGTAAGCATCACCTATGAGGAACTTAACTCGGGCATGAGTTGTATATAACTCTATGACTTCTCCTTCTGATATCCCGCCCCCAGTACGGGGGACCAATACTTTATCCCCTATTTTCATGCTTAGCTACCTCCTCTTAGATACTTCCTGGTTCAGCTTCGCCTGTTTTTGTAGCTGCTTAATGCAATCCTGACAGATGCACACATTTCCCTGATTAACAAGGCCGTCCATACTGTTACAGATCATGCATCCGGGTTGATATTTTTGCATTGCTATCCGGTTGCCATCTGTGTATATCTCTAAGGTGTCGTTCTCTTTAATCCCCATAGTGCGTTTCAATTCGATAGGGATTACGATACGTCCTAATCCATCAACTTTTCTTGTCATTCCAGTTGCCTTCATTCCAGAAACCTCACTTTCACATCTCGTCTCCCAAATTCCCCACATTCCGCCTCTGTGTCCATATATAGATCTATCCGATTACCTTTTATGGCTCCCCCTGTATCTGTTGCTGTCCCCGGGCCGTAACCATCTATATAGAGTTCAGTCCCTAGTGGTATTACCCGGGGATCCACTGCTACCGTGCCTCTGCTTGGCCAGGTACCTGTAGCAGTACGGTTCCCGGTCCAGGTATAAGCTGTAGCCTC
>CAYNNG010000057.1:0-1710 GCA_964398655.1 uncultured Oscillospiraceae bacterium
TATTGTCAAGCCCTAAAAATATTTGTTGGGCGAGCAAACAATTCTCTTATTATGATTTTTAAGTATTGCATTTATGAAAAACAAATATTAAATCCTTGATTTTCATAAAGGCCTCGCCTGAAATGCCATATCTGGCATCTTTGCCTATTTGCCCTGGGTCAGGTCTATCACCGTGCCATTGATCGCATTAAGGGTTAAAAATGAATTATGAGGATTGCGTTCATGCAGGAAAAGCAACTTATCATCCGCTCCCTCGTAGACCAGGCTTTTGCTCCCGTAAAAGTTCCAAACCGGAACGATCGTGCCTTGTAAGGGATCATCTTGGTCCAAGATACGGTACGGAGTGAGTTTTGCATATTCCACATTGAGCTCCATTTTGCTCTGTGGGCTTCTAACGCTGGCCATTAGCTCTTCTTCCCTGCGGACTAGCATGGTCTCCGCCAGAGACAGGATCTCATCTTCAGGCAAGAGTTGAGCCTCCGAGCTAATTTCTTCGGTTACTTCCATGGGTGAATTGTAACTTAAAGTAACCAAGCCATCTGTTCCCAGGGAAAAAATCAGTGACTCAAAGTTCCAGGGTGCCACTAACTTATCCATAGAGACATCCTCATCCAAGAGAAAAGGCGTATCTGCAATACCATAAATATTGTAGGCAAAGGTATGGTTAGCAACACTGGGATAATAAATAAATCTCCATACCGGCGTCAGATAACGCACATCATAAAAAAGTTTTCCTGCGATTTGGTCTTGTGCTTGAGCAGGTAAGGACCTATAAGTCGCAGCCATAGCAGCATCTTGGTAGGCTAATTGTAAATGTTGTTCTAGGCCCAAGGCTTTAACCAGGCCATTAGCCTTTTGCAAAGCCTCCTCCCTTGTCCATTGAGGAACAGCAGAAGTAAGCGTGGCGTCAAATTCTCGATCAGGAGATTCCTCAATCCGCTGTGCCAGCTCACTAAAGTCCTCCGCGCTCTCCACCCCACTAGGCAGGAGATAATTACTCAGATAATAATGCGCTATATCCCCTTGAGCCAAGGGACTGATCTTTTCGGCCTCTTCCCGGCTAAGTTCGTGTCCGTAAGGGAATAGAGTTTCTCCAAGTGTATCCAGACGGTAGCAGAAATTGTTCACAGGGTAGCTGGTATTTTGATAAGTTAAAGAAAAGTAATTGAACCCCTTGGGTTGATTAACCTTTAACAGGCTATAGCCACCTTTACCTTCACCAGCAAGTGTGAAATGCTCAGGATCTTCTTTTTGCAGCTTATGAGCATAGTCGAGGTAAGAATCATACCTTGCTGTATCCTCACTATTGTTGGGGTCCCAAATTTCCACACCCTCTAGGCCACTTGCTTGAAGCTTGCGCAATTCCGCCAGATAACCCTCATGGCCTCCAGACTCATCCTCCATCTTTTGACGTTCTTCTAGTTCTTCAATGCGTTCTTCCACATTGGCCAGTTCCTCTTGCATGGTTATCAGTTTTGCGGGGTAGAGGGTAAGGTCACTCATATAAAGCTCAAGAAAGTTATCAATAAAATCCTGACTAATGGGCTGTCCTTGCACGCGCAGGACAGGATAAGGGCCAGTTTCTCTTTGCAATTCCGGGTGAAAATTAATAGAGACCCGGCCAGCTTCTGAGGTAAGGACTTGGTTGGCTTTAGGCCCTGTGGTTTCGGGCTCTTCCTGGGCTTCTGCCACCCGTAGATTCATGGGAGC
>CAYNNG010000058.1:0-1660 GCA_964398655.1 uncultured Oscillospiraceae bacterium
AGGCAAACCGGTATATAGAAGGTCTAGAAATACCATAATTTAGATGGTCGGGGAATATTATAAGGAGGTCTATATGGTCAATGATAAATTAGAAGCAAATCCCGGTTCGGAGTCCAATACGAATCCCAGTCCACAGCCCGGTACAGACCCCATTAAAGAGGCGAGGCGGGAGATTCAGGAGTTTTTTGATAGTGGGCAAACTTTGGATGTGGGTTTTCGGCTGCAGGTTTTGCAGCAGCTTTATTATGCGGTAAGAAATAGCCAAGAGGCCATCTTGCAGGCCTTGCATGAGGATTTGAATAAGAGTCCACATGAAGGCTACATGACTGAGGTTGGTCTTGTGCTAGGAGAGATTTCCGCGGTCCGCAAGCACCTGAAAAAATGGGCTAAGCCAAAGAAGGTGAGGGCTGACCGCAGCCAGTTTCCCGCCCAGGTTTATATCTACAAGGAGCCCTACGGGGCAGTCCTGGTCATGTCGCCTTGGAACTACCCCTTCCTTTTGTCGCTCGACCCCGTGGTGGAGGCTATCGCCGCCGGCAACACCGTCCTGCTTAAGCCCTCTGCTTACAGTCCCGCTACCTCTGCCTTGCTCAAAAACCTTCTGGAACACAGCCTGCCCAAGGGTTTGGTCCGTGTGGTAGAGGGCGGCAGGCAAGAAAACCAAGCCCTGCTCGACGAGCAATTTGACTATATTTTCTTCACGGGATCACCCAAGGTGGGCCACTTGGTGATGGCCAAGGCGTCTGAGCACTTGACCCCGGTGACCCTGGAATTGGGCGGCAAATCGCCTACCCTAATCGACGAAAGTGCTGACCTGGAGCTCACCGCCAAGCGCCTGGCTTTCGGCAAGCTGACCAATGCCGGACAAACCTGTGTGGCCCCCGACTATGTCTTGATCCCTCGGGAATTACGTGAGAAATTCATCCCGCTGCTGGAAGCAGAACTGGCTAAAGTCAGCAAAGATGCGAAATATTACCAGGATAACTACCCCAAGATTATTAATCAGAAGCAATATGACCGCCTGCAAGAGCTGCTACAAGGACAAAAGATCATATACGGAGGAAAATCCGACCCCCTGAGCTTGAAAATTGAGCCCACCCTGGTCCTCAATCCCGACCTCGACTCCCCGCTTATGCAGGAAGAAATCTTCGGGCCCATCCTACCGATCCTGGATTACGAAAAATTTGAGGATGCCATAGCCTTCATCAAAGCCCGGCCCAAGCCCCTGGCCCTCTACCACTTCACGCAAAATCTCGAGCGCGAAGCCTATGTCAACAGCCACATTTCCTTCGGCGGTGGCTGCATCAACGACTGCCTCCTCCACCTCTCCTCCCACACCGCCCCTTTCGGAGGCGTAGGCAACTCAGGCTTTGGCAAATACCACGGCCAATACGGCTTCGACGAATTCTCTCACAGCAAAACCGTACTCAAAAAGGGCAAAATCCTCGACCTGTCCGTACGTTATCATCCATATAAAAAGAGAGGGTTTAGGCTGCTAAAAAGAGTCTTACGCTAACCGTCTCATCCGCTCCACAGCCGTGGAGCTGGCAGTCCAAAAGAGCGAGGAGACCTAACTCGGTCGACGAGCGACTTTGGGGACCAGCGCAACTTCGCGTACAAGTGCCTCTTTGGCGCATGCGTAGAGCAGAGCCTGCCGCCT
>CAYNNG010000059.1:0-1567 GCA_964398655.1 uncultured Oscillospiraceae bacterium
TGGTAGGCGATGTATACGATGTATTAAGGCAGGGAGCAGTGCTTAATGATTCAAACTGGAACAAGAGATATCGGGATAACATGTCAAAGATGAAGACAGGAGATATATTTGAGGTTGCCCAGGTGGTTAGAGATTTAACATACCGGGACAGAGAAAAAGGGCTTTCCACAGGCGAGAAAAAGATGCTTGTCAGTGCAAAACAAATGCTTGTAAGCGAAATTGCACTATCCACAAACAATGATGGTAAAAATGTTCAGGATTATGTGGACAATATAATTAATGAAGATGCGCTGGAGCAGTAACAGTAATGTGCTTTAGTGCATATTTCTTTTATTACCCATGAATTAAGATAGACTTAATAATAATTAGATATAATTTTAAGAAAATAGTATAGTCAAATAATAAAAAATGTGTTACATTAAATAATATAGCAATATATGGGTATACTTAAAAGGAGGTGAGAATATATGTTAGATAAATTTATAAAGGTGGTTAATTCTATAATAGGCGCATCACTTGGTGCCTTTATAGGGATATTGTTAAACCAAAATAATTTCCTTAAGTTTTCTAATTTGCAAAACGTTTTAGTAATAATTGGTATCAGCTTAGCATTAGGATTTATATTTTTATCTTTTTCAACAAAAATCAAGAAAATTGGCCTTAGGGTAGTAAGCTCATTTGAAAGGGAGCTGCTGAAGTTTTCAACAATTGATATTATTTGGGGTGCTGTTGGACTTATAGTTGGATTTGTTATTGCCTTTTTAATAAGCCAACCTTTTTCAGACATTAAATATGTCGGTACGATTATTGCAATATTATCATATTTTACATTTGGGTACTTGGGGATAAGAATTTCTACAAGGAAAAAGGATGACTTTACATGGCCTCAAATAAATTTAAAAAAACAGTCAGTAGCCAAGAAAGCAGACAAAACAAAAAAGGAAATAATTTCTCCTAAAATACTTGATACCAGCGTTATAATAGACGGAAGAATTTCTGACATATGCAAGACTGGATTTATAGAAGGTACATTGATAATACCTGAATTTGTGTTAAAAGAATTAAGACATATAGCTGATTCGTCAGATAGCCTCAAAAGGAACAGAGGCAGAAGGGGACTTGACGTATTAAATATACTCCAGAAGGATGACTTTGTTCATGTTGCCATTGAATCAAGGGATTATGGAGACAACATCGAGGTGGATGTAAAGCTTTTAAAACTTGCAAAGGAATTAGGAGGCAAGGTTCTGACAAATGATTTTAATTTAAATAAGGTCGCAGAGTTTCAAGGAGTTGAGGTTTTAAATATCAACGAGCTGGCTAATGCAATCAAACCTGTAGTGCTACCAGGAGAAGAAATGACTGTAATGGTAGTTAAGGACGGTAAGGAAACAGGGCAGGGCTTGGCATACCTGGATGATGGCACGATGATTGTTGTAGAAGGCGGCAAGAAGTGTATCGGTGATTCTGTTGTGGTAACAGTTACAAGTGTGCTTCAGACGGCAGCAGGCAGAATGATTTTTGCAAAGCTTAAAAATGTAATTAATAAGGCAGTATAGAAAGAGAA